>JAILRZ010000099.1 GCA_024697845.1 Eubacterium sp. | reverse complement strand
ATGGTGTATATGGATTCTTTTTGGCACCATTTAAAAGTCTTCTAGGATAAATAGAAATCTTCTCCATTTGATTTTGAATTGCATCCATCTTTTCGAAAAATCCCATACCGGTTTTCGTACAAGTATCCACCAGATACTGGGAAACATTTTTTACTGCCTTGCAAGATACCTTCACTTTTGTGTTTTGATATCGATTAGTCCTGCTATTCAATACCTGTAAGACCAGTTTCCCACCATCAATTTTCTGACCATAAGCTGTAAAAATATATCCACCTTTTACAAGACCGGTTTTCTTTTTTTCATATTTCACATCATAATACCGTTCTTCCACCGGTGTGACATATCCCTTTTTCCCATCAGAAAAATATTTACTGGTCTGATCCACAAAACGAATGTCATCTACATCAGGATTGTCTGTCTGCACATAAAAATATTCATCAAAGGGTGCCAATAACGGAGTAATTTTATATTGGTAGCTGCTCACTCGCTGTTTGGCATTTTTGAATTTCACCACAACTTTGCAGGTATATTTTTTCTTACCGATTTTCGCTGTCAGAATGGTTTTCCCTGCCTTTAGTCCTTTAATTCGTACAGATTTTTTGGACTTCTTCACAATCTTTGCAATCTTTTTATTCTGAACACTCCACTGAACCTTCTTTTTATTATTCTTCAACGGAAGGGTCTTTTTCGCATGATAATATATCGTCGCTTTCTTGGATAACGACGGGGTCTTTCCTGCAGACACCCCTTTCGCACTTACACTCATTCCCCAAAGAAAAACCAACAGTAACAGAGCTGCCCGATAGCCAAATCTATTTTTCATAGTCTCCTCCTAACGATTCTCTAACAGTAACTCTAGTATATTTTAAAAACCGCAAACAATCAATCAGCTCTTAACAAATTTCTCTCAAAATAATTCTTCAATAACATCTTTCACGCTTCGCATCTGCTTTTCATTTCCTACCCCGGCACCACAGAAAATCAAAGCCTCCTCCACGTTTCCATTCGCTGCATGAATCAGTCGTTCCGTTATACAATACGGAATTTCTTTTGGATTACACTTTTTCATACACCCGAGACATTTTTTCGGTGGGAACTTTTCCCCCGCTTCCACTCTTTTGATGAAAGAATTTCTTAAAGCTCGCCCCGGCATGCCCACCGGACTTTGCACAATAACGGCATCCTTTGAATTTGCCTGAATATAGGCTTCCTTGTACTTTTCATCTGCATCGCATTCCAAAGTTGGAACAAACCGGGTTGCCACCTGCACCCCCTGAATATCCATGGTCAATGCCTGTTCTACATCCTCCCTGGTCTGAATCCCACCTGCCAGAACCACGGGAATTTCCCTTTGATACTTTCCTGCAAATTCTCTTACCACCCGGATGATCTTTTGAATTTCAGCTTTGTAATTCTTCAGTTTCTCCTGAATTTCTTCTTTCTTAAAGCCCAGATGACCGCCGGCTTTCGGACCTTCAATTACCACCAGATCCGCTGTTGTCTGATATCTCTTATCCCACAGCCTCAGCAAGACCTTGGCAGATTTTTCACTGGATACAATAGGAGCAATCTTTACCGTAGAATCTTTCACATATTCTGGCAAATCCACCGGAAGTCCTGCACCGGAAATAATCAAATCGGCTCCACTCCTTAAGGCTTCCAAAACCTGTTCCTTATAGTGATTTGCTGCTACCATGATATTAAATCCAATAATTCCCTCCGGAGCAATGCTTCGGGCTTTTTGCAATTCTTTTCTCATAGCTTTTAAATTGGCTTTCAACGGATTCTCCTGGAAATCAGCTTCCCGAAATCCAATCTGTGCAGAAGAAATGATTCCCACACCACCTTCTTTGGCCACGGCACCTGCCAGACCTCCTAAAGAGATTCCAACTCCCATTCCACCTTGAATCAATGGAATCTTCGCAGTCAGTTCTCCAATTTTTAATCCCTTCTCTTTCATGCTTTCACCTGCCTACATTGCTCTAAAACGTTCATATCTTTGTTTCACGATTTCTTCTTCAGACCACTGGCTGCTCTGTTCAATAAAGCGAATCAGCTCCCAGTCAATTTTTTCAATGACCCTCCCCATTGTATTCTCAATATAGTTTTCCGGTTCCTCAAAAACTTTTTCCACCATCTTCATTGCAAGTAAATCCATCGAAGTCATTTTCATCATATTGGCAGATTTTTCCGCCAGTTTTCCATCCTTCAATAAAATGCTGGCATAACCTTCCGGACTGAGAATGGAATAAACGGAATTCTCCATCATCCATACTTCATCGGAAACCGCCATTGCCAAGGCGCCACCACTTCCTCCTTCTCCGATAATCAAAGTGACAACCGGTGTTTTCAGTGCTGACATTTCAAACAGATTCCTTGCAATAGCCTCCCCCTGGCCTCGTTGTTCTGCTTCAATCCCACAAAATGCCCCGGGAGTATCCACAATACAGAAAATCGGACGATGAAATTTTTCCGCCTGCTTCATCAGACGTAAAGCCTTCCGATATCCTTCCGGATTTGGCATACCAAAATTTCTATAAATGTTCTCCTTTGTGTTATGACCTTTTGCCTGAGCAATTACCGTCACAGGGATTCCATGAAACAATGCAATTCCTCCCAGAATGGATGGGTCATCTCCAAAGTTTCGATCTCCATGAAATTCATAAAAATTAGAAAACAATTTTTTAATATAATCCTCTGCCACCGGGCGATCCTTTTTTCTGGAAATCTGAACCCGCTCCCAAGGCGTCAGTCCCCCATCTTTTTTCTTTATAGACGGACTCTTTTTAACTTCTTCCTGAAAACTCAAGGATGACTTTTGATGCATTCTTAGAATTTCCGCTAAAGTCTGTTTCAGGTTCTCACGTTCCACTATTCGGTCTACAAATCCATGTTCCAATAAATATTCCGACCGTTGAAAGCCCTTTGGAAGTTTCTGACCAATAGTCTGTTCAATGACTCTTGGACCTGCAAATCCAATTAACGCTTTCGGTTCAGCCAGAATAATATCTCCAAGCATGGCAAAGCTGGCTGTTACCCCACCGGTTGTGGGATCAGTTAAAACAGAAATGTAAAGATTTCCCGATTCATGATGTCTTTTCAACGCGGCAGAAGTCTTTGCCATTTGCATTAACGAAACAATTCCTTCCTGCATTCTTGCTCCACCGGAACAGGAAAATATAATAACCGGAAGATTTCTTTCCGTCGCCCGTTCTACGGTTCGGGTAATTTTTTCTCCCACAATTTTTCCCATGCTTCCCATAAGAAATCGTCCATCCATTACTGCTACGGCTGCTGATTGTCCCTCAATTGCCAATTCTCCACAGGTTACTGCTTCATCCAGACCGGTTCGATTGCGCAGCTCTTCCACCTTTTCCACATACCCCGGAAACTCCAGCACGTCTTCCACTTTCATTCCCTCAAACCATGATTCAAAGCTTCCTTCATCTCCAATCATTTCGATTCTGCGCTTTGCATGGACACGAAAATAGCCGCCACACTTTGGGCAAATGTATCCGGCTTCTTTCACATTTTTTGCCAGAACCACGGATTTGCATTTTCGACATTTTCTAAGAAGCCCATCCGGCACATCCTTTGGAAAATTCGGAGCAGCAACTTTTTCCTTATTTTTTTTAATTAGCATCTGAAGTTTCAATTCTATCCTCCCCATTAGGAAATTCGTTCATTGAATCCCTCTATAAACTCAACATCATAATTTCCCTGAACAAATACACGATCACATAAAATATCATATAAATAATCCACGTTGGAAGTAATTCCTTCAATCACTACTTCCCCTAACGCCCTTCGCATTTTTCGAATGGCTTCTTCCCGGTTTTTTCCATGGACAATTAATTTTGCCAACATGGAATCATAGAACGGAGACACATCATAGCCGGAATAAATGGCGGAATCCACGCGAACACCATTTCCTCCCGGCATATAAATTCCGGAAATATGTCCCGGACAAGGGACAAAATTCTGTCTTGGATTTTCCGCATTAATTCGACATTCGATGGCATGTCCTTTCGGAAGAACATCTTCCTGGGTTACAGACAGAGGCTTTCCTGCCGCAATACGAATCTGTTCCTTAATCATATCCAGCCCTGTCACCATTTCCGTCACAGGATGTTCCACCTGAATTCTTGTGTTCATTTCCATAAAATAAAATTTTCCTGTTTTTTCCAACAAAAATTCTACAGTTCCTGCACTTTCATACTGCACTGCTCCTGCCGCCTGAATGGCAGTCTTTGCCATCTCTTTTCTTGTTTTTTCATCCAAAACAATGGTGGGGGATTCCTCAATCATTTTCTGATGATTCCGTTGTACCGAGCAATCTCGCTCTCCTAGATGAATCATATTTCCAAAAGAATCTGCCATAATCTGAAACTCAATATGTCTCGGATGCTCAATGTAATGTTCCAGATACATCCGACCATCGCCGAATGCCATTTCACTTTCCTTCTTTGCTGTTTGGAATGCACTTTCAAATTCCTCATCACTGTAAGCTACACGCATTCCTTTTCCTCCACCTCCAAGGGCCGCTTTAATAATCACCGGATAGCCGATCTTATTTGCAAGCTTTCGTCCCACATTACAATCTGTTACCTCTTCATCTCCTCCCGGAATTACCGGAACCCCTGCTCGAATCATCGTTTCTCTGGCAAGGGCCTTATTTCCCATATTCCGAATTATTTTAGACGATGGGCCAACAAACTTAATATTGCACTGTTCACACAGTTCTACAAATTCTGCATTTTCTGACAGAAAACCCACTCCCGGATGAATTGCATCTGCTCCGGAAGAAACTGCCGCACTCATAATGCTTTCCATATTCAGATAACTGTCGTTTGCTTTTGTTTCTCCAATACATACTGCCTCATCTGCCAGCTGTGTATGTAATGCTTCCCTGTCCGCCACTGAATAAACTGCTACCGTTTCGATTCCCATTTCACGACAGGCTCTGATAATTCTTACTGCAATTTCGCCCCGATTGGCAATCAATAATTTTCGTATCATTTCCAAACCTCTTTACGATTCAACAACGAATGTCAATTCTGCATTCGCCACTACTTTTCCATCCACACTGGCTACTGCTTTTCCTACTCCAACCGGTCCCTTTTGTTTAATGATGGTAGTTTCCAGTTTTAACTTGTCTCCCGGTTTTACCATTCCACGGAATCGGCATTTGCTAATGCCACCAAAAAAAGCGGTTTTGCCCTTGTGTTCTTCCATACTTAAAATTGCAACAGCCCCCACCTGTGCCAACGCCTCAATAGTTAGAACTCCCGGCATTACCGGTTGTCCCGGAAAATGTCCCTTAAAAAAATCTTCACGATAAGTGACACATTTATATCCCACAGCAAATTCTCCCGGCACAAAATCCTCGATGTAATCTACCAGAAGAAATGGATGTCTGTGAGGAATGATTTTCTGAATTTCATTAATATCTAACATCTGCGATTTTCCTCTTTAAACAAGAAACAGCGGCTGTCCGTATTCCACCATCTGACCGTTTTCCACCAATACTTCTTTAACAACCCCTTCGAAATCACTTTCGATTTCATTCATTAGCTTCATAGCTTCCACAATGGCAACTACCTGCCCTTTTTTCACCGTATCTCCTACCTTTACAAAAGGCTCTGCTCCTTCTGCCGGAGCCAGATATACAGTTCCTACCAACGGTGTTTTAATTTCATTTCCGGACTGAACCGTCACAGTTTCCTTCTTTTCCTCCGGTTCCTGTTTCACGGTTTCATTAGATACAACCCGTTCTGTCACCGGCTGTTTCAGTTCTACCTTTTCATCTTCTTTTCCCAACAGAATTTCAATATTTCCTTCCCGATACTGAAAAGAAGTCAGGTCCGAATCCGATACTGCTTTAATCAATTCCTTTATATTTTGAATATCCATTCTTATAACCTCTTACGACTCATATTTTTTAATTGCCAACGTTGCATTGTGTCCGCCAAATCCAAGAGAGTTCGTCAGCACCAAATAAACCGGCTGGTTCACTCCCTGACCTAACACATAGTCCAGGTCACATTCCTCATCCGGCGTGATCGTACCTACCGTCTGGTGAATGTACTCCTCTTCGATGGATTTTACGCAGGTAATAAATTCCACTCCACCTGCTGCCCCCAACAAATGTCCAACCATGGATTTTGTGGAATTAACCTTCACCTCTTTTGCCGCCTCACCCAAAGCAAGCTTAATAGCTCTGGTTTCAAACAAGTCATTATGATGGGTTCCCGTTCCGTGGGCATTGATATAATCCACATCCTCCGGTTTTGCACCGGCTTCCTTGATGGCCAGTTCCATTGCCTTAGCTGCACCTTCTCCATTTTCTGCCGGAGAAGTAATATGATAAGCATCACAAGTTGCTCCATATCCGACTACTTCAGCCAGAATTTTTGCTCCACGTTTCTTTGCATGTTCCAGTTCTTCCAGAACCACAACTCCTGCGCCTTCTCCAATAACAAAACCACCACGGTCCTGATCAAAAGGAATTGATGCTCTGGTCTTGTCTGTGGATTTGTTTAATGCAGTCAAACTGGAAAATCCTGCCACTCCAAGAGGAGTAATGGAAGCCTCAGTTCCTCCTGCAAGCATTACATCTGCATCTCCCACCTGAATTGTTCGAAATGCTTCTCCAATGGAATGGGTTCCTGTTGCACAGGCTGTTACCACATTGACACATTTTCCTTTGAGTCCCAGATCAATGGCTACATTTCCTGCTGCCATATTGCTAATCATCATTGGTACCAACAGCGGCTTCACTCTGGAAGGACCTTTTTCATGAAGCTTTAATCCTTCCGTTTCCATATCCTGAAGTCCGCCGATTCCGGAACCGATGCAGACCCCCATTCGATAAGGTTCTTCCTTGTCTATGGACAATCCGGACTGCTGCCACGCCTCTCTTGCAGCACAAACCGCATACTGGGAAAACGGCGACATTCTCTTCGCTGACTTAAAATCCATTCGTTCCTTTGCCACAAACCCTTTCACCTCTGCTGCCAGTTTCACTTCAAAATCCTCTGTATCAAATTTTGTAATGAAGTCAATTCCTACAGTTCCCTGCTTGATACCATTCCAAAATTCCTCAACCGTATTTCCGATAGGAGTAATTGCCCCCATTCCTGTTACAACGACTCTATTCATTCTGAACCTCCCAATTAAAACCTTTTACATTCCGCCATCCACACGAATCACCTGTCCGGTAATATAACTGCTTTCTTCTCCTGCAAGGAAGCTAACAACATTGGCAATTTCTTCCGGTGTGCCAAAGCGTCCCATTGCCATCTGTTTCTTTGCTTCTTCCCGAACGCCTTCGCTCAGTTTGTCCGTCATATCGCTTTGCACAAATCCCGGTGCCACTGCATTGACACGAATGTTTCTTGCCGCCAATTCTCTTGCTGCTGCTTTTGTCATTCCAATGACCCCTGCTTTGGAGGCAGAGTAATTAACCTGCCCCGGATTTCCAAAAATCCCTGAAACGGAAGAAATATTCACAATACTTCCCTTGCGTTTCTTTAACATATATCTTGAAACAAATCTCATGCAGTGAAATGCACCTTTCAGATTTGTCTGAATTACCTGTTCAAAATCCTCTTCACTCATAGCCATTAACAATCCATCTCTCGTAATCCCGGCGTTATTCACAAGAATGTCGATTGTTCCATACTCTTTGTAAATATCATCAATCATTTCCTTACAACGGTTAAAATCCGAAACATCCCATTGCAGAGCCTTTGCAACGCCCCCCTGCTGTTTAATTTCATCTACAACCTTTTCCGCTGCCTCTTTGGAGCCGCAATAATTTACAATGACCGTTGCTCCTTGTCCGGCCAGTTTTTTTGCGATTGCCGCTCCGATTCCTCTGGAAGCTCCTGTTACAATTGCAATCTTTCCTTCTAACATAATTTCTCCTTTAACACTGCCACGTCTTCCAATGTACTCACATTCAAAACCGTAACATCCCGATTTATTTTTCTTAAGAAACCGGCCAGTGTTTTTCCAGGCCCGATTTCCACGAAGGTGTCCACTCCAGCATCAATCATATTTCTCATGGATTGTTCCCACAGAACCGACGAAGCGATCTGACGGGTCAATAAGTCCTTTGTTTTAGAAATATCCTCAACCGACTGGGCATTCACATTGGTAACATAAGGAATTTCCAATGGTTTCCATGGCACCTGTTCCAGTTCCTTTGCAAGTTTTTCTCCTGCCGGCTCCAGGTATTTTGAATGAAACGGTCCGCTGACATTCAGTTCAATCGTTCTTTTGGCTCCGGCTTTCTGCAAAGCCTCGCCAGCTTCCAGAACTGCATCTCTTTTTCCGGTAATTACAATCTGTCCCGGACAGTTATAGTTTGCCACGGAAGCATCTTCAAATAATTCCATAACCTGTTCCAAAGTTTCCTTGTCCATCCCTAAAACAGCCATCATACTGCCTTCGTGATCCGGCACCGCTTCGTCCATAAAGATTCCACGTTTACGTACCGTTAACACTGCATCCAGGTCTTCCATTCCACCGGCTGCTGCAATTGCCGCATATTCTCCAAGACTTAATCCTGCAGCTATTTCCGGTTTAATATTTTCCTCCATCAGGTGTCTGGTAATGGCAAGACAGGTTGCAACCATAGCCGGCTGGGTATATCTGGTATCATTAATTTTTTCGTTTTCTTCGAAGCAAAGCTTTAATAAATCAAAATCCAGCTTTTCATTGGCATCGTCGTATAACGCCTTTGCCACTTTACTGTTTTCATAAAAATCTTTTCCCATTCCCGCTTTTTGGGCTCCCTGTCCGGGATAGATAAATGCAATCTTACTCATTACCACACCTCATATTCATTCCTAAAATATTGTTTTTCATTTCACTCATCAAGTCCTGAATCAACTCCTTGCAGGTTTTCTTTTCATGAATCAACCCTGCAATCTGTCCTGCCATCACGCTACCATTCACAGTATCCCCTTCTACTACTGCCTTTCGTAGTCCTCCAAGGGTCAGATGTTCCAACTCTTCCAACGTTGCCCCTTCTGCTTCTAATTTCAAATACTCCCTGGTCATCTGATTGCGCAGTGTTCTTACCGGATGTCCCGTGGTTCTTCCGGTCACTTTGGAATCAATGTCCTTTGCTGCCAAAACCTTCTGCTTATAATTCTCGTGGATATTACATTCTTCCGTTGCCAGAAATGCAGTTCCCATCTGTACTGCATCGGCACCTAACAGAAAAGCCGCTGCCACACCTCGACCGTCACCGATTCCCCCGGCTGCAATCACCGGAATATTTACTGCATCCACCACCTGTGGCACCAAGCTCATGGTGGTGGTTTCTCCGATATGTCCTCCAGATTCTGTTCCCTCGGCAATCACTGCATCGGCACCGCATCGCTCCATCATTTTTGCCATGGCAACGGAGGCCACAACCGGAATTACCTTAATTCCTGCTGCCTTCCATAGTTCCATATATTTAGACGGATTACCGGCACCGGTTGTTACCACGGATACTCCTTCTTCCACCAATACCTTTGCAATCCGATCTGCCTGAGGATTCATCAACATCACATTGACACCAAAAGGCTTTTCACACAGTTCCTTTGTCTTTTGAATCTGTTCCCGCACAAAGTCAGCGTCTGCACCTCCTGCTCCGATAATTCCAAGGCCACCGGCATTAGAAACAGCTGCTGCCAGATGATAGTCAGCAACCCAGGCCATTCCTCCCTGAATGACCGGATATTGAATTTTTAACAGTTCCGTGATTTTTGTTTTCATTCAGTTCCTCTCCCTATCTATTTACTGATGTTCTTCGATATACTTCAATACGTCCCCAACGGTATTGATTTTTTCCAAATCTTCTGTTGGAATCTTCACACCGAATTCATCTTCAATTCTCATAACCAATTCAAATAAGTCCAAAGAATCCGCTCCAAGATCCTCTTTGAAGGATACATTTTCTGTTACCTGTGCTTCATCAACTCCTAATTCTTCAACAATCATTTCCTTAATCTGTTCAAACATTTCTTTTCTTCCTTTCTTGTGTTTGTATTTATATTTTTCAGCCCCTGGCTGCAAATACCATGGTTAAAATTCCAGATACGTGGCTGCCCATGTTAAACCAGCCCCGAATCCTGACATGATCAATCGGTCTCCTCTTTTGATTTTTTTATCCTGTACCAGCTCCGATAATAGAATCGGAATACAGGACGAGGAGGTATTTCCATATTCCGCCATGTTCATCGGTACTTTTGCTTCTTCTATTTTGAGTCTCTTGGCAATAGATTTTACAATTCGTTCATTGGCCTGATGCAATACAAAACAGTCAATGTCCTCTGTTTCCTTTCCCATCTTCTCCAGCAATTCACGAATGCAGATTGGAACCTGATGTACCGCAAACCGGAACACTTCCCTTCCATCCATAGCAATGAAATTCTCCTTTACCACTCCTTCTGAACTGAAAGGTATTGCTCTGTCTGCAAAATCATTTTCCATGAACAATGCATCCCCTCCATTGCCGTCCGCATGCATTACTGTTTCAAACACCGCTGATTCATCTGCCTGAATTACTGCCGCTCCTGCACCATCTCCAAACAAGATGCAAGTGCCACGGTCGCTCCAGTCCACCAGTTTGGATAAGCCTTCAGCCGCTACAAT
Source organism: Eubacterium sp. (assembly GCA_024697845.1). Lineage (GTDB taxonomy): Bacteria > Bacillota > Clostridia > Lachnospirales > Lachnospiraceae > Eubacterium_G. Next base: position 130 of record JAILRZ010000099.1, on the reverse strand, counting down.
GAGTGCGTTTCGGATCAGTCCCATGTTGATGTATGCCTGCACGGTATTGTAAGCCACCATAAATCCGGTACATGCCGTATTCAAATCAAAGCACATGGCATTGATTGCACCGATTTCTTTTTGCACATAA
>JAILRZ010000093.1 GCA_024697845.1 Eubacterium sp. | reverse complement strand
ATATGTGCTAACACGATAATATCCATCCGTTTTCGGCATCTCAATTTCCAACGAAGCATCTTGTACACTATTGCGGAACTTCGCTAACAAATCATCTTTCAATTCGCCATATTCTTTGATGCTATGTGATTTACGCTTAGGACTTTTATTCGAAATGACTTCAATATCGTACTTCTTTGCCACGTCCTCCCCAAGCTTACGCATCCGCTCCGTCCATGCCTTTACCGCATTATGCTGCCTGTCCGTCTTTCCATTTTCATTTTTAAAATCAATCCCCTGCTCCGTTAACTGTTCCTCCAGTGATGCGGTTTTTGCAACCTTTAACGCCATTCCCCTTTTACTTTTTGCAACAGGGATATAATCAATGTGCAGATGCGGTCCTGCTTTCTCGTCCATATGAATGTATGCACCCAATATCACTAAACGTGGATTTTCTTTTTTCCATACTTCATAATAATCCGCCAAAAGTTCTTTCAACTTTTTCCCCTGTTCACTCAGTATCGGTTTTCCATTTTCATCCAGCACCTTAGCGGGATATTTATCCGTTTCCCATAATTCCATTTCCTCGCCATTCTCATCCAATATCTTTCCATTTTTACTTTTTTTGTAAACATAAGGGCATCCGTCCAAATGATTGCCAAACTGTACAACTACTTCATTATACGGCAACGGACGTTTCTTTCCGCCCTTTCCTCCTGCTGCCTTTACCAGTCCATCAATATATCCATCAATAGATTTGCAACGCTCTGGATGACCTTTACGAATCTGTTCCTCGTTATACTGAGCCATGACTTCACCAAATACCTCTTCGTATTTCTTATGTAAATCATAGCTTTCAATAACATTATTCCATTCCCTGCGTGATAAATCTCCGCAGTTTCTAACTTTTGCACTTCCGTCAACCTTCCGCTCATTATGATTCAAATTTCCCTTGCCTTGAGCATAGCTCATCGTTTTCTGTTCCATAATATATTACCTCCAATATTACCCCTCACAACAAAAGCAGGGTTACTTTCCCTTACGGAAAAGTAACCCTTTACTAATTGTGGGTACCCCACAATTATCCAAGGGCTCTTGCAGAGGGCTCCTACTTTGTCGCAGTTCCTGCTCCACTAGTTTTTGCCATCGCTTTATCCTTTACAAAAGATTTAAACGCATCCGTCTCTTTGACTGCAAATTCCAGCAAATAACTCTCTGCCTGTTTCATCGTTACAGCATTTACCCCTGTACCTTCAAACAGTTTTGTAATTTTTTCCTCACGGCTTTTACGAACCTGCTTTTTTCCAGCCTCACGGTTTGCGAGCGTATATACATATTTCTGTATATCCTCGTCAGTCATCCCCCTCAATTTTTCAATATCAATTTTCATACTAATCCTCCTACAGCAATTACCTCATAAAATCACATTCACTAAAATCAATATCATCGATGTCGATGTCATCCCAAATCGCATAATAATGATTACGTCCCCATTCCCAGTCACGAACAATACCTTTAAAATACAGGTCAATGCTCCCGCCCAAAAAATTACCATTCTCATCCAGTTTACGTGCGGACTTATACGTCGCAGCTACAAGACGTTCGACCAATTCCTTTTTCAGGTCATAAGCATGATTATAATTTTTTTCCTCATCAGTTAATCCAAACCTTTTTCTAATCTTCATAACTAATACCTCATTTCTTTTAACTATCACTGAAATTAACACCATCGTCATTTTTACATTCGCAGATTCTCCATCGGAATATCTTGTAATTCGGAATTATAAGATTACACTACTTATTACCGTATACATTTTTTTTAAGAAGAGAAATCCGTTCCTGATAATTATCAATACCATCAAAAATATTGGAACTATCTTTATTCTTGTTGGACCGATTCTTACGCTTATGATAAACAACAGGAACATTCTTCTCACTTTTTGCAAGCATATGCAAACATTCTTCAGTCTGCTCTTTATCAATCACATAACGCCGTCCAGCACGATGGCAGGCAATCTTTCCATCACGAAGGTAACGAATCAACAACCTTGACGGGAAACCCGTCGACTTGCAGAATTCCTTAGCAGTAACATACATGACGATTCCTCCTTTCACATTTTTTACTTTTCTACAATAAGTTTACAAAAAAATACAATTTATTGTCAAGTCCCACTATACAATTAACTATTGACAGTACATCTAAAATTGACTTATAATGTAAAAAAGAAGGAGGAAAAAAAATGATTTCAAAAGAAGATTTGGAAAAAATCCAATTCGGTTTTTCTGAAAAACTTAAAAAATTTCGTGAATCACGGAATCTCACGCAAAGTGCTTTCGCTAAACTAATCGGATTAAGTAAAGCAACATATAACCGTTACGAAACACTTCATGCACAACCTTCCATGAGTTTATTAATTAAAATGGCTAGTGTTTTGGAAGTCACACTAAATGAACTTGTCGGATTTGATGGTGTGGAATCAATTTCGAACATTGATGAAACTTATTACACGCTTAATGATATGGGCATTGATTACAAAATATTAAAACCCGACGAAACCTTAATTTTAATCGGTAAAGATTCTTTTCGCTTAAACGATTCCCAACTTATGGATTCAGTTGCAATGTCCGAAGATATTGCAGAAAAAACTTATTATCATATTTACCGAGAATTATTTAAATTAGAGTTTCAACGAAATATTAATTATGTTTTATCCTCCCATTATCCAAATAATTGTGTAGACAAGGAGAAAAAGAATGATTAACACGGGAAGTATTTTTGAAAACACTGTGACACGGAACAAGAAAAAATATAGATATTATTGTTACCAGTGGATTGATGAAAACGGAAACAAACACAAGAAATCCTTTCCTCACACTAAAGCAGGCAAGAAATCTGCCGAATCTTTACAGCAGGAAATTATGGAAAAACGTTCTAAAGGTTTTCAACTT
>JAILRZ010000088.1 GCA_024697845.1 Eubacterium sp. | reverse complement strand
TAATACGAATCAACTATATTAGAGACTTTTTCTGATAAAAATATTAAATGTTGACATTCTACAGAGAATGGAATACAGGAGATATTTATGGAAATTGATTATGATGAATTTTGTTTCCATAGAAAAGGAAGAATAGCAGTTTTACGAGCAAAATATATCGTAGAACATATCTATAAGCGTACTGAAAAGGAGACGACCTATGAATGAAACAATTATAAATCGAATTTCAAAGTTACGTACCTTAATGTCTCAACATGGCATTGATGCATACCTCATAGTCAGTGATGATTTTCACGCTTCAGAATATGTGAGCGACTATTTTAAAACAAGAGCATATTTGTCCGGATTTACCGGTTCGGCAGGAAGTCTTCTTGTAATGAATGACTGGGCTGGCTTGTGGACGGATGGAAGATACTTTCTACAGGCAGCAGAACAGTTGAAAGAGACTGGTATTGAATTGATGAAGATGGGTGAAGAAGGAGTTCCGACGATTGGCGAGTTTTTGAAAGAGCGTATGCCGCATCATGGAGTGTTGGGGTTTGACGGAAGAACGATTCGCGTGAGTCTTCATCAAAAACTGAGTGAAGTATTAGAAAGTAAAAATATTACATTTAGGGATGATTTTAATCCGATGGATGAAATGTGGACCAACAGACCTGCTTTTCCAAATGAAATGGTTTGGGTGTTAGATGAGCAATATACAGGAAAATCCACAAAGGAAAAACTGAAGGAACTTCGGGAAAAACTAGATGAAAAAAAAGCAGATGGAATACTCCTTGCCACACTGGACGATATTGCGTGGCTTTTTAACTTGAGAGGAAATGACATCTCCTACAATCCGGTGTTCTTGTCCTATGCTTATATCGGACAGCAATTAATAAATTTGTATCGTGACGAGGATACTTTGACAGAAGCAGCAAAGAAAACCTTAGAAGAAAACGGTGTGGAAATTAGACCATATCTGCAGGTTTACAAAGATGTGAAAAAAATCGAAAATGAAACCATTGTGGTGGATGAGCATGGGATTAATATTGCACTAAAGAATAGTTTTGCTAAGGACGTTACATTGATCAATGAAAAGAATTATGTATTCCTGCAGAAGTCAATAAAAAATGAAACGGAGCAGCAGAACGAGCGAAAAGCCCATATATTGGACGGAGTGGCTGTGACAAAACTAATCTACTGGTTAAAGGCACAGCAGCAGGATGGGACGATTACGTCCTTAAGAGAAACGGATGTCTGTGAAAAATTGGAAAACTTCAGAAAACAGGGAGAAGGCTATCTAGGACAAAGCTTTGCACCGATTGTTGCTTCGGGAAAGAATGGTGCAGTCGTTCATTATGAACCAATTAAAGGGAAGGATTCAAATATTGAAGAGGATAACTTTGTACTAATGGATACTGGTGGACAGTATTATTATGGAACCACGGATATTACCAGAACTGTGGCGATTGGGAAACTGACACAGCAGCAGAAGATTCATTATACAGGAGTACTTCGAGGCCACATTCGTTTAGCAATGGCAAGGTTTAAGTATGGAAGTACAGGAGCAAATCTGGATGTTCTTGCAAGAGGACCATTGTGGGATTTGGGGCTTGATTACAACCACGGAACAGGCCACGGCGTGGGATATCTGTTAAATGTGCATGAAGGACCCAACGGAATTCGTATGAAGGAAGCTGACCGCAGTGTGGGCGTGACCTTGGAAGATGGAATGATTACATCAGATGAACCGGGATTGTATCTGGAAGGAAAGTACGGAATTCGAATTGAAAATATGATTCTCTGCAAGAAAAAGGAGAAAACAGAATTCGGACAGTTTATGGGATTTGATACATTAACCTTGGTACCATATGAAAGAGAGGCGATTCTTCCGGAACTGTTAGAAGAAGGAGAACTTGATTGGCTCAATCAATATCATGAAAGAGTTTATCGGAAATTATCTCCGTATTTAACTGAAGAAGAAAATGAATGGTTGAGACTTCGAACAAGTCCAATGGGTATAAAATACTGCAGTAATTAAGAGGACTTTAGAATAAGTTTTTTTATTAATTCATTAATATTTTAAAGTCGCCAACTATGAACAAAAATGACAATTAGAGACAAAAAAACTTCACGATTTCATCACAATTAACCATGGGCTTGGTGAACATATTACAGTACGTTTTTGAAGGGGATATTTTGAATTTGAGAGAAGGATAGTCCATTCGATTTTCTTAGGAAAAATGCAGGATTTTCGTAATTATAGTTATAGAAAATAATAATACTTAAAAAAGGGGGAAGATAGCAAAAAAAAATAAAATAATAGAAAAAAAGTTGATTCTATAAAAAAGAGAATCAGAATAGAAAATGGAAGGAGATGGATTTGACATATCGATTGAGGTGTACTAAAATCTCTTTCTGAAAAACGAAAGAAAGGAGTAGGAAAATGCTTAAAAAGATTCTAGTTTGCTTTATGGTTGCTGTTATTATAACTGCAACTATAGGAACAGAATGTGCACAAGCGGATGCAATGAGTAACCCATATGGAAGTTGCGATGGGGAAACACATCATGATTCTGCGAAATTCAGAAAACTAATTCAGGTGAAGAAAGTTGGAGATAACAATTATAAAGTAACAGCTTTCTTTCAATGGAAAGTAGTGCCAAAGCAACGGAAGACAGATCTGATTTCTGTAGATTTAACGAATTATGCAAGTAGCGTTTCAAAAGTTTCTTGTGAATATTTCTATGGAAATAATGGGGATAAGGTTGTATTTGGGGGAATTGGTGGAGTTCAGGCATCAGAGAAGAAGTCTGTTAAATGCAGTGTTACAACCTTGAAAAACGGTCGCAAATCAATTGTGGGTGGTGTTCCATTAGCAGGTACACTATACGATAATCACATTGTTCGTTTGACTTTTAATATTAAATTGAAAAAAAGTTTCCTAGAAGGTATTAAAAGTGGAAAGAAAAAAAGAATGGGATTCTTTTTGGACTACCAGCACTGTACATCAAAGAGTATTAATATTGTTTCTGGAATTTATGACATTATGAGTTTGGCAACAGGTTTGTATGCTTTTTCAACTGGTGACTCAACGCCGTTGGCAGAGGGCTTGGTGTCTACAGTAAACGATATTGAAGACGCTTTGAAAAAATATTATTCGAGAATGGCACCGACAAGTAACTGGGGTTATGTCTATGTTGACTCAAAAGGAAAAATCTCGAATTATAGTGCAACGTTTTAATGTGTTGCATGGTTTATTAATTAATGAGAAATGAAAGATTTATTTAAGGAGAGTAGAAAAATGTTAAAAAAATTATTAGTTTGTATTATGGTTATTACAATGATGTTTACAAGCATTGGGGGAGAGTATGTTAATGCAGCGTCAATAAGTAATCCATACGGAAGTTGCGATGGAGAAACACATCACGATTCGCAGAAATTTAGAAAATTAATTCAGGTTAAAAAATTAAGCGGTAACAATTATAA
>JAILRZ010000081.1 GCA_024697845.1 Eubacterium sp. | reverse complement strand
CACTTTTCTTTCTTGGTTTCCGGCGGTGTACCCTCACTTTGGGGATTTTTCCCATTTCCGGGGTACACTTTTCTTTCTTGGTTTCTGGTGGTGTACCCTCACTTTGGGGATTTTTCCCATTTCTGGGGTACACTTTTCTTTCTTGGTTTCCGGCGGTGTACCCTGACTTTGAGGATTTTTCCCATTTCCGGGGTACATCCAGACTTTTCCCTCAGTCAAAGTGTACCCTGCTTATTTCATTTTTCACTTCACAGGGTAAAGTCTATTTCAAAATCAAGATTTCCGATACACTTCTTCTCTGATTATCCAGAACAGCATTTAATTTTCCGTTTTTCACCAATACATCCTTAATGTACCTCATAAACATTCCGTCAGAGCCAAACAACTGCTGTGTTGTAAAGTCCCGCTGAATTTTCGTATCTTTGGGAAGATAATCACTCCCCAACACTTCACAGCGGTATTGATCAAGCTCTTCCTGATATTCTTCCAATACTGAATTCTTGATTCGCTTAGCAAGAGACAAAAGTTTCGTTTTTGTCTCTCCTTCTTTTATACCAACAATAGCAAGTTCAAAAGTTTCTCCATTCTTTCGAATGTATCCCTTCTCCAGCATTAATGTGTATTCATCAACACTCAACACCTCGCCATTGGTAAATCGTTTCAGAAGTCTTAATTCCGGTTCAATATTGACACCGCCGTAATGTTCGTTCACTCGTTTTTCTGTCCACTCTCCATCGACCAGCCAAAGGATGACTCCATCCTTTTCATTCCAGCATGGTCCGCAAAAATATTCTTTCCAGAGAGAAGGTTTTTCCAGCGTTTCATCTTCTACTGAGGCAATAATAATATTTTCTCCACCATCGGCGCGAATAGTTGCTGCCTCCTGAAAAGAAATTTTCTTTTGAAATCCATTCTCTGATGTCGCCAGCAGATAGAACATCAGTGACCACATTCTGAAATTGTCATCTTTAGGACCAATGATGTCTTCACTTTGTAGGTAGCCGCCTTGGATAATCTCATCAAATAACCGATTAGCAATTTTTCCGGTAACCGTCTCATACAATTGGTCCGTTGCCCGAATTATTTCTTCCGTTTCTTCTTCAATCAGTATATTGCAAAGATAGCGATTTTTCTTTCTTAACACTAACTGATATTCTTCCAGAAATTCCAATTCACTTTCCACATAAACCGGAGAAACTCCAAGCAAGTCTGCAATCTGTTCTACTGTCATTTCATCTTTCTGAATGCAGTAAAGAATGTTTTGCGACAATGCACTACGAACAAAATTAATTGGATATCCTAATGCTCCAAGTCCCCCACTCATCCCAACTTTACTGAAGTTTATCGGATTAAATTTAAGTTCATTCTTATTCCTCATCTTTTCCATTCCTTTCTTCATTTCCGCTTTGGCAATATTCAAATGCCATTTTACTGTTCCAAGGGGAATATCCAATATTTCTGCAATTTCTGTCTGCTTCTTTTCTTCGTAATAATAGAGAATCAATACTTTTCGTTGAATTCGAGAAAGGTATGCGATTTCTTGATGAATCCGTTCACACTCTTCCTGATGAATCAAATCACTCAGTGCACTTTCTTTCTCGTCTGCAAAATCCAACGTTCCTTCATCAATGGAGAGATTATATTTTGTTTTTGCATTTTCTCGATAGAAATTGGTCAGCGTATTTTTTGCCACTACCCAAACAAATCCTTCCACGTTTTCAACGTCTTTGACGCATAATGACCGGTAAAGGTTCAAAGCAATTTCCTGGGTAATATCTTCTACATCTGCTTCATTTGTCACTCTCTTTTTTACATATGCATAAATTCTGTCCATGTATTGTTCCACAATTTCTTTTGCTTTATTTTTCATTGAATTCCACCTCGTTTTCTGAACATGTTCACTAATTAAGACGAGCAATTAATAAAAAGGTTGGAAAATTTCCGTTATTAATAATAAAAAATATATCATGGAATGATAAAAAAAAACAAGTTTCCCCCGCATTAATAGCGAATGAGAAACTTGTCTTAAATGCTTATTTAATAGTTATTGTATTCCAACTTTTTCTGCCTATTTGAAAACAAAATGATAAGGTACAATGTATTGACAACTACCGAAACCAGCTGGCTGCGAAGTTCTTATCTTTTCAAACTTACAGTATACATCAGCATCACTACGCAATTGTGAAATATCAATCGTTGAACTATTTTTTGGAATTTCAACAACTTTTTCATCAGTAAATGCCGAATCCTTTGAACAAGAAACAGTAACAGTAACCTCTTCTTTGTAATATTCTGAATTATCAATAATATGCATTTTTTTCAGTGATTCCGGAACCAATACCTCAACCATATCATAGGTCACCTTAATTCTTCCCGCGATATTTTCATTATTTGATTTTCCCACGATGCTTTGTAAATCAACTATTTCCACGCCTTCCTGCAACTCTACACGCTCTAATGGGCATCCTTCAAATACTCCATTTCCAATTTTTTTGATATTTCCCGGAATAATTACGCTTTTAATATTTGTACAACAACACATCCGGCCAGGAAGCGATGTCATTTTTTTAGAAAACTGAATCTTCTCCAGTGAAGAAGAGCAAAAACATTGCCATCCACATTCCTCAACTGAATCAGGCATTTTTATCTCTTTTAAACCAGTAAAGTTAAATGCTAAAGCTCCAATTTTTTTCAGTTTACTATTAAATTTGACATCAGATAAGCTTTCACACCCACAAAATGAGCCCCTTTTTATTTCTATA
>JAILRZ010000075.1 GCA_024697845.1 Eubacterium sp. | reverse complement strand
CTTAACAAGATTTGGAGCTTCCATTTTCCAGTTAGCTCTTCTCTTATCTCTTCTTCCTTTTGAAGATTTATTCTTTGGACAGATAGACATGGTTTACACCTCCTTAAACTGATTAAAAACATCTAATATTTTGGACATTCTTGGATCCAACTCTGTCTGATCACATTTACAGGATCCCATATTGAGATTCACGCCGCATTTTCTGCAGATTCCTTTACAGTCCTCTTTGCACAAAACTTTCATCGGCAGATTTATCAGAATCTCGTTATGAATAAGTGCATCCACATCTAAGGAATTCTCAACAACGAAACATTCTTCATCCAATTCCTCTATTTTTTCTTCCATGGACTTATTCATATCCAATTCTTTATGAAAATCAATACCAATCTGATTCAAAACCGGTTCTAAACAACAGTCACATGGAATCATCAATCCCACTGTACCAGCCAGCTTGCAGTCAACCTTTTTATCTCCTGCATTGCGAAGGCTCAGTTTTAAGTTACAATCAACTATCTCGTAACTTGAATCTTTCGTTTTAAATCTTTTTTCTTCGTAAGTCGGAACAAGGACTTTTGATGCCTGTTCCTCCTGAATAAATTGATATAAATCGATTAACATAATATCCCTTTCATAAAGACACCTAATAAATTATACATAGGCAAGCTCTGTTTGTCAACAACTATTTTGCCAAGGCTACGGTTTCTCTGGCAATTGCTAATTCTTCATTCGTAGGTACAACGAATACCTTCACTTTAGAGTCTACTGTGGAAATTTCCACTTCTTCACCACGACTGTCATTTTTTGCATCATCAATTTCAATTCCAAGATATCCCAAGTGTTCGCAAATCGCTTTTCGGATATTTGGATTATTTTCTCCAACTCCGGCGGTAATGGCAATGGCATCCACTCCATTCATAACAGCTACATAAGCACCGACGAAACGGACAACACTTTGAATATATGCATCAAAGGTTTTCTTTGCCTGTTCATCACCCTCTGCAACTGCCTGATTAATATCTCTGAAATCACTGGAAATTCCGGATAATCCAAGCACTCCGGATTTTTTATTTAAAATATTCAAAACTTCCTGCACGGAAATCCCTTCACGACCTGCAATCACTTCCACAATACTCGGATCAATGTCACCACTTCTGGTTCCCATAATTACACCTGCTAATGGAGTCAGTCCCATACTGGTATCTACGGATTTTCCATTTTCGACAGCACAGATGCTTGCTCCGTTTCCTAAATGACAAACGATTGTTTTTACACTGTTATAATCTTTTCCAAGAAGTTCCGCTGTTCGTTTGGATACAAAACTGTGAGATGTTCCGTGGAATCCATAACGTCTAATCTTATAGTCTTCATAATATTTTTTAGGAACAGCATAAAGATATGCACTTTCCGGCATTGTCTGATGGAAAGCCGTATCAAATACAGCCACGTTCGGTGTTCCTGGCATTTTTTCCATACATGCCTTAATCCCGATAATGTTTGCCGGATTATGAAGTGGTGCCAAGTCATTACACTGTGCAATCTGTTCCAAGACCTCATCATTCACCAATACCGATTCTGCAAAAAATTCTCCCCCGTGAACCACACGATGACCAACTGCCTGAACCTCAGACATATCGGAAATAACTCCCACGGTTCCATCGGTAAGAAAATCCATTACCGCTTCAATAGCCTCATGATGGGTTGGCATTGGAATTTCTTTTGTAATTTTATCCTTTCCTGCCGGCGTATAAGAAATACAACTTCCTTCAATTCCAATTCTTTCACAAAGGCCTTTCGCCATAACTTTTTCGCTTTCAGAATCAATTAACTGAAACTTTAATGATGAGCTTCCACAATTAATAACTAAAATTTCCATTTTACATTACAAAAATGCATCCGAGGATGCATTTTATTCTCCTTCCTTAATTCTTATGAAATCTGAGCTTGTACCGCTGTAATTGCAACAACACCTACAATGTCTTTCGCACTGCAACCACGGGACAAATCATTGATTGGTTTTGCAATTCCCTGACATAACGGCCCGTATGCTTCTGCCAAGCCTAAACGCTGTAACAATTTATACCCGATATTTCCAGCATCCAAATCCGGAAATACCAATACATTGGCTTTTCCCGCCACCGGACTTCCCGGTGCTTTAAATTCAGCAATCTCCGGAACTAATGCCGCATCTGTTTGTAATTCACCATCCACCAAAAACTGCGGATATTCTTTTTTCGCAATCTTTGTCGCTTCAACAACCTTTGTAACATCTGCATGCGCAGCACTTCCATAAGAAGAATGGGATAACATTGCCACCCTGGCTTTTTCTCCTACAAGAAATTCAAAGGATTCTGCACTGCTTGCAGCAATATCTGCTAACTGTTCCGGACTTGGATTCTGATTCAGTCCACAGTCTCCCATAACAAAAACACCATTTGCTCCCATTTCCTTATTTGGAACACAGATTACAAAGAATGCGGAAACCAATTTGCTTCCCGGCTTTGTTTTAACAATCTGAAGCGATGGTCTTAATGTATTCGCTGAAGAATGACACGCTCCTGATACAACGCCATCGGCATCGCCATTTTTTACCATCATACAGGCAAAATACATATGATCACTAACCAATAATGCATGTGCCTGCTTTAATGTCATTCCTTTTGGTTTACGTAATTCAAATAATTGATTGGTATATTCTTCCAATTTATCTGAATATTTCGGGCTAATCACTTTTAAACCTTCCACATGATAGCCCTCACTATATTTTTCAAATTCTTCCTTTTCCGCCAAAACAATAATATCAGCAAAATCTTCTTTTAAAATTTGTTCTGCGGCAGCATAGGTTCTTCGATCCATGCCTTCCGGAAGTACAATTGTTTTACGGCTTAGTCGCGCTTTTTCTTTTAGTTCTTCTATAAAGTTCAT
>JAILRZ010000031.1 GCA_024697845.1 Eubacterium sp. | reverse complement strand
CAAAAACCCGAAAAGCGGGGTACACTTGAAAAATCCAGAGCCCGCAAGCGTACCCGGGATTCCCCCAAAAACCCGAAAAGCGGGGTACACTCGAAAAATCCCGAGCTCGCAAGCGTACCCGGGATTCCGCCAAAAACCCGAAAAGGCGGGTACACTTGAAAAATCCAGAGCCCGCAAGTGTACCCGGGATTCCGCCAAAAACCCGAAAAGCGGGGTACAAACCTAAAATTTTACGACAAACGCCTCCACACCAAGGAAGCTAACGTTCCCGCCCCAGCGCTCCAACAAACCACCGCTGCGCCCCGGCAATTTACCAAGATTCCATCGATATATTGACAATCTCGTAGGATTCGATTAAAATAGCAAAGGTATAGATATAAAGACTTAGAAAGAGACAGTAGTTATTCAAATGAAAGTCACAGAGAGCCTGAGTTGGTGGAATCAGGTACAAGTAGTTGGATAATGAAAATCACTCTGGAGTTGCAACCCGAAAATCACAGGACTTGGAAAGAAGGCTTGTTTGATGTTGGAAGTAGGCGTTGACGGTTTCCCCCGTTAAAAGGAACACATATAAAAGGAATACAAATTCCGGAGTATGCTGTACAGGTGGTTAAACGAAGTATTTTTACGCTCGTCCTTTACAGGACGGGCGTTTCTTATTTTATCTCAAGACCATGTCTGTCGGCATAGTCATGAGGTTGCAGGAAAATTGCATTAAAGGAAAGGAGATTGTGATGTACAAGAAAGTATCACCGAATTTGAACTTTGTTGAAAGAGAAAAAGAAACAGAAAAGTTTTGGAAAGACAATGACATCTTTAGAAAAAGTATGGATAGTCGTAAAGAAGGAGAAACATATACCTTCTACGACGGACCTCCAACTGCGAATGGAAAACCACATATTGGTCACGTATTAACTCGTGTTATCAAGGATATGATTCCGCGTTATCAGACTATGAAGGGAAAATATGTTCCTAGAAAAGCTGGATGGGATACACATGGACTGCCTGTAGAATTGGAAGTAGAAAAACTTCTTGGATTAAATGGAAAAGAACAGATTGAAGAATATGGAATGGAACCATTCATTAAAAAATGTAAGGAATCTGTTTGGAAATATAAGGGAATGTGGGAAGACTTCTCAGGAACTGTAGGTTTCTGGGCTGATATGGACGACCCATATGTAACTTATGATGATAATTTCATTGAATCAGAATGGTGGGCATTGAAGGAAATCTGGGATAAGAAACTCCTTTATAAGGGATTCAAGATTGTTCCATATTGTCCTCGTTGTGGAACTCCACTTTCTGCACAGGAAGTGGCACAGGGATACAAAACTGTGAAGGAACGTTCTGCAATTGTTCGTTTTAAGGTGGTAGGAGAGGATGCATATTTCCTTGCTTGGACAACAACTCCTTGGACATTGCCATCTAACGTAGCACTTTGTGTGAACCCGGACGACACTTATTGTAAGGTGAAAGCTACTGATGGATATACTTACTATATGGCTGAAGCATTGTTAGATACCGTTTTAGGAAAACTTGGAGAAGAAGAAAAGCCGGCATATGAAGTACTGGAAACATTTAAGGGAACAGACCTTGAACATAAAGAATATGAACCGCTTTTTGCATGTGCAAAGGATGCAGCAGACAAGCAGAGAAAGAAAGGTTTCTTCGTTACTTGCGATTCTTATGTAACAATGAGCGATGGTACAGGAATCGTTCATATTGCGCCTGCATTTGGTGAAGATGATGCTAATGTAGGAAGAAAATATGATCTTCCATTTGTACAGACTGTAAATGATAAGGGTGAAATGACAGAAGAAACTCCGTTTGCAGGATTGTTTGTTAAGGATGCAGATCCTAAGGTATTGGTTGATTTAGATGCCAGAGGACAGCTCTTTGATGCACCAAAATTCGAACATGAATATCCACATTGTTGGAGATGTGATACTCCGCTGATTTATTATGCAAGAGAATCCTGGTTTGTAAAGATGACAGAAGTAAAGGATAGACTTGTTGCAAATAATAAGACTGTTAATTGGATTCCTACTTCTATCGGTGAAGGACGTTTTGGAAACTGGTTAGAGAATGTTCAGGATTGGGGCATTTCAAGAAACAGATATTGGGGTACACCACTGAACATTTGGGAATGTTGTGATTGTGGTTGCCAGGAATCTATCGGAAGTAGAGCACAGCTTGCTGAACGTTCAGGAAATCCTGACAATGCCAATGTTGAACTGCACAGACCATATATTGATGAAGTGACATTCAAGTGTAATGAATGTGGCGGTACAATGAAGAGAGTACCGGAAGTTATTGACTGCTGGTTCGACTCAGGAGCAATGCCTTTCGCACAGCATCATTATCCATTTGAAAATAAAGATTTATTTGAACAGCAGTTCCCTGCAAAATTCATTTCAGAAGCGGTTGACCAGACAAGAGGTTGGTTCTACTCCTTAATGGCTGAATCAACATTGTTATTTGATAAAGCACCTTATGAAAATGTTATCGTCTTGGGACATGTTCAGGATGAAAATGGACAGAAGATGAGTAAGTCCAAAGGAAATGCAGTAGATCCGTTTGAAGCATTGGGACAGTATGGTGCAGATGCCATCCGTTGGTATTTCTACATCAACTCAGCACCTTGGCTTCCTAACAGATTCTCCGGAAAGACTGTTCAGGAAGGACAGAGAAAGTTCCTTGGAACACTTTGGAATACTTACGCATTCTATGTACTATATGCAGAAATCGATCAGTTTGATCCGACAAAATATGCATTGGAATATGACAAGCTTTCTGTAATGGACAAATGGTTATTGTCTAAGATGAATACAATGGTGAAGACTGTTGATGAATCTCTTGGAAGCTATAAGATTCCGGAAGCTGCAAGAGCATTAGATGAATTTGTTGATGAAATGAGTAACTGGTATGTTCGTCGTTCCAGAGAACGTTTCTGGGCAAAGGATATGCCACAGGATAAGATTAATGCATATATGACTTTATATACTGCATTGGTTACAGTTGCAAAGGCAGCTGCACCAATGATTCCGTTTATGGCAGAAGATATTTACAGAAACCTTGTGTGCAGCGTTGATGTGAATGCACCGGAATCTGTACATCTTTGTGATTTCCCTGCTGTCAATGAAGCGTATATTGACGCAGAATTGGAAGATAATATGGAAAAGGTATTAGATGTAGTTGTTTTGGCTCGTGCCTGCAGAAATACATCCGGTATCAAGAACAGACAGCCAATTGGTAAGATGTTCGTAAAGGCAGACTTCGCACTTTCTGATTTCTACAAAGAAATCATTGCAGAAGAATTAAATGTGAAGGAAGTTGAGTTTACTCAGGATGTCAGTGCATTTACTTCTTATGCATTTAAACCACAGCTTCGTACTGTTGGACCGAAGTACGGTAAGTTCTTAGGAAAGATTAAAGAAGCATTGGCAAATGTGGATGGTAATGAAGCGATGGCAACATTAAATGCCGGAAATCCATTGACCTTCAACTTTGATGGTGAAGAAGTAGTTCTTGAAATGGAGGATCTGTTGATTGACAATGCTCAAGTAGAAGGTTTTGTTTCTGAAAGCGACAAGGGAATTACTGTAGTTTTGGATACAAATCTTTCAGACGAATTGATTGAAGAAGGATTTGTTCGTGAAGTAATCAGTAAGATTCAGACCATGCGTAAGGAAGCAGACTTCGAAGTAATGGATAAAATCATCGTCAATGTGGATAAAAACGATAAGATAAAGTCAATTATTGAAGACAATCTTGACGAAATTAAGGCAGAAGTGTTGGCAGACAGTGTTGTGTTTGGTAAAATAAGCGGATACGAGAAAGAGTGGAATATCAACGGCGAAAAAGTTACCTTCGGCGTTGAGAAAGCCTAAAGACACAAAGCTATTTATAATAAGGCGATAAGAGTGTCATGCTCTTGTCGCCAATGAATGGAAAGGTTACACTTTCCAAAAGTGAGAGGGAGAAACATATATGGCGAGAAATAATGTAATTAGTGAAAAAGAAGCGTTCAAGAATGAGTTTAAAACTCATGTACGAGATCAGGCAAAAATGCTTTATCGTAAGACCCTGGAAGAAATCAGTGACAGACACAAATTTGTGTGTGTGGCTTATGCAGTAAAAGATATTGTCATTGATCAGTGGATTGCAACCCAGAAGGCTTATGAAGAAGCAGATGCCAAGACAGTTTACTATTTGTCCATGGAATTCTTGATGGGACGTGCGTTGGGAAATATGATTATTAACCTTTCTGAACGTGATGAAATCAGGGAAGCCATCGAAGAATTAGGATTGGATTTAAATGTAATCGAAGATCAGGAACCGGATGCAGCATTAGGAAATGGTGGTCTGGGAAGATTGGCAGCTTGTTTCCTGGATAGTTTATCTACATTAAATTATCCTGCTTACGGTTGTGGTATCCGTTATAAATACGGGATGTTCCAGCAGAAGATTGAAAACGGATTCCAGAAGGAAATTCCGGAAGACTGGTTACGTCATATTAATCCGCTGGAAATCAAGCGTGAAGAATATGCTTGTGAAATCAAGTTTGGTGGTTTCGTAAAAGTAGAACATCGTGATGGAAGAAATTACTTTATCCAGGAAGGATATCAGTCTGTGAATGCCATTCCATATGATATGCCAATCGTTGGATACGGAAACAATGTAGTAAATACCCTTCGTATCTGGGATGCGGAACCAATCGTTCATTTTAACTTGGATGAATTTGATAAGGGTGCCTATATGGCAGCTGTAGAACAGGAAAATCTTGCAAAGACAATTACTGAAGTTTTATATCCGAATGATAATCATTATGCAGGTAAGGAACTTCGTCTGAAACAGCAGTACTTCTTTGTATCAGCTTCTCTGCAGACTGCAATCAAGAAATTCCTGAAGAATCATGATGATTTACACGATCTTCCAAAGAAGGTTGTATTCCAGATGAATGATACCCATCCGACATTAACGGTTGCAGAATTAATGAGACTGTTAATGGATGAATATATGCTGGAATGGGATGATGCATGGGATATTACAACAAAGACTGTTGCATATACAAATCATACCATTATGGCAGAAGCATTGGAAAAATGGCCAATTGAATTATTCTCAAGATTATTACCAAGATGCTATCAGATTATTGAAGAAATCAACCGCAGATTCTGTATGCAGATTGAAGAAAAATATCCTGGAAACCATGATAAGGTTGCTAAGATGGCAATTATTTATGATGGTCAGGTAAAAATGGCACATCTTGCGATTGCCGCAAGTTACTCCGTAAACGGTGTTGCGAGACTTCATACAGAAATCCTGAAGAATCAGGAATTAAAAGATTTCTATGAAATGATGCCGGAGAAATTTAACAACAAGACCAACGGTATTACACAGCGTCGATTCCTTCTTCACGGAAATCCATTGCTAGCAGATTGGGTAACCGGAAAAGTTGGAAATGACTGGATTACAGATCTTTCCAAAATCAAGGGAATTGAAGTATATGCAGATGACAAAAAAGCACAGGCTGAATTTATGAACATTAAGTATCAGAATAAGGTTCGCCTTGCAAAATATATTAAGGAGCACAACGGTATTGATGTGGATCCTCGTTCCATCTTTGATGTACAGGTAAAACGTCTTCATGAATATAAGAGACAGCTTCTCAACATTTTACATGTAATGTACCTGTATAATGAAATCAAGGATCATCCGGAAAGAGAATTTACACCAAGAACCTTTATCTTTGGTGCAAAGGCAGCAGCTGGATATAAGATTGCAAAATTAACAATCAAGTTGATTAACAGTGTTGCGGATGTGATTAACAATGACGAATCCATTAATGGAAAATTAAAGGTTGTATTTATTGAGAACTACCGTGTATCTAATGCAGAAATTATTTTTGCTGCATCAGATGTTTCCGAACAGATTTCTACTGCTTCCAAGGAAGCTTCCGGTACAGGTAACATGAAGTTTATGTTAAACGGAGCAATGACTCTCGGAACAATGGATGGTGCCAACGTGGAAATCGTGGAAGAAGTCGGAGAAGAAAATGCTGTTATCTTTGGTTTATCTTCTGATGAAGTTATTAATTACGAAAACTACGGCGGATATGATCCAATGCAGATTTTCAACTCTGATATGGATATCAGAAAAGTACTGATGCAGTTGATTAACGGATTTTATTCACCGGAAAATCCTGAATTGTTCAGACCAATTTACAATTCCCTTCTTGCCAGAGAAGAAACCGGCGTGGCTGACAGATACTTTATCTTGAAAGATTTCCGTTCTTATGCAGAAGCACAGAAGAGAATTGAAGAAAAATATAAGGATGAAGCCGGATGGGCTAAATCTGTAATGCTTAACGTAGCAAATGTTGGAAAGTTCTCATCTGACAGAACCATTGAAGAATATGCAAAAGAAATCTGGAACCTGGAAAAGGTCGAAGTGAAAATGTAAAATATGAAATACGAAAAGAACTGTCAAATTGGCAGTTCTTTTTTCATACAATAAAATAAGCTGATAGTTGGAAAGGGCATGGAAGGATGAGAGTTCAACGCATTATTATCGGGTTCTGGGTCATACTGATTATTATCATCATTTTGACTGTTTCAAAATCATCTAAGGTCTATCAGGAATCAGGGCGTACCATTGTGATTCCAATGAAAAATGCAAGAATGAAGATGGATTTGGAACAATTTATTCCCTTGGTGCTGATGGCCGAAATGCCTTTCGACAGCCCAAAAGAATTACTGAAGGCCCATGCTGTAGTAATTCGAACCAATATTCTTTATACCATGCGGGGAAAGAAAATCGTGGAAGCTCAGGAACTGGGACTTCCTTTTAAAACGCCGGAACAATTGAAACGACAATGGGAGGCAGAGGAGCGCATGTTTCGAGCCAATGGATTGTCGGGGATTCTTTTGAATGGACTGAACTTGGGGAAAGAAGAAGTTTTTGCAAAGAAAATGAATGAGCTTTACGAATTGATTAATGAAACGGAAGGACGAGTTTTAAAAATTGAAGGAAAGCTGGTTCTTCCGCTGTTTCATCAACTAAGCAATGGAAAAACACGAGACGGGGCAACGAGAATGGGAAAGGATTATGGCTATATGACAGCGGTTGCCTGCGATGAAGATATGGAAAATCCGGGATATGAAGTGTATCAGAGAATCGGTGTGGAGGAAATAATCCGGAAACTGAATCGTCACAGGATGGTGGTTTTTCAAAAAGGAAAAGAAGTGGATCTGAAGAACATAAAGGGAGAAGAATTGGTTCGGATGTTGGAGAAGGGTTCTAAAGATACATCCGGTTATTGGAATCATCTGGTGTTGGGAGATGTTCGAATCGAAGGAATGGATTTTGCCAAAGCACTGGGACTTCCCACTTGTGCCTTTGATATGGAGGCAGAAGGCGATGAAATCGTCTTTTGTACCAGAGGAAACGGTCACGGCTTTGGAATGAGTCTCAATGACGCAAGAACGATGGCGTTGCAGGGAAAACATTACAATGAAATTTTAAAAAAATTTTATCAGGCTGCTTTGGTAAAAAATGTTTCTTAACAAATGAATAAATCCGGAAGAAATGTTCATACTATTTTCGAGGTGATAAGTATGGATAAAAAATTTTTAGCAGCAGTTGCTGTATGCATTGTTTCCCTGACTGCAGTAGCAGCAGGAACCATTTATTTAGGACAAAAAGGAGCCAGTTTTCGTACCAGTGATGCGGAAATTGGAAAAACAACAGAGGACAATAGAAAAGCGGCGCAGGATATCGTGAAGCAATTTGAAAGTGAAATTGCTTCGGAAGGAGACAGGGTAGGGTTGCAGGATGAAGATCTTCTGCCAAAGGACAAGGAAGAAAAAAATGTTCATGCCAATGGCGAAGTGAAGGAATCAGTTACCAAGAGAAAAATCGTAGATGCCAATAAGGAAAACGGCGGAAAAATCAATGAGGATTACCGCGGACTTTCCTCTGAGGCAACGGCACAGATTGCCACATTGAGCTTTGGCAAGAAAAGTTCCTTGCTCTGGCCGGTGGAGGGCAATATTATAATTCCTTTTGATATGGAAAGTACCGTATATTTTGCAACGCTGGACGAATACAAGACCAGTCCGGGAATTGTCATTCAAAGTAGTCGTGGCGTTGCTATAAAAGCAGCTACCACAGGTGTCATTACCAAAATTGAGGAAAGCGAGGAACTGGGGGTATGTATCAGTCAGGCAATTGGAAATGACTATATTGCTACCTATGGACAAATCACAAATCCGGAAGTTGCTGCAGGGGATTATGTGGAAGCCGGTCAGGTCATTGGCTATGTGGCAAAACCAACAGCTTATTATAAGCAAGAGGGAGACAATCTTTATTTTTCTCTCTCCAGAAAGGGAAAGAACATTGATCCGCTCAAGCATATTGTGTATGAAGATTAACATTTTTTCAGAAGGTGCATAGGATAAATTAGAAGGGCAGTTGCCCTAAAGGTACAACAGGCAACGGTTAACAACCTGTTGTTTATTATAGATGGACTATTTCGTTGTAATAATTATAGGAGCAAAGCTTTTGTTTCTACCGGTTGCAGCGAGGTGGTCTTTTTTTGTTTACACGACGAGGGAAATGCAGAAAGCTTGCCTTCATGCATTTGACGACCGTGACACAATTCCGAAACAAGCGTTGCGGTTTCGGTGATTGGATTAACATTTATTAACACTGTGGGATTATTATAGATATCACATAGAAAAAATGATAAAATAATTGGGGAGGCATATTATGAAACGAACAATAAAAATAAACTTGAAAAGAGCAATTTCCATTGCCCTCTGTATGGCGATGATGACAACCTTTACGGTCCATAAACCAATCGGGGCCGAGGAAATTACAACAGAAGAAATAACGACGGAGGAAACTTCAGAGAACACCGGGAATTTAACAGGGAATTTTGCGGAGGATGTGGATTATTTGGTGGAAAAAGGAACGCCGTATGACATGAACGAGGTTTATGAAGTCTACGGAAATGCTCCAAAGGAGATTAATTCGGCAAATGACTGGATAGCTAATGAAGCGGAATCAGAAAAGATTTCACAGTTTCAGGAAATTCTGGAGGAACTGGCAAAGCAAAATCATACGGACGAAACTACCGGAGTTTTTGTCTCCGGTGATACACCGTGGTACATAAAAGTGGAAGTCGAAGAAATCGATGCCGGTCCTTTGCAGGAATCCTATGAAGCATATCGGGAAAGACAGCAGGAAATGGATGAAGAAGACGACGAAGATGAAGAAATTGACGAGGAAGATGTAGAGAATTCCGATGATGGAGAGGAGTTCGATGATGGAGAGGAGTTCGATTCTTCAGAGGTTGATTCAGAAGATGATTCAGAAGATGATTCAGAAGATGATGAAGAAGACTGGGATGAAGAGGAAGAAAAGCGAACCCCTTTGCAGAAAGATGCAGACCGTTATATGGCATTTCAGTACGGAAAAATTCTTGGAGAACAGGAATATGACAATGATAGAATTGCAGAAAGTAAGGTTGAAAAGGCTTATCAGGTTCGGTTTTACAATGCAGTCACCGGAGAAGAATATCAGTGTGACGAGGAACAATATATTCGAATCTTTTTTCCATACCAGAGAGCATATCTGGGATATGAAACAGAAGTTTTCAAAGAAAACGGTGACGACTTTGATTTTTACCCGACCTATTTGTTTGATGAAGAGGAAAACGGAACTTATGAAAATTCTGAGGAAGACGAAGATATAATAGACGAGGATGAAGATGAAAATGGGGATGATGTCGATGAGGACGATCAGGACGAGTCCGACGAAGATTATGATGAAGCAGAAGATGATCGAAGCGCAAAAGAAATCAATGATGCAATTGATTGTTCCCGTTACGATTTAGTAAGCGAAATTAAAGGCTCAGGAACTTATGGAATCTTGATTTCCGAAAGGGCTATCAATGATAGTGAAAGAATGGCAGTGGCGAAAAATGCGGAGGGGACGGTTCAGACAGGAGATGAAACCGGATATTATTTCGTATTCTTCTTTGGAGCTTCGATGTTCGCCAGCCTCTTTTTATTGACAGGAAGAAGAAAAAAATATGTGTAATAAAGAGTAATGCTCTTTAGAAAGGAACTTTATGGGAAAATATATTATGGCACTGGACCAGGGAACCACCAGCTCCAGAACAATCTTGTTTAATCATGCAGGGGAGATTATCTGTCAGGCCAATAAGGAATTTGAGCAGATTTTTCCAAAACCGGGTTGGGTGGAACATAATCCGGAAGAAATCTGGATGACACAGCTTCTGACGATGGAACAGGTCTTAAAAGATGCCGGAATCAGGGGGGCGGAGATTGATGCAATCGGAATTACCAACCAAAGGGAAACAACGGTAGTTTGGGACCGAATAACAGGAAAACCAATCTATAATGCAATTGTATGGCAATGTCGCAGAACTTCGGATATGATTGATGAATTGGTAGAGCAGGGAATGGAAGAAGTCATTCGTGGGAAAACCGGATTGGTACCGGATGCATATTTTTCCGGAACGAAAATCCATTGGATTTTGGAACACGTTGAGGGGGCAAGAGAAAAGGCAGAACGGGGAGAATTACTGTTTGGAACCATTGATTCCTGGTTGATGTGGAAACTCAGTGGTGGAGCGGTTCATGCCACGGATTATACCAATGCATCCCGAACGATGATTTTTAATATCAGAGATTTAACCTGGGATGAGGAATTGTTACAGAAACTTCAGATCCCAAAAAGTATGCTGCCGAAGGTCCTTCCTTCCAGTGGAATTTTTGGATATACTACCACGGAAATTTTGGGCGCTAAGGTCCCTATTAGTGGAGTGGCTGGAGACCAGCAGGCTGCTTTGTTCGGACAGTGTTGTTTTGAAAAAGGTGATGTGAAGAACACTTACGGAACCGGATGCTTTTTGTTAATGAACACTGGAAGGGAACCGGTCTTTTCAAAGAATGGACTGGTAACAACTATTGCCGCTTCAACCGATGAAGTGGAATATGCATTGGAAGGAAGTGTATTTATTGCGGGAGCAGCAATTCAGTGGCTTCGGGATCAATTGCGATTTGTCTCCAATGCATCGGAAAGTGAAGTGGTGGCCAGTACGGTAGAGGATACCAATGATGTTTATGTAGTTCCTGCATTTACCGGAATGGGGGCCCCTTATTGGAAGCAGGATGCCCGAGGAATGATTGTGGGATTGACCAGAGGTGCCGGAAAAGAGCATATTGTCCGTGCAACACTAGAGTCTTTGGCATACCAGACCTATGATGTGTTAAAGGCAATGGAACAGGATGCTGCAATGGAAATTAAAAGATTAAAAGTTGATGGAGGAGCCTGCAAAAATAATTTGCTGATGCAGTTTCAGGCAGATCTGATTCAGGGAGAAGTCGTCAGACCACAGGTGATTGAAACGACGGGACTGGGAGCGGCTTATCTGGCAGGATTGGCCACAGGATACTGGAGCGGTAAGGAAGATATTATTAACAATTGCAGTATTGACCGAACCTTTTCCAGTCAGATGGAACAGGATGTTTTGGAGAAGAAATTAAAAGGATGGAAGCGTGCAGTGAAATGTGCAATGGTGTACGCTGACGAAAAATAATAAAGAGAACTGATGCCTTGTGCATCGGTTCTTTTTTATGTATATAAGGAAGAAAATTCCGAGAACTTGCTTTCTCGCACAGGATAATAAAAGTGTTTGCTAAAAATGTTTTTAACCCTATAATGAAATAAGACGAGAGGTACGGACTACAAGTGAATATTGAGGAGGAATGAAATGAAATCAGCAAAGAAAGGGTTTGCGGGATTCCTGGCAATTGTTTTAGTAATTGCTATGATTCCGATGACAATGGGAGCAAAGAAAATACAGGCAGCAGCAGCGACTGCCATTACGGCACCGATTGACCGTTCGTTAGTACCGGCAGGGTTTATTAATATTACCTGGAAGGCAGCCAGCGGCTCGGTGAAAAATTATGAATTGTATGTCGACGGAATAAAAGTAACAACCACGACCAAGACACAGTACGAATATTATACGACTACGGTGAAGCGGTTTGATGTGTATGTTCGGACAGTTTATACCAATGGAAGTACATCTGATTCTTCCGTAAGTAGTTTTTTTGTCACCAAAAAAGGTTTGGCAGTGAATGATAAGATGGGAAAAAACTTGTCCCCATTGGAAATGAATATGGGCTGGTATTATACTTGGGGAACCAGTGCTTTTACTTATACGACCTACAGTGAGGCACAGTTTGTACCAATGCAGTGGGGGGCAGGAAATGAAACAACGAATATCAACAGAGCCGTTAGTCAGGGCTATCGCTATTTTCTGGGATACAATGAACCGGATATGGGAAATGACGTTGGTGGTTGTAATATGAGTGTCCAATCGGTATTAAATAATTGGCCATATTTAAGTGGCAAGGACATTCACTTAGGGTCTCCGGCACCGGCCTTGTGTCCGGCATGGAGTAACGGTTCCTGGTTCAGAAGCTTTATGGATGGGGTGGATCAGAATTCTTTTGAGTTTATCCCATTGCATTGTTATTACGGTACTTACGGAGGTACCGATGCGGCAAATACATTCCTGAGAGAAGTCGTTGACGGAACATGGAACATGTATCATAAACCAATTTGGATTACGGAATTTGCCATTTCCGGATGGGGATATAACCATGAAAAAAAGAGTGATGTCAAGAAATTTATGGAAGCAGTAATCCAGGGACTCAATGAAAGAGAATATGTGGAGCGTTTTTCCTGGTTTTCTTTTGATACGACAGATGGAAATAATGGTGCTTCAGCTCTTTGGACTAATTCCACCGGAGAATTGACGGAGTTGGGAGAAATTTATGTAAACCAAGGGAATCCGGAAGGATATGATTATAGAAATGTAGGAAACAAACCATATACGATTTCCATTTCCAGCAGAAACACTCTTTTGCCGGATAATACTACCATTGGAAATCAGAACTATGAAGATCTTGTAAAAAGAAACGGAGTTTCTGTTACGGCAACCACAGAGTATGGCAATAATATTGCAACAAAGGCAATTGACAATGATATCAATTCCCGGTGGGAATCGGTTCACGGAGTCGATCCTCAGACGCTGACGATTAATCTGGGGGCAGAGCGTAATGTGAAGCAAGTGGATATTGTCTGGGAAGGGGCTTCTGCCGCAAAATACGATATAGAAGTTTCAGAGGATGGTGTTCATTTTGAATCAGTTGCTACGGTAGTCAATAGCAATGGCGCAAGATATGACTCGATTACTTTCAATGAAATACAACAGGCAAAGTTTGTAAGAATCAATGGAAGCAGCAGAACTACCCCATACGGTTATTCGATTTTTGATTTGGCAATTTATGGAGCGGATGTTTCGGAGCCAACTACGGAAGAGCCAACCACGGTGGATCCGAAAACGCAGATTCTACAGCATGGCTATCAAATTAGCACCACCAATGAAGGATTCCGCGTCGTATGTTCGGTAGAACCTGAAATTGGAGGCAAACCGGTGAAATCCTTCGGTGTGATTTACGGAATTAGTAACTTGTACGGAACAACAAATACGGGAATTACAGAAAAGGACCTGGTAATTGGTTCCAACAATCCATATGTGCGAAGCTATGCGGCTACCGGAGATGCTATTTTGAAGGGACGATATTCCCAGTCAGAAACGGCAATGAATTATGCGCAGGTGATGACCTTCGGAAAGAAAACGGCAAAGGCTTACAACACTGTATATTCCACTCGTGCGTATGTGGAATTGTCGGATGGAACGTATGTATACAGTGATGCTCGAAATATATCCGTGGCATACCTTGCAGAGTATGCTTATACCAGACAGTTGATGGGAAATGTCAATGGACATAATTATCTGTACCAGAACATTCTCAAGGTTGTGAATCCGAATTATCAGGAAATTGTATTTGATTGGACGAATTCTATGGCGAATTAAAAGTTTCAGGGAAAAACATTTGCGAAAAACGTTTTTATATTTATAATTGAAAATAGGAAATTGAACGGGTAACAATTGAATACTGAGGAGGAGAGAAATGAAATCTGTGAGAAAACTGATTGCAGGGATTTTGACTGTTGCAATGGTTTTGACTTTGATTCCGGGAGTGGCAGGAATCAAAGAAACCCAAGCGGCAGAAACTACGGTGATTACAGCACCGGGAAACAATTCGTTGGTGGCGGCCGGATACATTCGGATTGCATGGAAAGAGACAGGTGGTTCCGTAAAAAAATATGAGGTTTATATTGACGGAATAAAGGTTGGTGAAACTACTGGTACAGAATATGAGTACTATACCACAAAGGTAAAGAAATTTTCCCTTTATATCAATACAAGATATACTGATGGAAGTTCTTCGAAATCAAAAGAAAGTGTTTTCTTTGTAACGAAAAAGGGACTTGCAGTGAATGATACGATGGGAAGAAACCTTTCACCGCTGGAAATGAATATGGGATGGTATTATACCTGGGGAAGAACCGCGTTTTCCTATACGACTTATAAGAATGCAGAGTTTGTTCCAATGCAGTGGGGAGCAGGAAACGAAGCAGCAAATATTAACACTGCAGTTCAGCAGGGATATCGATATTTTCTTGGATATAACGAACCGGACATGGGTGGAGATGTCGGCGGAAGTAATATGACTGTTCAGACAGCACTGAACAATTGGCCGCAGCTATCCGGAAAGAATATTCATTTAGGTTCTCCGGCACCGGCATTGTGTCCGGCATGGAGTAATGGTTCCTGGTTCAGAAGTTTTATGGATGGTGTAGACCAGAATACGTTTGAGTTTATTCCATTGCATTGTTATTACGGTACATATGGTGGTGCTGATGCAGCAAATACATTCCTAAGGGAAGTAGTAGACGGAACATGGAATATGTATCATAAGAAAATCTGGGTAACTGAGTTTGCTATTAGCGGATGGGGCTATAGCAATGAATATGGAAGAACAAAAGTTAAAGAATTTATGGAAACCGTGATTCAGGGACTCAATGAAAGAGATTACGTGGAACGTTATTCCTGGTTCTCTTTTAATACGACAGATGAAGCAAACGGTGCGTCTGCATTATGGACCAATTCAACAGGTGTTTTGACTGAATTGGGAGAAATCTATGTGAATGAAGGAAATCCGGAAGGCTACGATTACAACAACCTTCCGCAGCCGGAATATAAAACAACAATCAAAAATAAAAATGGAATTTTAGCTGGTTCCACTACAATCAACAATGTTTCCTGTGAGGATTATGCAGCAAAGAGTGGTGTGTCTGCTACTGCATCTTCCACGGAAGGAAATAACAAAGCAGATTTGGTGCTGGATGATAATATTAAATCACGTTGGGAATCCAAACAGGGAAAGGATCCGCAGTACATCATTCTTGATCTGGGAGAGGTACGGAAAATCAAACAGGTTAATATCGTATGGGAAGGTGCATCTGCAGCAACTTATACGATTGATATTTCCACAGACGGAACAAAATATGAAACCGTTGCTACTGTCATCAGTGATCAGGGAGAGCGTTGGGATATCGTGGAATTTGCTCAAATGAAATCGGCCAGATATATAAGAATTTATGGAACTTCCAGAACAACCCAGTATGGATATTCCATTTGGGATATGGCTGTGTATGGAACGGAAAATCAGATTGTGGATCAAACAACAACCAAGAAACAGACTACAAAGAAGCAGAATTCTACAACGAAAAAGCAGGAAGTAACGACGCAGCGGGTTGTAACAACAACTTCAAAGGAAGTTACAACATTACAAGAGCTCACAACTTCACTAGAAGAAAAAGAGGTGTCTTCTACCACAACCGGAACAACAAAAGCTTCTGTGAATAAGAAAAAAACAGAAGTGAAAAAACCGAAACGTGTTGTGATTAAGAAAGCAACGAAAAAGAAAAATTCGAAAAAAGCGAAGATTGTTTTAAAGAAGCTGAAAAATGTGAAAGGATATCAGATTCGATATTGTGATAACAAAAAATTCCAGGGCTATGAACAGAAGACAATCAAGAAAAAATCTGTTAAAATAACATTAAAGGGATTAATGAAGCGTACGACTTATTATGTGAAGGTCCGCGCTTATAACAAGGTGAACGGAACAAAGAAATATGGGAAATGGTCGAAAAAGATCAAGATTCAAATGAGGAGGAAAAAATGAAAAAGGTAAAAAAATTATTTGCAGGCATTTTAGTTATTGCAATGATGTTATCCATTCTTCCGAATATTTCAGGAAAGACTGTTGTTCAGGCGGCAGGAACGGTTACTGTAACTGCACCGGCCAATAAAGCACTGGTAGCAGCAGGATACATCGATATTGCATGGAGCAGCAGTAGCGGCGCTAAAAATTATGAGTTGTATATCAACAAAACAAAAGTGACAACCACAACATCAACACATTATGTATTTTATACAACGGATGTTGCATTTCATTCCGTATATGTAAAAGCAAACTTTACCAACGGAACTTCTGCAACGTCAGCAACCAATACCTTTGGAGTCTCCAAAAAAGGTCTTGGATTGGCAACGGATATGGGACAGAATGCCAAATTAAAGGACTGGGGTGTTGCATGGTATTACAATTGGGGTGAGAAGAGAAGTTACGGCGCTCAGTACTCCGGCGTTGAATATGTTCCAATGGTTTGGAGTGAAAGTAATGCAGCAAATTTCAAAACCAGAGTAGAAAACTACAAAAGCCAGGGATTTAAATATGCGTTAACATTTAATGAACCGGATATGGGTAGTTCAGTTGGAGGCTGTAATATGGAAGTAAACAAGGTCTACGACGTATGGCAGGGGATTAAAGGTGTTAAAGGAATTAAGATTAGTGCGCCGGTTACAGCAATGTGGCCAAAAGCGTCGCCGGACTGGTTCCAGTCATTTATGAGCAAATTGACAAAAAC
The DNA here is from genome assembly GCA_024697845.1 of Eubacterium sp. Classification (GTDB taxonomy): domain Bacteria; phylum Bacillota; class Clostridia; order Lachnospirales; family Lachnospiraceae; genus Eubacterium_G. Next base: position 5,525 of record JAILRZ010000031.1, on the reverse strand, counting down.
AGATTATGATCCGGATTTTATTTCCATTCATTGTTATCCGGAGAATTATGCCGGAGCCGATATGGCAAAATGGTTCCTGGAAGAAGTTGTTGACTGGACCTGGAAAACATATCATAAACCAATCTGGATTACAGAATTCTCTACCCATGGTGATTATGTCAATGCTAGTGGAAATAACGGAACAAAAGAATTTTGGGAAACTGTAATGCCGGAATTAGACTCCAGATCCTATGTGGAACGTTACGCAGCATTTGGATTTAATGCAGCAAGCAATCCGAAGTTTGGACTTTGGAGTTACTCTACCGGAGTTTTAACAGCAGGTGGTCAGGTTTACAGTTCTTTAGGAAATCCGACCAAGGCTTCTACAGCACCGGTTCCTACAGAAAAGCAGACACAGGAACCAACCACAAAAGCGGAAATCAAGAAACCTGCGAAAGTTAAAATCAAATCTGCTTCGAAAAAGAAGAATGCTAAAAAGGCAAAGATTGTGATTGCAAAAGTAAAGGGTGCGAAAGGATTCCAGATTCGTTATTGTGATAACAGAAAGTTTGATGGTTATGAAACAAAGACGGTAAAGAAGAATACCACAAAGTTCACCTTGAAAGGTCTCGAAAAGAAAACCAAGTATTATGTAAAAATCCGTGCTTACAACAAAAAGCGAAACGGAAAGAAACAATATGGAAAATGGTCTATTGCCAAGAAAATTAAAATGAAATAACTCAAAGATGATATACATCGGAAATTACCGGTGTATATCATTTTTTTGTTTGGAAATAGGAAGCATACATTATCCCAGTCTGGAAACTTTTTGTGATTGATAATATTTTATCAATGTGATATACTTAAACGAACTGCGAATTTAGATTAAGAATGAGACTGAAAAATAAAAACGTAGGGAGACTTTATCAGAAGATAAAGCAAATGAGATTTCATATTTAAATATTTTAGGAGGAACTCTAATGTACAAGATTGTTAAGAGAAAACAATTAAATGATACCGTTGTACGCCTTGACATTGATGCACCTTTTGTAGCTAAGAAGGTTCAGGCAGGTCAGTTCATTATTCTTCGTATCGATGAATTTGGAGAGCGTATTCCGTTGACAGTAGCTGATGCAGATCCAGAAGCAGGAACAGTAACAATTATTTTCCAGATTGTAGGACGTACTACAATGTTATTGTCTCAGATGAAGGAAGGAGACGCTTTATTAGACTTCGTAGGCCCATTAGGAAAGGCAACGGAATTTGGAAATATTAAGAAGGCATGTGTTGTTGGTGGTGGTGTAGGAAATGCCATTGCATACCCTTCAGCAAAAGCTTTACATAAAGCAGGCGTAGAGGTTGATGTTATTGCCGGATTCAGAAGCAAGGATATTGTTATTTTAGAAGATGAATACAAAGATGCTTGTGACAATCTTTACATTACAACTGATGATGGAACTTATGGAGAAAAAGGTTTTGTAACAAACAAGCTTCAGAGTCTGATTGATGCCGGAAACAATTATGATTTAGTAATTGCTATTGGACCAATTCCAATGATGAAGTTCGTTTCCAAGGTAACAGAACCATACAACATCAAGACTTTGGTTTCATTGAACCCAATTATGATTGACGGAACAGGAATGTGCGGCGGATGTCGTGTAACTGTTGGTGGTGAAATCAAGTTTGCCTGTGTAGATGGTCCGGACTTTGATGGACATCAGGTAGATTATGATGAATTGATGCAGAGAAATTCAACTTATAGAAATTTCGAAGCACATGATAAAGAGAACTGTCGTATGTACAAGGCAGCAGAACAGGTAGGAGGTGCAGAATAATGCCAAATATGTCATTAACAAAGGTTCCTATGCCTGAGCAGGATCCGAACGTAAGAAATAAAAACTTTGAAGAAGTAGCACAGGGATATACAAAAGAAATGGCAATGGAAGAAGCAACCCGTTGTTTAAATTGTAGACATAAGCCATGTATGAGTGGTTGTCCTGTTTGCGTTCGTATTCCGGAATTTATCACAAAGGTAGCTGCCGGTGAATTCGAAGAAGCATACAAGATTATTACAAGTACAAACGGTCTTCCTGCTGTTTGCGGACGTGTCTGCCCACAGGAAAATCAGTGTGAAGGAAAATGTGTTCGTGGAATTAAGGGTGAACCTGTTTCTATCGGACGTTTGGAAAGATTTGTAGCGGATTATCATATGGCTCACAGCAACGATAGTGCTGAAAAGCCGGAATCTAATAGAATCAAGGTTGCCGTTATCGGTGCAGGTCCTGCAGGACTTACTTGTGCCGGAGACCTTGCAAAGCTTGGTTATGAAGTAACTATCTTTGAAGCGTTCCACAAAGCCGGTGGTGTTTTGGTTTATGGTATTCCTGAATTCAGACTTCCAAAGGCAATTGTTCAGAAGGAAGTTGAAAATCTTGAAAAGTTAGGTGTTAAGATTGAAACCAACATGGTAATCGGTCGTGTCCTTTCTGTCGATGAAATTATGGATATGGGATTCAAGGCTGTATTTATCGGTTCCGGTGCCGGTCTTCCATCTTTTATGGGAATCGAAGGAGAAGCTTTAGTTGGTGTATATTCAGCAAACGAATATCTGACAAGAGCAAATCTTATGAAAGCTTATTTAGCTGATTACGATACTCCTGTAATTGAAAGCAAGAGAGTTGCCGTAGTCGGTGGTGGTAACGTAGCAATGGATGCTGCAAGAACTGCTTTACGTCTCGGAGCTGAAAAAGTATATATCGTATACCGTCGTGGTATGGAAGAACTTCCGGCAAGAAAAGAAGAAGTTCATCATGCACAGGAGGAAGGAATTGAATTCAAGACCTTACATAATCCTGTAAAATTAGTTGGTGATGAAAATGGACGTGTTGCAAAAATGGAATGTGTTCAGATGGAATTAGGTGAACCTGATGCATCAGGACGTCGTCGCCCAATGGAAATCGAAGGAAGCAACTTTGATTTAGATGTAGATACAGTAATCATGTCTATCGGTACTTCACCAAACCCATTACTTCGTACAACAACAGAAGGTTTGGAAGCAAACAAGCGTGGTTGTCTCGTAGTAAATGAAGAAACATTAGAAACTACACGTGATAATGTTTACGCCGGTGGTGATGCAGTAACAGGTGCTGCAACAGTTATCCTTGCCATGGGAGCTGGTAAGCAGGCTGCTGCAAGCATTCATGAAAAATTAAGTAAATAAATATTTGAGATTAAAGAGGTCTGAAAAGTGATGTGCTTTTCAGACCTTTTTTGTATGTGCCATAAGGAAGGTTTGAAGAGCCAGAGGTGATTCGTAGGAAAAACTTGAATGCAACGTAATGTTTGTATTGCGAATGGTAATAAGAAATGGTAGAATATATCACAAAATATATGAAGAAACATTACGAATTATTGTGCCAGAAAGGAGCCAAGAAAGCTGATGTACCCGGGAAATTGAAGAAATGAAAGAAATACGGGTACGCTGGGAGGAAGCTGAAGAAATAAGTGTACCCGGGAAATTGCGAAAATGAACAAAACGGGGGTACGCTGGGAGGAAGTTGAAGAAATAAGTGTACCCGGGAAATTGAAGAAATGAAAGAAATACGGGTACGCCGAGAGGAAGTTGAAGAAATAGGTGTACCCCGGAAATAGATGGAAGGCAAGAAATAGGGGTATTTGAATTCTTTTAAATGAAACGAGGGGGGAAAGGATAGTTTATGGGAGAATTGTTGAAGGAAATAAAAAAGGAAAAGAAAAAAATTGAGAAAATTTGTGGAATTGCAGAACAACAATTGCTTCAATGTGGAGAAATTCAAGGGGGAAGTGTAGAAGTAAAGAAAAAGCACGGTACACTTCAGTTTTATATAAAAGGAAACAATAAAAAGCGTGAATACATTCATGCGGATGAAAAAGAAAAAGCTGAAAAAATTGTGCGATACAAATATTATAAGAAGATAGAAAAAAATGCAAATAAGGAATTAGAGCTGTTAACAAAGTTGGAGAAGTTTTTAGAAACTCAATCAATTGAAACGGTATATGATAATATGGGAAAACTAAAACAGCAATTGGTAGAACCGGTTTATGTTCCAAGGGAGCAATACAGAAATGCATGGCTTCAAGAAGAATACGAAGGAAAAAACTTTAGCGAGGATAATATTGAAATATATACGGATCGAGGAGAAAGAGTTCGATCTAAGTCTGAAAAAATAATTGCGGATAAACTATACAGGGAAGGGATTCCATACCGATACGAATATCCCCTGATTTTACCTGGAGGGATTGTGCTTTACCCCGATTTTACGATTCTTGATGAAATAAATAGAAGAAACATAATTTATGAACATTTTGGAATGATGGATGATGAGCGATATGCTAATAATGCCATTGAAAAACTTCGAATGTATTTAAATTCAGGGTATCGGCTGGGGGACAATTTGTTTATTACAATGGAAACGTCTACGAAGCCGTTTGATAGCAGAATGTTAGATGGAATCATTGAGCAAATAAAAAGTTAATCTTTTTTCAACACATGATGGCGTTGGATTGTATCTATAGTGAAAGGAGGAAGGGACATGAAAGAAGCTTTGTTGCGTACGGACAAAGAACAAGATTTTACAGAAATATATTATAAGCATGTTGACGCAGTGTTCCGCCTTTGTTTTACGTATTTGAAAAATAAGCAGGATACAGACGATGCAGTGCAGGAAGTGTTTTTGAAGCTATTGAAATATAAGGGGAAGTTTGAGAGTGAAGAACATCGAAAGGCTTGGTTGATTGTGACCGCATCGAATTACTGTAAGAACTTTTTAAAACATTGGTGGAGAAAGCGTAAGAATATTGATGATTATACAGAAATCATTGGAGGCGCGAGTTATGAAGTGGATGAAATGATGGAACTGGTTTTGGCGCTACCGGATAAGTATAAGACAGCGGTGTATCTATATTATTATGAAGGATATGACAGTGCACAAATTGCTAAGATGATTAATAAACCGGCAGGCACCATACGAAGTCATTTATCGACTGCAAGAAAAATGTTGAAGAAGGAAATGGAGTAAGAGATATGGATGATCGAATTAAGAAATCTTATGACAAGATTACACCAACTGATTCAAATAAAAGGGAAATCCTTATGAAAATACAGAACTCCAGAAAAGAAAATGCGAAATCCAATGGATTTTCTTTAGGGAAGGAGTTTTATATGAAAAAAATTGTTACAGCAGCAGTAATTGCGATGAGTATCTTGTCTGTTTCTACAGGAGTTTATGCCACATATCGTTGGTTAAGTAGTAAACAGGTGGTATCAGAAATTGGGGATCAGAAACTAGCAAAATATTTTGAGAAGAGTGAAGAGAAAATTAAAATACAGGAACAGGGAAATTATAAAGTGGCATTTTTAGGAACGGTTTCAGGAAAAAATATTAGTGATAATTTATCTACAGATGTAGATGCAAAGATGAGTTATTTTGTGACAGCGGTAGAGCATAGGGATGGAACACCAATTGGTGATGAAGAGGACGTGATTGTTTCCCCATTTGTTCAGGGAG
>JAILRZ010000152.1 GCA_024697845.1 Eubacterium sp. | reverse complement strand
TAACAAATTGACTTCTATTGACTTAACAGGACAGAATAAGTTAGAGAAGCTCGTTTGTGATAAGTCGCTGAAAGTAAAGGGGCTTAAGAAAGGGGTCAAAGTGAAAAGGAAATAGGCGGGATTTCTGTATGTGGATATTTTATTTAACGAGTGCATATACTGAGAAAAAACGAAAATATCTATGAACCAAAAAATTGATAATCAATTAAATCTTGCACTGGAATTATCGGAACCAGAACGGGAAAAATCGGAAAGTCTTATGATTGGAACAAACGGAAAACAATGGGAATTGATTATCCGATTTGAAAGTCTGGAAGAGGCAAGAAAAATTCCGGGAATTCAAATTAAGGAATTACAAAACGGCTACGCCATCATAAATATTGATGAAGAACGTATTGAAACGCTGGCCGGTCTTCCGGGAATTATTTACATCGAAAAACCAAAAGCGTTGGAGTTTTCGGTTGTTACAGGAAAACGAGCTTCCTGCATTGATGGAGTGCAAGTAGAAAACACATTTGGCCTGACGGGAGAAGGCGTTTTGGTTGGAGTAATTGATAGTGGAATCGATTACACCCATCCGGCATTTCGAAATCCGGATGGAACGACACGAATTGTAAAACTCTGGGATCAGGTGACAGATAGAATATACGATAGGGAAGAAATTAACAAGGCTCTGAAAAGTTCAGAGCCTTTTCAAATTGTTCCAAGCAGGGATGTGACGGGACATGGAACTCATGTGGCAGGGATTGCTGCAGGAAATTTTGCAGATGATCCAGAAGATAATCTGGGAGTTGCCACAAGGAGTTCCTTACTAATTGTGAAGATGGCTACAGCTTCCGATAATTCGTTTCCTCGTACCAGTAGATTAATGGAAGGAGTGGATTTTGTTGTTCAGGAGGCACGAAGGATGCAGATGCCTCTTTCTTTGAATATCAGCTTCGGAAATTCCTATGGCTCTCATGATGGAAATTCCTTGTTGGATACTTACCTGGATTCAGTTATTAATGACAATCGGATTTCCGTGCAAATTGGTACGGGAAATGAAGGGGACGGCATTGGCCATGCCGGTGGTGTCGTGGAGGAAGGAATTCCTATGGCAGTGGAATTTCAAGTGGCAGGATTTCAAAAGGGATTTAATATTCAGTTGTGGAAAGATTTTGGTGATGTGTTCGTGGTTCAGGTCATTGCACCATCGGGAGAACGGACGGATTTTCTTCGGGAAGGGGAACGGGTTCGGAAATTTCAGATTGATCAAACAAATGTTGCGGTATTGTACGGGATGCCGGTGCCTTACAGCAAATATCAGGAAATCTATATGGAATTTATTCCAGAGGAAAACTATGTAACACCGGGAATCTGGACGATTCAGATTTTTCCGGAAAGAATACGGGTAGGTAATTACGATTTATGGCTTCCCGGAACAAGAGTGGTCAATGAAAATACCGGTTTTCTGATGCCGGAGCCTCTCACGACTTTGACAGTACCATCCACTTCATGGAAAGCAATTTCTGTAGGAGCCTATGATGTGAGAAACGATACGGTAGCAGCATTTTCCGGGAGAGGGTTTTTAAGAGAGACAAATCAGGTGAAACCGGATCTGGTGGCACCGGGAGTGGAGATTGTTTCGGCAGCGGTTGGTGGCGGCTTGACTCGGATGACAGGAACCTCAATGGCAACGCCCTTTGTAACAGGAAGCGCAGCACTAATGATGGAATGGGGAATTGTTCGGGGAAATGACCCTTTTCTATATGGAGAAAAATTGAAAGCCTACCTCCTTCGAGGAGCAAGGAAGGTGCCGGGAACAACATTCGTTCCCAATCCAATTTCCGGGTGGGGAGCGTTATGTTTGCGGGATAGTCTATAGGTTGACAAATAATTATCAGATGCTATTATTAGGAAAAAAGGAAGAGAGACCAATGAAACATATCAATACAACGCTTTGTTATATCAAAAAAGATAATCAATATTTAATGCTTCATCGCACAAAAAAAGAAAACGACATTAATGAAGGAAAGTGGATTGGAGTCGGTGGAAAGTTTGAAGAAAATGAAACACCGGAAGAATGTATGCTTCGAGAAGTTCAGGAAGAAACCGGGCTGACTCTTACGGATTATCGCCTTCGAGGTGTTATTACTTTTATTTCCAACGAATGGATTACGGAATACATGTATCTTTTTGATGCCTCTGGATTTGAAGGGGAACTTCAGGAATGTGATGAAGGAGATTTACAGTGGATTCCACAGGAAGAACTTCTGCAATTAAATCTTTGGGAAGGGGATAAAATTTTTCTAAAGAAGTTATTGAAGGATGACCGCTTTTTTACTTTGAAAGTTCGCTATGAAGGAGAAGAACTGGTGGAAAGTGTATTAAAGGAATATTAAGAATTGCGCAGGGTTTTCAAGGAAGAAACGTTGAAAATGCCTGCGTTTTTAGTATAATGAATATTAGCTGTGCAATTAGAAATAATAAAGGCATGGACAGAGAGGAAGGTGACGAAAGTGGAAAGAAAGAGTGTTTGGACCACATATGATGAAAAAGCAAAGGCTGAACTGAATCAGTTGAATGAGAACTATATTGATTTTTTGTCAGAATGCAAGACGGAAAGAGAATGTGTTAAGGAAATTGTTAAGCAGGCGAAAGAAGCCGGCTATATTTCGTTAGAGGAAGCATTAGAGAAGGGATCTCCCTTAAAAACCGGCGATAAGGTTTATGCCGTTAACATGAATAAAGCAGTTGCAATGTTCCAGATTGGAAAGAAATCTTTAAGTGAAGGAATGAATATTTTAGGAGCCCATATTGATTCGCCACGAATGGATGTGAAACAGAATCCACTTTATGAAAATGAAAATATGGCTTATCTGGATACCCACTACTATGGTGGAATCAAGAAATATCAGTGGGTAACAATTCCATTGGCAATTCATGGTGTGGTTGCAAAGAAGGACGGAACAGTAGTGGAAATTGCTATTGGTGAGAAACCGGAAGATCCGGTATTTTGTGTATCGGATTTATTAATTCATCTTGCAGCAGACCAGATGGATAAGAAAGCTGCAAAGGTCATTGAAGGGGAAAACCTGGATGTATTGGTTGGAAATATGCCTCTAAATTCAGAAGAAAAGGATGCAGTCAAGCTTGGAGTTCTCGATATTCTAAAGAAGAATTATGATATTGAGGAAGAAGATTTTCTTTCTGCAGAATTGGAAGTGGTTCCGGCAGGACGTGCCAGAGAATTAGGATTTGACAGAAGTATGGTAATGTCATATGGACAGGATGACAGAGTTTGCTCTTATACTTCCTTAATTGCAATGCTTGAAGCAGAAAATTTGGAAAAGAGTGCTTGTTGTCTTTTAGTTGACAAGGAAGAAATTGGTAGTGTAGGTGCTACCGGAATGCAATCTCATTTCTTTGAAAATGTAGTAGCTGAATTATTGAATTTGAATGGTGATTACAATGATTTGATACTTCGCAGATGTCTGAAAAATTGTAGAATGCTTTCTTCTGACGTAAATGCAGGATTCGATCCATTATTTGCAGATGCTTTTGAAAAGAGAAGTGCATCTTTCCTTGGACGTGGTGTGGTATTTAATAAGTTTACCGGTGCCAGAGGAAAGTCCGGATCCAATGATGCCAATGCAGAATATCTTGCAGCGCTTCGCAAAATCATGGATGAAAACAATGTACAGTTCCAGTTGGCTGAATTAGGAAAAGTAGACAAAGGCGGCGGTGGAACCATTGCTTACATTCTTTCTCTGTATGGAATGGAAGTCATTGACTGTGGAGTGGCCGTTCTAAATATGCATGCACCGTGGGAAATTACCAGCAAGGCGGATGTTTATGAAACCTACAAGTGCTACAAAGCATTCTTGAAGGATGCGTAGGGCAGTATAGAATAGAAATATTGAAATATACCGTCTGTTTCAGCGCGAATTTGTGAAGCAGGAACGGTACAGAATGAAAATATTGAAATATACCGTTTGTTTCAGCGCGAATCTGTGAAGCGGGAACGGTACAGAATGAAAATATTGAAATATACCGTCTGTTTCAGCGCAAATTTGTGATGCGGGGGCGGTACAGAATGAAAATATTGAAATATACCGTCTGTTTCAGTGCGAATTTGTGAAACGGGGGCGGTATAGAATTAAATAATTGAAATATAATGCTTGCTTCAGATTGAAGGTCAAAAATGAATGCCATATAAAACGAAAAAAGAAAAATGTAATGCAAATTAAAAAGTGCAAAATTAAATTGCTTGCAATTTAATTGAAAGTATGTTAAGATACATTCAAGCAAAGGAATACAACCAATGTATTTTTTGCAATAAATGAAAAATACTATTTTGTAGAGGAGGAATGTATTATGGAAATTACACATGTAACAGATGCAACATTTGAAGCAGAAGTATTAAATTCAGATAAGCCGGTGATGGTAGATTTCTGGGCAACATGGTGCGGACCATGCCAGATGTTAGGACCAATTGTAGAACAGGTGGCAGGTGAAACAGAGGATATCAAAATCTACAAGATGGATGTAGATGAAAACCCTGTAACAGCAATGAAATACCAGATTATGTCAATCCCTACAATGATTTTCTATTATTGACTGATGAACTGTTTCAGTTCATCCTTTGAAACTAAACCAATATTTCTGGCTGCTTCTTCGCCGTTTTTATATAAAATCATTGTAGG
>JAILRZ010000059.1 GCA_024697845.1 Eubacterium sp. | reverse complement strand
TTATTATATGGGGCGTGTGACTCCGGAGAAGTGGCAGCAGACTACTATTGAAAATGATAAAGGGCAGGAATTGCCGATAATGAATTTCTTGATGCGATTGGAGAATAGTGTCAGGGAAGATTTGTATGATTATATAGTGGGATAGAAAGATGTAATCCTCATGATTTTCATGAATTTGTGAAAGTCGTGGGGATTTAAAATATAAGAATAAAAATCAATGCTAGCTGGAAAAGTGTTCTGTGAAAACTGCAGGCAGAGATCTGAGACTTCGACAATACGAAGAACGCATGCAAATTTTAAGTAGAAGCAAAGAAGAATATGCCAATAGAGTCATGGGATTTTATGAAGCGTATCGCGATGGTTCATTATCGCAGGAGGAATATCTTAAGAATAAGGAAGCTTACGATTTACTACAGATAAAAGTAGATTAGGATATTGAAGATGCTTCTGATAAGGTGAAAGAACTACGGAAGTCAGTAACAATAGGCTTGGAAGTATTTGATTTAGTGGATAATGGAATGCAGCTTAAGAAGCTGGATAGAGCATTGGTGGAACGCCTGATTGAAAGAGTGGTAGTTGGTGCTGATGAGATTCAGATTGAGTGGAAGTTCAAGGGGTGAAGTGGTATGATGGAAGCAACTAATAGTTTCGGAAAAAATAATGAAGGAGGTAAAGTGCATGGATTATAAGGTTCTAGCTGAGTTTTATATTGTTGAGGGGAAGCTATTTAGGCGTTGTGCAGATATTGTTATGGAAGGTGCAGAGAAAAAGGAAATTGATGCATATATAGTAATGATGAACCCAGGATCATGTTGTCCTAAAGATGATTCGACAATTAAAAACTTAGAGAAAGATAAAATTGGAAATAAGAACAATTTAAATCTTTCAGATGCTATAGCAGATAATGCTCAAAAAATAGTAATGGGATTGATGAAAGATTTAGGATATAATCACGTTCGTCTCTTGAATTTATCGGATATTTGTTCTGCAAATTCAAAAGAAGCTAACAAAATAGCAGGTGAATTGAGTGATTATCAAAGTGTTTTTTCAGAAAAAAGAAGAAAAGAACTTGATGAACTAACAAAAGAAGAAGCACCCTTTATATTAGGATGGGGAGTTGGTTATAAGAATTTTTATAAGTACAAAGAAATGGCAATTTGCTTTTTGAAAAATAAGCAAGTGTTTGGTTATAAAAAAGATAATGTAAATTACTATTATGTAGGTAATAATTACGAATATTCTCAGGAAGCCAGAAGAGTGATAAAAGAACAATTAAAATTATAAATAAGTGTCACACCCTTGACACGAGCGGGTATGCGAAAAACCTATAATTATAAATCAATGGATGTTGAACAGAAAGGCGGAGAAGTTTTTGTTTTAAGAAAAAGAGAAATTGAAAACTATTATTCTCCGCGAATTGTTAAGGAAATTTTGTCGGAGAAAGGATTCGAGGTAGATGACTTAAAAATAAGCCCGTTTGAAGATGTGAATCAAAAATTTAAGAATATGTTCAATGGGCAAAACGTACAAATGAAATTCAAAAATAAAATGGATATATTCGAAAGAATGACATTAGATGATTGGAAGAGTGTAAGTAATTATACGGAGGATAACATTGAACATTTTGAATTTGGAGAAATAGTAGAATTAATTAACAGTAAAATTGATTAAAACATAAAAAGGAAGGCAAAAGATTGAGCGAATTAAAAACAATTGAATACAAACGATTTGAAGATATAAAACACATAAGAGAAGATGGTAGTGAATATTGGAGTGCTAGAGAATTAGCAATTGCTTAAGATTATACCAAATGGGAAAATTTTTCTAAGGTGATAGGACGAGCTATGATAGCCTGTGAGAACAGTGGACATAGCGTTTCTGACGATTTTCCTGAGGTCAGGAAAATCGTAGAAGCTGGAGTGGCAATTCTTTCCCAATCTGGATACATTAACGCCCTTTCTCTGTCCGAGAGTATACTTATAATATCCCTTGTGTCTTCCAACCACTTTTCCGTTAATATCTAAAATATTTCCAGAACCTATCTTTTTTTTGATAAATTCTAGTTATCGCCTATGATAAAAATTACAAATGGAAACTATTCGAAAAAATGACTTAGGGTTTGTAGTGTAGGAGAGGAAAGCGTGATATGATGAAGTAGATGATTTAGGTGAATTGTCTCACCGTTTAAATAGCATTGAATAATTTTCTACGAATGGAGATGAAAAAAATGATAACGAGAGATGAAGCATTCGCACTTTTAAAAAAGTACAACAAAGATTCTTTTCATATTCAGCATTCACTCACGGTAGAGGCTGTGATGAAATGGTATGCAAAAGAACT
>JAILRZ010000049.1 GCA_024697845.1 Eubacterium sp. | reverse complement strand
AAATAGGAAAAGCCCAAGGGGCTTTCTAGACAAATGATGTTGCAGCTGGCGAACTTTTCAACGAGTCTTTAGACTCAGTGCCGGTAACAGGCCCTTATAGGGCCAGAACAAACCACCGGCTCAGCCGGTGGTTATGATTTGCTTGTTATAGAAGGAGAATGACTTTACAACTGTCTTGTCAGTTCCGGGAGATTGTGTTATAATGACTAAAATTTTTATCAATGCCTGTAAGGCAGAAAGAGTACTATATGAAAACAGATATATTGATTGTAGGAAGCGGATGTGCAGGTCTTTATTGTGCATTGAATCTTCCAAAAGACAAAAACATCCTGATGATTACCAAGGACGTTGTAGAACACAGCGATTCTTTTTTAGCGCAAGGCGGAATCTGTATGTTGCAGGATGAAGAAGATTTTGACAGCTTCTTTTATGATACTATGAAGGCAGGTCATTTCGAGAATAACACTGCAGCCGTGGAGACAATGATTAAAGAATCCCCGGAACTTTTGAAGGACTTGATTTCCTATGGAGTGGATTTTCAGAAAGATGAAAAGGGAAATCTTCTTTATACAAAAGAAGGCGGACATGCAAAGAAAAGAATTTTGTATCATAAAGATATTACGGGGAAGGAAATTACTTCCCACTTGTATGAGCAATGTCAAAAACTGGAAAATCTGACCATTAAGGAACACTGGAGTATGGTGGATTTACTTTGTGAAAACAATGTTTGTTACGGCGTAGTAGTTCGCAAAAATGACGGAACATTAGATACCATTACAGCAAAAGTTACGGTATTGGCCTGTGGTGGAATCGGCGGAATTTACAGACATTCAACCAATTACCGCCATCTCACCGGTGACGGTGTGGCAGTAGCATTAAAGAATGGCGTGGAATGTGAGCATGTGGATTATATCCAGATTCATCCGACTACTTTTTATAATGAAGATGAAAAGGACAGAGATTTTTTGATTTCCGAATCTGTTCGTGGCGAAGGCGCTCAGCTTTTCAATGCAAAGAAACAGCGTTTTACGGATGAACTACTTCCGCGAGATATATTAACACATAACATTCAGAAGCAGATGAAGAAGGAAGGAAGTAAGCATGTCTGGCTTTCCATGAGACCAATTAAGAAAGAAGATTTGGACAGTCATTTTCCGAATATTGTAAGGCATTGTAAGGAACATGGATATATTGTTCCGAAACAAATGATTCCGGTTGTTCCTGCCCAACATTACTTTATGGGAGGAATTAAAGTAAATCTTGACAGTAAGACTTCCATGGAACAGCTGTATGCCATTGGTGAAACAGCTTGTAATGGCGTCCATGGAAAGAACCGATTGGCAAGTAATTCGTTGCTGGAAAGTATGATTTTTGCCAAGAGAGCTGCATTGGATATGGTTTCCATCTTGGATAAGGCGGTTGAGAAAGATTATGAAAACCTTAACTTAAAACCTTATGAAGATGAGAAAAAGTTAAAAGAGGATTATAAGAAACTGATTTTAGATGAAATAAAAAGAGCAAAGGAGAATTAAAATGTTTGATCCAATTACATTAAAGTTAAATGTTGATCCACTGATTTTAAGTGCGATTAAAGAAGATGTTACCAGCGAGGACGTAACCACCAATTCCGTAATGCCGGAAGGATGTATGGGAAGCGTAGATTTGATTTGTAAAGAAGATGGAATTATCTGTGGTTTACAGGTGTTCTCCAGAGCTTTTGAATTGCTGGATGACAGTGTTCAGGTTGAATTGTTTGTTCAGGATGGAGATGCTGTAGAAAAAGGTCAGTTGATGGGAAAAGTTTCCGGTGATATTCGCGTGTTATTGGTTGGTGAGAGAACCGGATTGAATTATTTGCAGAGAATGAGTGGAATCGCTACTTATACCAATTCCATTGCACAGCTATTAAAGAATAGCAAAATAAAGTTGTTGGATACAAGAAAGACCAGCCCGAATAACCGTATTTTTGAAAAATATGCAGTAAGAATCGGTGGTGGAAATAATCACCGTTATAATCTGACAGATGGGGTATTATTGAAAGACAATCATATCGGTGCTGCCGGAGGAGTAAAGGAAGCTGTTACTATGGCAAAGGAATATGCTCCGTTTGTTCGTAAGATTGAAGTAGAAGTAGAAAATTATGATATGGCAAAAGAAGCTGTAGAGGCAGGAGCCGATATCATTATGCTTGACAATATGAGCCATGATGAAATGAAGAAAACTATCGAGATGATTGATGGCAGAGCAGAAATTGAAGTATCCGGAAATGTTACAAGAGAAAATATTGCCCGTTTGATTGATTTGGGAGTAGATTATATTTCCAGTGGTGCGTTAACACATTCTGCACCGATTATGGACATTTCATTAAAAAATCTTCATAGAATTTAAGTGAGGTATTCAATGAGTGGAGAAAAAAGAAGGGAGAACCTGTTGAAAATTTTGAGGGAAAGCGAAGAACCGGTTTCCGGAACCAAACTGGCAGAAAATTTTCAAGTAAGCAGACAAGTCATTGTGCAGGATATTGCGTTGCTACGAGCAAAGAATCATCAGATTCTCTCCACCCACAAAGGATATATTCTTCAGGAAAAAGGACATTTGCAGCGGGTGTTTAAAGTGAAACACAGCGAGGAAAAACTTCTGGATGAGTTGAATCTGATTGTGGATCTGGGAGGACAGATTGAAGATGTTTTCGTATATCATAAATTATACGGTGTGATTCGGGTGGAAATGAATGTGAAATCCCGAAAAGATGCAAAAAAATATGTTGAGGGAATTTACGGAGGGGTATCTGTTCCGTTGGAACAGATTACATCAGAATACCATTATCATACTGTAACTGCTGATTCCAAAGAGACTTTGGATGAAATACAGGAAGAACTGCAAAAGCAGGGATATCTGGTGGCACTTCGAGATTATGAGCCGGTGGATTTTTGGAGTAATGTATAAGGCTGTTGAAACAGAATACGACAAATTTCTTGATTTGCCTTATTTATATGGTATAATGATAGATGAAAAATTTAAAACAAAGGAGTAAAGAAACATGAAGAAGAAAATATTAGCTTTATTAATGGTTATGGTTCTTGCTATGACTGCTCTTGTTGGATGCGGTGATAAGAAGGACGATAAGTCATCTTCAACAGGAACAAAAGCAACAGAAGAAAAGAGTTCTTTCTTTAAAGAATTCAAAGAACTTTCTGATCTGAAAACAGGAACAGAGAAAGTGCAGTTGAAGTATGTCATTAAGAATGACGAAATGAAGAATTCCGAAGAAGCAAAGGATTTCTTGGATGCTGACGGAAACCTTACAGTTGATTTAACATTTGATGTGATTACTGAAAGTCAAACTAAGGTTGCTACAGATGTGTCTGCAAAGATCGGTTCTAAGATCGACGGAAAGATGATGACTGTTGTAGTAGACGGTGACGAAGTATATCTTGAATATGCAGGATTATTAGATGCATTAAAGGGATTGAATAACGAACAGATTAACAGTGGCCTTGCACAGATTGAATCAAACTTTGGCAAGGCAATCAAGGTTAACGTTAAGACAGTTTCTGAGGCAATTAAACCTATTTTAGAACAGGCTCTTGCTTCACAGGAAAACAGTCAGGCATCTCCAGCGTTAAAGGCAATTGTAGCTGTATTTAAGGACATCAAGAACAATCCGGAAGGACTGAATGAAGTAATTAAGACAGCATCTGATGCAGCTGAAAAGCATTTTGAAAACTTAACAGGCGTTGATGGAGATATGTACACACTTACAATCAACAAAGACAATGCGAAAGATATGCTTGATGATACAGAAGCATTCATTAAAGAAGACGGACAGAAGATTGCTGAAGCTTTTGTAGAATATGTATGCAAGGTTGCAGGTGATGATGCATTCGGAAAGCCACAGGCAGAAATCAAAGAAAAGATTCCTGGTGGCGTAGAAAAACTTGTTGCTGAAATGGATAAGAACAAAGACAAGACTCTTGAAGAATTACAGAAGTCAAATCTTGATGCTGTTATGAAGATTAACGTAAACGAAGGAAAAGATGCGAAGTTTAGCATTGCTATGAAGATGGATTCTGAAGGAACAACAATTGATTATACAGGTGATGTAGAATTCAAGGCAGGTTCCGCTTCAATCGCTGATAAGATTCCTCAGGATGCAAATGATATTACTACAATGATTAACATGTTAATCAACCAGTATGGAAGCATGCTTACACAGGGTGCAGCAGCTTCTGATGATAGCACAACAGATATTTACTAAGATTCAATAAATAGGGAAAAGAACTGTCATTGTGACAGTTCTTTTTTTCTTCGGTGGAAAAAGAATGTATCAAACAGATAAAATTGTTAAAATTTAATGAATTCTTAACTGAAAATTCACATTAAATTTGTTTTATATGGTATATTAACTTAGGTAAAATAACAGAATATTGGGAATAATATCAAAGGATAGATTCTTATGGAACTTAGGAGGAAGACTTATGGACAATAAGCAGAATCGACCAAACAATCGTCAGGGGTCGAATAATGATTCTAAAAAAAATCGAATCTTACCAATTGTTATCGCAGTAGTGGCAGCATTTGTGTTTTCAACAGTGACGTCATATTTTTATGAATCCATTACAACAAAGGAAATATCGTATAATCAGTTTATTTATATGCTGGATCATCATTACGTAAAGAGTATTGTGTTTGATGAGGATAAAATTCTGATTAAACCGAATGATTCGGTGAATACAAGAATTAAGACTTATTGGACGGAAGCGTTAAACGATCCTGATTTGATTTCTGATCTGAAGGACAAATATACTACAGTTGATTTTAAGGGAGAAGATCAAAGTGGATCAGCCGCAATGGCGATTCTTTTACAGTGGATTCTTCCGTTTGTAATCTTTTATGGATTTATTATCTTTATGACGCGAAGAACCGAAGGAATGGGAGGTTCTTTGGGTGTAGGAAAGAGCAAAGCAAAGGTTTACGTACAAAAGGAAACCGGAGTAACATTTAAGGATGTGGCAGGACAGGAAGAAGCAAAAGAGTCCGTTGTGGAATTGGTGGATTTCCTGCATAACCCAGGAAAATATACAGCAATCGGTGCAAAATTGCCAAAGGGTGCGTTACTTGTAGGACCTCCGGGAACCGGAAAAACTTTGTTAGCCAGAGCTGTGGCAGGAGAAGCCCATGTGCCATTTTTCTCCTTATCCGGTTCGGATTTTGTGGAAATGTTTGTTGGGGTAGGTGCTTCTCGTGTTCGTGATTTGTTTAAACAGGCAGAGCAGCAGGCACCTTGCATTATTTTTATTGATGAAATTGATTCCATTGGTAAAAGCCGTGATTCCAGATACGGTAGTGGAAATGATGAAAGAGAACAGACATTAAATGCCCTCTTAGCAGAGATGGATGGTTTTGATCCGTCCAAGGGAATCTTGATTCTTGCAGCAACCAACAGACCGGAAGTGTTGGATCCGGCACTTCTTCGACCTGGTCGATTTGACCGAAGGGTTATTGTGGATACACCGGATTTAAAAGGACGTGTAGACACATTAAAGGTTCATTCAAAAGACGTTAAGATGGATGAAACTGTTGATTTAGATGCAATCGCAAATATTACTAGTGGGGCAGTAGGTTCAGATCTTGCTAATATGGTAAATGAAGCAGCAATCAATGCGGTTAAGTGTGGTCGAAAAGCGATTTCTCAGGATGATTTGATGGAAGCTGTGGAAGTGGTGATTGCCGGAAAAGAAAAGAAAGACCGAATTTTAAGCAAGGAAGAAAAGAAGATTGTAGCATATCATGAAGTAGGACACGCTTTGGTTTCAGCTTTGCAGAAGGATGCAGAACCGGTTCAGAAGATTACCATTGTTCCAAGAACTATGGGCTCTCTGGGTTATGTGTTGTCTGCACCGGAAAAAGAAAAGTATCTGATGACCAAAGCGGAGTTGGATGCAGAGTTGGTTGTTCTGTTAGCAGGTCGTGCTTCGGAAGAATTAATTTTTGACTCCGTGACAACAGGAGCATCTAATGATATGGAAAAGGCGACCAAAATGGCTCGTTCGATGATTGCTCAGTACGGAATGTCTGAAAAATTCGGACTAATGAGTCTGGAACAGGTAGAAAACCCATATTTGGGCAAACATGCACAGTTAAACTGCAGTGATAAGACCGCAACG
Source organism: Eubacterium sp. (assembly GCA_024697845.1). Lineage (GTDB taxonomy): Bacteria > Bacillota > Clostridia > Lachnospirales > Lachnospiraceae > Eubacterium_G. The sequence goes on along the minus strand of JAILRZ010000049.1, from coordinate 82,740 downwards.
GAAATCGAGGAAGAAGTAAAGCTTCTTTTGAAAGAGCGTTATGAGGATGCGAAAAAACTGTTGCGTGATAACAGAGATAAGTTGGATAATATTGCCGGATTCCTTTATGAGAAGGAAACAATTACAGGAAAACAGTTTATGGATATTTTCCGTAATGGTATACCGCAGGAAACGGAAACAGTAATTGATGAAAATGAAACAACTGAAGTAGAAGAATAAGAAGTAAAACGAACGGAAGCTGTCTTTTTAGAAGACAGCTTTTTGTTGTATATATGATGAGGAAATGTGTTGAAAACGTTTCCTGTTATTGCTACAATTGCAGTATAGTGTATGCAAAATAATAATTATGAGGAGGGAAGAGGCTTATGAAGAAAAGAATGAAAGTTTTCGCTATGGCAATGTCTATGGCAATGGTTGCAACTATGACGGGGGGTGTGAACGTTTCAGCGAAGAGTAAGACTACTTATCGGTATGTGAATACGGAGAGAAAAGACTACTCTATAAATGCGGAGGGAAATCTCTATTTAGAGAGTGAGTATAAGTATGCGTATGACAAAAAAGGAAATGAAACCCTGGATTTATCGATTTCATATGATCAGGCCGGAAATGTTAATTATGAATCCAAATGGATTACGAAGTATGACAAGAAGAATCGAATTAAGACGAAAAAGTCATATGATGCGGGGAAGGTTTCCTATACTGAAAAATATACTTACAAGAAAAATAAAACAATCCAAAAAGATTATGATGAAACCAAGAAGCTTGTTTTAAAGATTGTAACAACGAAAAAGAAACAAAAAGAAACAATCGTATATTATAATGGAAAAGGGAAAAAATTAACTACTACTACTGTGTTATTCGACAAAAAGGGGCATGTTGTGAGTGAAGTGGTTAAAAAGGGAAAAGAAATCCTTGATGAAACAAAGAAAACATATAAAAAGAATGTTCTTACAAAAGAAGTAAGGAAATCCTATACAGAGGAGGGATATCTTTCCAATAAGACCGAAAGCATTTACAAGAAGGGAAAACTGCTTCAGGAAAAGCATACAATGTATGAGGATGGAGATTTCAATTCTTCCTGGATTCACGATTATACCTATAAGGGAAAATATACATACGACACAGAAACCTTTACATCCTGCTATGATGATGAAGTAGCAAAAACAGTTACTAAATTTAAGTATGATAAAGGCGAAAATCGTGTCAAAGCCTGGACAAAGATTTATGATAATGACAACTTGACTTCTACAATTACTTATAAGAATGAACTTTATACCAGCGGAAAAGTGAAAGGTTTCCTCAAGAAAGAAGAAGGCTATCGAGAAGGAAAACTTGAAAGTCGGACAACCTACAAGTTTAAACGAATTAAAGTGAAAGTAAAAAAATAATCACATAATAAATCGGAACTCTAAATTATATCAAGTTGAAGAGATATAAATATCTTAAAAGATATGTCAAGGAGTGAAAGGAGTCTATATGAGAAAAGAAATAAGATTTTTAGCAACATTTTTAACAATGGCAGTGCTTGCTACTTCTATAGGAACACAGACGGTAAGCGCTAAAACGGTAAAGAACTATTTTGTAACAAAAGATCTAACTTATGGAAAGAATTCTAAGAATCAGTGGTATTTGAAATATCAGCACAAAGATAGTTATTCAAAAAATGGGAAATGGCTTGGGTATGAATACAAGAACTACGATGAAAATGGAAAAAAGACATTCTCGGGAAAATATCAGATTAAACTAGACAAAAAAGGTCGAAACAAAAGTTCCGTTTCTTATTACAATGGAAAACTTGAAAAACTTGAAAAGGTGTCTTATAAAGGGAAGACTCAAACCATCAAAATATATGATGGAAAGAAAAAACTGACAGGGAAAGAAGTAATCAAGGAATCAAAGCGTAAATCAAAAGCTATAATTTACAATGCAAAAGGGAAAAAGACCGGAACAAGAAATATGACCTTTGACAAAAAGGGAAATGTTAAAAAAATAGTTACAAAGAATAATGGAAAACTGTCTTCTTATTCTAAGTTTTCAAAGAATAAGGATATTGCAAAATATTATCATGAAAACGGAAAATTAAATAGCGTTTCAATTACTCTCCGTAAAAAAGGCAAAAATGTAAAAACAGAATACAACAATTATGATGAGAATGGCAAATTAATCAATAGTGAATTAACAACGTATAAAAATGGTAAAGAACTAAAAACGGTTAGAAAGGATTACGCAAATGGAAAAGCGGAGACAACCGAAGAAACAACCTATTCATACAAGAAGGGGTTCACTATTGAAACAAGCTTAGATTATACTTATTATGGGGTAGATTCAGAGGGCAACAAACCGGTGTACAAAACAGTTGAAAAATATAAAGTGGATAAAGCAGGAAATCGTATTCTATCTTGGAAAAAAACTTATTCGGATGATCGAATAATAGATGAGTATAGTTACAAGTATAAAAAATATACGAAGGGTGCAGCAAAAGGTTGTGTTAAAGAAGAAATCCAGAGTTGTAATGGTAAAGCTCAGGAAAAGATAGTATATACAATAAAAGTTATTAAAGTCGAAGAATAAAAAAGAAGCTGTTCGATGAAAGTCGGGCAGCTTCTTTCTATTTCAGAGAAAATCAGTTATACTAATAAAATGCAATGGAGGGAGCGAGATGTCGGAATTTAACATTTCTGAAGAACTGAAAAAAATGCCTCAGACACCGGGAGTATACCTGATGCATGATTCCCGTGATGATGTAATCTATGTGGGAAAAGCTGTAAATCTGAAGCGTCGTGTCAGTTCTTATTTTAGAAAAAGTACAAAGAAAACCGCAAAGATAGAGTCTATGGTTTCGAAAATTTGCAGATTTGAGTATATTCTGACAGATTCGGAATTGGAGGCTCTGATTTTAGAGTGCAATTTGATTAAAGAGTATCGTCCAAAATATAATACCATGTTAATGGATGACAAGGCCTATCCTTATATCTGTGTGACGGTGAAAGAAGATTTCCCACGGATTGTATTTGCCCGGCGAATGAAAAAGGATGGCAATAAATATTTTGGCCCCTTTACCAGTAGCGGTGCTGTGAGAGATACCATTGAGTTGTTACAGAAAATGTATCAGATTCGAAATTGCAATAAGGCCATTACAATGGATGAAGGATATAGCTTTCATGGGAACATCAAAGAAATTCCAAAGATTAATGGTCGTCCTTGTCTTTATTATCATATCGGACAATGCAAAGGTGCTTGTCAGGGGTATATTTCCAGAGCGGATTACGGAGAAAAAGTAGCGCAGGCAATTCATTTTTTGGAAGGAAATTATCGGGATACCATTAAAGAACTGGAAGAAAAAATGCAGGCAGCGTCAGCAGAGATGAATTTTGAACAGGCTATGGAATATCGGGATTTAATCAATAGCATTCTTCATGTAGCAGGCAATCAGAAAATTACTACCCATCAGTTTGAAGACCGGGACATTATTGCTTATGCGGAAGAAGGGAACGATGCGGTTGTTCAGATTTTCTTTGTGCGTAACGGAAAACTGATTGGTAGGGAACATTTCTACTTAACCACTGTTCCTGGAGATACAGGAAAAGATATTCTTACAAGTTTTATCAAGCAATATTACAGTGGAACACCGTTTATCCCACACGAATTATTGGTACAGACGGAAGTGGAAGAACCTGAACTTCTGTGTGAAATGCTAAGCCGGAATCAAAATTATACAGTAAAGATTGTTCATCCGCAGAAAGGAAAGAAAAATAAACTGGTAGAACTGGCGGCAAAAAATGCAAGAAATCTGCTGGAGCAGAATAAAGAAAAATATCGTAGAGAACAGAAGCGAACCATCGGAGCTGTGCAGGAGATTGAGGAATTGATTGGAATTTCCGGTATTGAGCGGATGGAATCCTTTGATATTTCCCATACCGGAGGGATTGAAACGGTTGCTTCTATGATTGTTTATGAAAATGGCAAGCCGAAGAAGAACAAATATCGAAAGTTCCGGATGAAATGGGGACAGGGAAATGATGATTATGCCAGTATGGAAGAAGTGCTGACCAGACGATTTACTCATGGATTGGAGGAACGGAAAAAACTGGATGAAGAAGGACGGGACTATACCTTGGGAAGTTTTAGTCATTTTCCGGATTTGTTAATGATGGACGGTGGAAAAGGACAGGTAAACGTGGCGTTAAAGGTTCTGGAAAAACTGAGGCTGAATATTCCGGTTTGTGGGATGGTGAAGGATGACAATCACCGCACCAGAGGATTATACTTTAATAACGAAGAACTCCCTATTGATACCCATTCGGAGGGCTTTAAACTGATTACAAGAATGCAGGATGAAACCCATCGTTTTGCGATTGAATATCACAGAAGTCTTCGGAACAAAAAAGAAGTTCGGTCTGTGCTGGATGATATTCCGGGAGTTGGACCGACCAGACGGAAGGCTTTGATGAAATACTTTAAATCCATTGAAAAAATCAGAGAGGCTTCCAAGGAGGAATTGGAAAAGGCTCCATCAATTACGGAAAAAGTGGCAAAAAGCATTTACGATTACTTTCACTAATGATAAACTAAAAGGTAGTGTCAAAATAAGAAAAGAAAGGTGCGAAATATGGAAAGTATTGCATTTAGCAAGATTATTGAAAATTACAACCTGAAATATCACACGCCGGAAATTGATGCCACAAAAGTGATTATCAATACACCGGAAGTGAACAGACCGGCGTTGCAGTTGGCAGGTTTTTTTGAACATTTTGATAAGGAACGTGTTCAGATTATTGGAAATGTGGAGTGTGCATTTTTGGATAATATGGAACGACAGAACAGACAGTGGGTTTATGATAAACTGATGACTAGTGGAATTCCTTGTCTCATCTTATGTCGTGGCCATGAACCGGATGAAGATATGATAGAGGCAGCATTGGCAAACGGTGTTCCTGTTTGCTCTACGGAAGATGCCACATCTCCTTTTGATGCGGAATTAACCCGATGGTTGAAAGTGCAGCTGGCACCAAGTATTACCATTCACGGGGTGTTGGTAGACGTTTACGGTGAAGGCGTTTTGATTATGGGAGAAAGCGGTATCGGAAAAAGTGAGGCGGCTTTGGAACTGATTAAGCGTGGACATCGTCTTGTTACGGATGATGTAGTGGAAATTCGAAAAGTCAGTGAAGAAACTTTAATTGGAACGGCACCGGCAATTACAAAGCATTTTATCGAACTGCGCGGTATCGGAATTATCGATGTGAAGGCCTTGTTCGGTGTAGAAAGTATTTTGGATACCATTAACATCGATATGGTTATTAAATTAGAAGAATGGGATCGTGAGAAGGAATATGATCGTCTTGGATTGACAGATAATTATACGGAATTTCTTGGAAATAAAGTTGTATGTTATTCCATTCCGATTCGTCCGGGACGAAATCTGGCAGTTATTGTTGAGGCAGCATCTGTAAACCACAGACAGAAGAAGATGGGCTATAATGCTGCACAGGAGTTATACAATCGAGTAAATCAAAATCTGTTAAAGAATATGGAGGATAAATAAATGAAGAAGTATTGTTTTGGAGTAGACGTTGGAGGAACAACAGTTAAAATCGGTTTGCTTGAAACCGTAGGGAATTTAATTGATAAATGGGAAATTAATACCCGCACAGAAGATTTTGGAAAGAACATTTTGTCTGACATTTGTGATTCCATGGATGCAAAACTTGCAGAAAAGGAAATTAGTCTGGATGAAATCGAAGGTGTTGGAATCGGACTTCCGGGTCCGGTATTGGAAGATGGAACCGTTCTTCAGTGTGTAAACCTTGGATGGGGAACTTTCAACGTGGCAGAACAGTTATCTGAAATGTTCCATGGATTAAAGGTAAAAGCAGGAAATGATGCCAACGTGGCAGCCTTAGGGGAAGCCTGGAAAGGTGGCGGAAAGGATTATGACGACATCGTTATGATTACTTTGGGCACCGGTGTAGGCGGTGGTGTTGTTCTTGGTGGAAAGATTATTACCGGATACAATGGTGGTGCCGGAGAAATCGGCCATATGCATGTAAACGATGAAGAAGAATTAACCTGTGGATGTGGAAGAAAAGGCTGTTTGGAACAGTATACTTCTGCCACCGGTGTGGTACGCTTGGCCGGAAGATACATGAAGGCAACCAACCAACCATCTAAGATGAGAGAGTTTGGTGAAAAGATTACCGCAAAAGATGTGTTTGATTTGGCAAAAGAAGGGGATGTTGGAGCAAACGAAGTGGTTGCACAGATGGGCAATTACCTTGGAAAGGCAATGTCTTCCATTGCAGCAGTAATCAATCCTCAGGCATTCATTATTGGCGGTGGTGTTAGTAAGGCAGGACAGTTTTTGATTGATGCGATTAAAGGGGTATATCGTGAGACTTGTTTTGCAGCCTGTGGTGATGCAGCAGTGCATCTTGCTGAATTAGGAAATGATGCGGGAATGTACGGTTCCGCAGCTTTGATTGTGAAATAAAACTCTTAGGAGGCAAATGTTGGAAAATTTAGTAAAACAGTTGATAGAAATTGTAGGGGAAGAATATGTAAAGACCAATGAACCCATGGAAAGCCATTGCACATTTCGTTGTGGTGGAAAAGCAGCGGTTTATGTGATTCCGGGAAGTATTGATGAAGTGGTAGCAGTAGTGAAAGCCATTCGTGGTGCCGAAGTACCGTTTATGGTTATTGGAAACGGAAGTAATCTGCTGGTTCGGGACGAAGGATATAAAGGCGTTCTGGTTGAAATCGGAAGCCGTATTGCAATGATTGATATTATTGGAGAAGATATTGTGGTTGATGCGGGAGCGAAACTTTCCGCAACGGCTAATGCAGCCATGGAAAGTGATCTGGCCGGAATGGAGTTTGCCCACGGAATTCCGGGAAATGTTGGTGGCGCAGTGGCAATGAATGCCGGCGCATATGGTGGCGAAATGGCGCAGATTATTAAATGGGTTAAAGTCCTTGATCAGAATAATGAAATACAGACGTTGTCATTAGAGGAGCTGGAACTGGGATATCGCAGTAGCCGAATTCAGAAGGAACAGTTAATTGTTCTTCAGACCAGATTGGGCTTGGAACTGGGCAGTGCCGGAGAAATTGCGATGATTATGCAAATGCTTATGTCAAAAAGACGTGCAAAGCAGCCTTTGGAATATCCAAGTGCCGGAAGTACCTTTAAGCGTCCGGAGGGGCATTTTGCGGGAAAATTAATTGAAGATGCTGGACTTCGTGGTTATACAGTTGGAGGGGCTCAGGTATCTGAAAAGCATTGTGGGTTTGTGATTAATTATGATCATGCAACAGCAACAGATATCATTCAGTTAATGGATGATGTGCAGAAGAAGGTTCAGGAACAGTTTGATGTCACTTTGGAACCGGAAGTGAAGATAATTTAAAGGGAGAAAAGCCGAATGCGTTTTGTGATTGTTACAGGAATTTCAGGTGCGGGAAAAATCACCGCATTAAAAGTGTTTGAAGACAACGGATATTATTGTGTGGATAATCTGCCCATTGCACTAATAGAAAATTTCGTGGACTTATTATTTTCTGAAAATAGCGAAAAAAATAAAGTTGCTATTGGTGTAGATATCCGCAGTGGTGAAAATTTGGATTTGTTACCACAAGTATTGGAACGAATGCGTGAGAAGGATCAAAATTATGAAATTTTGTTCCTGGACTGTGACAATTCGACCTTGATTAAGCGATTTAAAGAAACACGGAGAAGCCATCCGATGGGGGATTCCGACAGTGTGGAAAATGAAGTCAATGAAGAACGGGAGAAACTGGATTTTCTGAGGGAACAGGCCGATTATATTATTGATACCAGTAAACTTCTGGTGCGAAATCTCAGAAGTCAGATTGAAAGCATTTTCATCAATAATCAGGATTATAAAAATTTGTTTATTACCATTATGTCCTTTGGATTTAAGTATGGTGTTCCGGCAGATTGTGATTTGATTTTTGATGTGCGCTTTTTGCCAAATCCGTATTATGTGCCAGAGTTAAAAAAGAAAACCGGATTGGAAAAAGAAGTTCAGGAATATGTTATGGATTCACCAATTTCCGAACAGTTTGTGGAAAAACTGACGGATATGATTTCTTTCCTGATTCCGAACTATATTGCAGAGGGAAAGAATCAGTTGGTGATTGGAATCGGTTGTACCGGTGGACATCATCGTTCCGTGACAGTGGCAGGAGAATTGTTCAAAAGACTGAATGATGAAGAAGCAAATTATGGAATCCGAATTGCACATCGGGATATTACAAGATAGGTGATTTATGAATTTTTCCAGAAAAGTGAAAGAAGAATTAGCAAATAAAATTAGTAATGCGAATCATTGTAGAATAGCTGAATTATCAGCTATTCTGTCTTTGTGTGGGAATGTTTTGATTGATGAAAATAATCAGTATGCCGTTGCCGTGCGAACAGAAACAGAGGTCACTGCAAAAAAGACGGAAGAATTATTATGGAAATCTTTTCGTATTCAGGCAAAATTTGTTGAAAAGGAAAGTGCATATTCCAAAAATCAGAAAACATATACTATTACTGTAGAGGAGCATTCGGATGCAATGCGGGTATTACAAGCAACAAAATTGATTCGTGAGGATGGTGAAATCGAAGAAAATCTGTCCATTACAAACAATGTTGTGATAAAAAAAGATTGTTGTAAAAGAGCCTTTATTCGAGGAGCCTTTATTGCAGCAGGATCTATAAGTGATCCCAATAAAGGATATCATTTTGAGATATCCTGCAATAGTGATGGAAAATCGATGCAGCTAGTAAAATTGATGGAATATTTCCAAATTGATGCAAAAGTGGTTGCAAGGAAAGGCAAGTTTGTGGTATATATCAAGGAGGGCGAAGGCATCGTTGATATTTTAAATGTTATGGAAGCACCCATTTCCCTGATGGAAATGGAAAATGTTCGCATCCTGAAGGATATGAGTAATTACTATAACAGGCAGGTTAATTGTGAGACTGCCAATATCAAAAAAACAGTCACGACTGCTTATCGTCAGATTGAAGATATTCAATTAATCATGAAGTTGAAGGGAATTCAATATCTCCCGGATAAACTTCAGGAAATTGCGATGATGCGTATTGAGCATCCAGATGTGCCATTGCAGGAATTGGGATTAATGCTGGAACCGCCTTTGGGAAAATCCGGCGTCAATCATCGACTGAGAAAAATCAGTCAGATTGCAGAAGAACTACGTGGCGCATAATAGGTGAGATGATAAAAACATATGGAGGAATAAAGAAATGACAACGAGAGATATTACAATCGAAGTTCAAAATGGAGTTGAGGTTAGCCCGGTAGCAAAATGTGTACAGGTTGCCAGCCAGTTTGAAAGTAAAATCTATGTAGAAAGAGATACAAAAAGAGTCAATGCAAAAAGTATTATGGGGATGATGGCATTGGGAATTGTACCGGGACAGACTGTTAGTGTTTCTGCTGAAGGAGAAGATGAAGTTCAGGCAATTGAGGGAATTGCAAACTTTTTAGAAAATAAATAATAAGCGAAGTTAAGGAAGAACTTTATAATAAAAGTTTTTCCTTTTTTCTTTTGACATCCAATCCGTTTATCGTTTATGATGGATGTAGATGGAAAGGAACGAGGAAAAAATGGGCAAAATTAAGCGAATAGGTATTATTATTATGTGTATCTTATCTGAACTCGCGATTTTGGTTCAGATGTGGAAAGTTTCGTATTTTACGGGAACTGCGTGCTTGATGAAAATGATAGGATGGGACAAGTTAAATGATCCGGAAATTTTTCGTAAGGCACATATTCTTACCGCAGGATTGATGGGAATCGAATTTGTGGGAATGCTAGTTTTCACAATTTCTTTTATCAGAAGCAATCGAAAAGGACGGTTAAAGGTTGCATATGGAATTCTATTGATTCACACAGCATTGATGGCGTTTGTTTCAATGATGTTTATGAGGGTGTGGAGATTTGATAATGAGAATGGAAAATTGAACATAGCAATTTTCTTTTTATCAATGTTAATCCTGGGAGCGGTTTTCGTAGTGTTTGTATTGCGTGAGCAGGTTGGATCGCGATACGGATTTATTGTCTCACCGGTATTATTATTGGTGATGGTGGGACTTTTTTCCACCAATGGATTATTCGGTTTTTCCGGAATTTCCAGAACAAAGGGAATTCTTGCAGGTTTAATCGTGGTTTTACCGTATCTAACAATTTTTTTGTTTGAAAAATTTGTTTTAGAGCCGGCAATGAAAAAATATCGATATTAGAGGTAAAAGTGATGTGGTTTTTCCGCATCACTTTTTTGTTGTGTGAATTAGTGCTTCAAATTTTATTTTGGTATTCGTTCTATTTTTGTTATCGATAACAAAAAACGTATTTTACAAAATAAGATACCTTTTTAATAAAAAATCCACTTTAGTTTGAATTCTCTTTCAAGTAAAACTATTGATGTACGAGTGATAAAATCACACATAGGGATCGAGAAAAAATTGAAAGAGGAGAAGAGAAAAAATGAAGAAAAGAACGATCAAAAGAGTTACGGCAGTTCTTTTAACAATGGCATTGGTACTAACATCTTTTGTTACACCATCCACAAAGAAAGTTGTAACCGCAGCAACTATTGGCACAGGAGCTGATTACACAGTAACAGCGACAGACAACTCAGCAACACAGACAACATTGACATTCAAGGCAAATAATTATGCACAGTACGTAATTGCTCACTTCAAAGTGAATGATGGCGCACAGCAGAATGTCAACATGGCAAGCGGTAATGGATATGATTTCAATCTTGCCATTACAGGATTAAAGACAGGTGATACAATCAAAGTATTCTTCACTTACAACAAAGGTGGTTTACAGTATGATTCACCGGAAATGTCTTACAAGACAGGTTCTTCATCAAGCAGCAACGCTGCAATTGAAAAACCATTTGGATTAGTAGCAAGCAGTCCTTCCAACAATACAATCGCAGTTGTTTGGGGAAGAGGAAACATTAACAGCTACAACGTATACATTGATGGAAAGAAAGTAAGCAGTGCAGTGGGATGTGCTTACTATACATACACAGGATACGCAGCAGGAACACATACCGTTGCAATCTCAACAGTGAGTGGTTCAGCAGAATCAGAAAAAGTATCTACAACAGTAACCGTTGCTGGTTCTACAGCACCGGCAACAACAAAGGCAGCAGAAACAGGCGTTGTTTATATCTATCAGGATATTAACTACGGCGGACGTGTTGCAGCATTAAATGAAGGTTCTTACAACCTTTCAGCATTAGGTGCAAAAGGATTTAAGAATGATGACCTTTCTTCATTAAAGGTGGCATCAGGATACGAAGCAGTTCTGTACTGGGATGACAACTTCCAGGGAGCACAGAAAGTCGTTTCTTCCGATACTTCATGGATTGGAAATGATTGGAATGACAAGATGTCTTCCATCGTTGTTCGTAAGAAATCAACAACACAGACACCAACTACAACAAAGGCTTCTACAGCAACAGATACAAGCATTGCACAGCCATTTGGTTTAGTAGTATCTTGTCCGGCAAATAATACAATCGGTGTTGTTTGGGGGGCAGGAAACATTAACAATTACAACGTATACATTGATAATAACCGCGTTGCATCCGGAGTAAAATGTGCATACTACACATACACAGGAATTGCAGCAGGAAATCATACGGTATCAGTAACAACAGTAAGCGGAAACAAAGAATCAGCAAAGACATCTTTATCAGTAAACGTCACAGGTTCCGGTTCTGTTCAGCAGACAACTACAACGAAACAGCAGCAGGCATCCGGCGGAACAGTATCAGGAGTGGAAAAACCAAATCTCAGAAATGACATTCCTGTAAATGACAAGATGTTCTTACAGCTGAATAACAAGACAAACGGAAAATATGCTGACAACCAGATTTACTGGTGTGTACTTGGATACAATTCAAGCAATCAGCTTTGCTACTTAGATACCAACGGAAATCTAATTCCGGCAAATGCAAGTATGAATACCATTTCAAAGAACGGAAGAATGTGTGCAAACATTTGTCATCCAATCTCTGAAAAGAGCTGGGTATACCTTCCAAGTATCGTATCCGGAAGAATGTACTTAAGCTATGGAAGCCCTGTTTATATTACATTCAACAATGCTGCAGACGGCAGAGTTGGTTATGCAGGACCAGACCTTAACAATACATCAGATCCAAACCAGGATGTATTATTTGAATTTGCTGAATTTACAGTAACCGGTAGAGAATATTGGGGAAATACAACTCGTGTAGATTTCTATTCTTTCCCAATGGTAACAAGACTTTACGGAACAGGTGGTTTTGATAACAGACCTGGAGATTATCCAACATACGATAAGGTAGTTGGTGATATCGGATCAAGAACAGATACATTTAACAAGTTTAAGAACAATGCTCCTTCAGAATGGAAAACATTGGTAGATGATAAGAGAATCATGGCACCATGTAAGAAAACCTTCAACGAAGGACAGGCATACGCAAGATATTTTGATAATTATATTAATGAATTCTGGAATAAGTATTCTTCACAGAATTTAGTATTCCAGTGTGAAGCAGGAACATTTACAGGACGTGTTGAAGGCGACAGAATGAGATTTACCAAAGCCGGTGATGGTGGAACATACTATGTATACAAACCAACCACACAGGATGTATTAGAAGGAAAAGGAAACTTTAACAGAGGAAACTCTACAGAACTTGTAATTGAAGCTCAGCTTTGTGCAGCATTCAACAGAGGTGTTGCAACAGATCCTGCAAATTACAACAACCCAGGTGCATACTACAAGAACAGCACTTACAACTGGTACTCAAGATTCTGGCATGAAAATTCAGTAAGCAATCTTGCATACGGATTCTGCTACGATGACGTAAATGATCAGAGTACATTACTTCATTACACAAATGCAACCGCATTAGTAATTGACTTAAAGTGGTAATAAGATTTTTTCAACATATGTTTTTCTCACAGGGGGAGTACACTTCGGTGTACTCCTTCCTTTTTGTTCGCGTGACGAGGAAAACGCAGAAAGCTTGCTTTCGTTCGTTTGACGCTCATGATACAATCTCAAAACATGTGTAGCGGCTTCTGTGATTGATGAAATACCCTATATATGAGAAAATGCGATTTGTAGGGTACACTTAAAAATAAGTTGTATGCAATGATTACCCTATATATGAGAAATTGAGATTCATATGGGACATTTGAAACCAAGTTGTGCGCAATGATTACCCTATATATGAGAAATTGAGATTCATATGGTACATTTGAAATCAAGTTGTGCGCAATGATTACCCTATATATGAGAAATTGAGATTTATATGGTACATTTGAAATCAAGTTGTGTGCAATGATTACCTTACATTTGAAAAAATGTGATTTATAAGGTTTAGGAGATTGAATTTCTCCTCCCAAAAAGTCAAAAATATAAAATGTTTGAAAAATTGAATTATATTTTGAAATAAAAATAAAAAAGCATACGTTTAATAAGTATAATCAACGAAATGAAAAGGAGAATTGAAAGATGAGAATTAGAAAATTTGTATTAGGTTTATGTGCGGTAATGATGTTTAGTGGAGCAATTGTTGCAAGTCAGGGAATGAGCGAAGCTGTAATGGCTAAAGGCTTGAAAGCTCCATTGGTAAGTGATGCAGGATATGGTGAGAATGGATTCAAAAATTCCACAAAGAAGCTTTATCTTGAATTGTCCAGTACAAATAAGAAATTTACAGGATATAAGATTTACAAAAGAGTAAAGGGAACAAAGAAGTGGAAGTTAGCAGCTACAGTAAATAAAAAGAAAAATTTTTATACTGACAAAAAGGTTAAGGCTGGAAAGACATATCAGTACAAGGTAAAATGTTTCTATAAGAGTAAGAAAAAAGTGGTTTATTCCAAGTATAGCAATATCGAGAAAATCAGTGCTGTAAATTATGATGGAAAGTACACTGCAAAGTTATTGGGAACAGATGTGGAAAAGAAGGAAATTACACTCTCAGTAACCAGTCATAAATATAATGGAAATACTATTTTTAAGAAGACAGAGGAATCTGTGATTAAAGAAAATAAGAAAGAAGCACCGTTTACATTTACTCAGTACAGTTTGGATCAGAAGACCTGGAAGGATATTCCGGAAAAAGGAATTAAAGTGAAAGCCGGAAAGACAATTTACTTAAAAGGTGTTGTGACAGAAAATGAAAAAAGTGTCAAGTTTGCAGAAATTGATGCAAAGAAGGCACATTTGGTATTCGGTGATACAGAAATTAAATATGAAGGATGCACTGGATGCCATAATGATTTCAGTATCAATTTTGAAAATGGTACAGGATGGGCTGTAAGTGATTGGGACTAATTATAAAAGAAAAGGAGTATAAAATGAAGAAGTTTACAAAGAATTTTATGGTGACAGTTGCCGGGATATCTTTAATGTTAGGAATGGCTACAAATGTTATGGCAGATCAGCATCAGAAAACTTATAAGTGCGGAAAGAATGCGACTTATGAGTACAACAAAGAAAATAAGAAACTGACTATTTCCGGTACAGGGAAAATTAAATATTCCGGAGAGTGGGATGGTTTGAAAATTGAAAAAGTAGTTATTAAAGATGGAATTACGGAAATCGGCAGAGGAACTTTTAGTTATATCAAGGTGAAATCTGTAAAACTTCCGGAGTCCTTGAAGGTAATCAATGACTATGCTTTTGAAAATACCCGATTGAAAAAAATTGACATTCCCAAAAATGTGAAAGGGATTGGAAGATATGCATTTTCCAGAAGCCTGTTGAAGGATGTTGTCATTCCAAAAAGAGTTAAGCGGATTGAATATGGTGTTTTTGATAATTGTAAAAAGTTAGAAACCGTTGAATGGGGAGCTAAAACAGTACCGATTAATGCATTTTCAAACTGTAAGTCGTTGAAGAAATTCAAAGCTACCGGAAAACTTACTAAAATCGGTCGATATGCATTTTCAGAGAGTGGCTTAAAATCAATAAAGCTGAGTGATTCCATTCGGGAAATTGGAGAAGGAACATTTTCTGATTGTTATAATTTGGAAGCAGTGCGTTTGCCGAAGAAAATCAAGAGCATTCCAATGGAACTTTTTTATGGAACAGGAAAATTGCAAAAAGTAGTAATCCCAAATGGTGTTGAAACCGTTGGAAAGTACGCATTCTCTAAAAGCGGAATTGTGAATGTTGTTCTTCCAAATTCTGTAAAAGATGTAGCAAAACGTGCTTTTGATTCAGCAACTCATTTAAAACATATTACATTATCAGATAATATGACAAGAGTTCGTTATAAAACGTTTATCGATTGTACATCCTTGGAGTCCGTAACCTTTGGTGCTAAGATTACGACCGTTGGTGAAAATGCATTTGAAAATTGTGCTTTAACAAATTTGGTTATTCCATCCCATGTGAAGACGATTGATTACCAGGCATTTAAAGGAGCAGGTTGCAGAAAGATTATATTGCAGGAAGGTGTAAGAAATGTTGATTATTGGGCATTTTCTGAAAATAAAAAATTAGAATCTATTTCAATTCCGGCATCCGTAGCAATCTTCCAAACCAATGCATTGGTAGATTGTCCGAAGTTAAATGCTATTTCGGTGAATGGCAATAGTAAGAATTATCGGTCAGTTGCTAACTGTTTGGTATCCAAAGACGGAATGACATTATATATTGTACCTGGTGGAACACAGGGAACGTTTGAAATGCCGAATAATGTAAAAGCCATTGACCAGGAAGCATTTACCGGATGTAAAAATATTACAGGATTCAGCACAAAGAAAAACAATAATTTCAAGGTAATTAATAAATTATTGTGTTCTGCAGACGGAAAGAAATTAATCGCTGCACCACAGAAGATTCAGGGAACTTTAGTAATCCCAAGTGGAATTGAAACCATCGGAACAGCGGCGGTTCATTATTCACAGTCAGCCAGAATTGTCATCCCGGAAAGCGTTACAAGCATTCAGTCTTGTGCCTTTGAGTATTGTAATAATTTAACTGAAATTACAATTCCGTCCAAGGTGTACGAGATTCCTCAAGCTTGTTTCTGGGAATGTAAGAACTTACGAACGGTAACCGTTAAAGAAGGGGTTAGCAGAATTTTAAGAAGTGCGTTTTATCAGTGCACAAAATTAAAGAAGGTTGTTTTACCGAAGTCTATTAATCACATTCATAAAACAGCATTTGAAGAATGTGGAAGCCAGTTAAATATCTATTGCAATAAGAGTTCTATGGCAATGGGATATGCAATTAAATATTATATTGGACATAGAGTAATTTAATTCTTAACATATTATTTTCCTCGTGAGAAGCTGTTGTATTTTAGAAAAATGCAACGGCTTCTTTTTTTGCAAAACCGGCACAAAAAATAGTAGGAAAAAAGGTCGGTTTTGGGTTATAATATTAGAGTATGTCTATTAGAAGGATAAAACATTAGCAGGAGGCAAAAGATGAAACTGATTTCTTGGAACGTAAACGGAATCCGTGCCTGTGTCACGAAAGGCTTTATGGATTATTTTAATACCATCGATGCAGATATATTTTGTATACAGGAATCAAAGATGCAGGAGGGACAGCTGGAACTGGAAATGCCGGGGTATTATCAGTACTGGAACTATGCGGAAAAGAAAGGATATTCCGGCACGGCAATTTTCACAAAACAGGAACCGGTTTCCGTCTCCTATGGAATTGGAATAGAAGAACATGATAAGGAAGGGCGTGTGATTACACTGGAGTTTGAGCAGTTCTATATGGTGACCTGTTATACGCCAAATTCCCAAAATGAATTAAAGCGGTTGGATTACCGGATGCATTGGGAAGACGATTTTAAAGCATACTTGAAGACACTGGAAGAAAAGAAGCCGGTAATTCTTTGTGGAGATTTAAATGTAGCTCACAAGGAAATTGATTTAAAGAATCCAAAGACAAACCGAAAGAATGCAGGCTTTACCGATGAAGAACGAGAGAAGATGACAGCCTTGCTGGAGGATGGTTTTATTGATACCTTCCGATATTTTTATCCGGATGTGGAAGGAAGATACAGTTGGTGGTCTTATCGGTTTAAGGCAAGAGAAAAGAACGCAGGATGGCGTATCGACTACTTTATTGTATCGGAAGCATTAAAAGAAAAATTGCAGGGGGCAGATATTCACAGCGACGTTATGGGGTCTGATCATTGTCCTGTGGAACTGACCATTGATTTATAAATAGAAAGAGAGTAACTCATGAGTTTTACCCATTTACATGTCCATACAGAGTACAGTCTGTTGGACGGTTCCAGTAAAATTAAAGAAATAACAAAACAGGCAAAAGCCCTTGGGATGGATAGTCTTGCGATTACCGACCATGGAGTGATGTATGGGGCCATTGATTTTTATCGTGCCGCTTTGGCGGAAGGAATCAAGCCAATTATCGGCTGTGAGGTTTATGTGGCACCGGGATCCCGTTTTGACAAAGAAAAAAATGAAAATGAGAGCCGATATAATCATTTGATTTTATTGGCAGAAAATAATAAAGGTTATGAAAATCTTTGCCGAATTGTGTCCAAAGGATTTGTGGAAGGGTTTTATTATAAGCCACGTGTGGACTATGAGGTGTTGCAGGAATTTCATGAAGGATTGATTTGCCTGAGCGCCTGTCTGGCCGGAGAGGTACAGCGTTATCTCGCAAAGGAAGATTATGAAAATGGAAAAGCAGCAGCACTGCGTCATCTGGAAATCTTTGGAAAAGATAATTATTTCCTGGAAATGCAGGATCATGGAATTCCGGAGCAGAGAACAGTCAATCAGCAGTTGATGCGTCTCAGTAAGGAGATAGGTGTGGATCTGGTTTGTACAAATGACGTGCATTATACTTATGCCGATGACGTGGAAGCTCATGATATTTTGTTGTGTATTCAGACAGGAAAGAAAAAAGCGGACGAGGATCGTATGCGCTATGAAGGAGGACAATTCTATTTGAAGTCTCCGGAAGAGATGGCACGATTGTTCCCATATGCACCGGAAGCTTTGGATAATACGGAAAAAATTGCACAGCGTTGTAATGTGGAATTTGAGTTTGGCGTTACAAAACTTCCAAATTTTCCGGTGCCGGAAGGGTATACCCCGTGGACTTATCTAAAGAAACTTTGCGAAAATGGACTTCATGAACGATATCCGGTTTTTCAGGGAGAAGAAGATCCTTATTGCAAGTTAAGCGGTGAGGAATTACAGGAACGATTGGATTATGAATTAAACACAATCAAAAATATGGGATATATTGAGTACTTCCTGATTGTGTGGGATTTTATTCATTATGCGAAATCCAATGGAATTGCCGTAGGACCGGGACGAGGTTCTGCCGCAGGAAGTTTGGTATCTTATTGCTTGGAAATTACGGATATTGAACCGATGCGTTATAATCTGCTCTTTGAGCGTTTCTTGAATCCGGAGCGTGTATCCATGCCCGATATCGACGTGGACTTCTGTATTAAACGGCGTCAGGAGGTTATTGACTATGTTGGAAGAAAATACGGAAAAGACCACGTGGCACAGATTGTAACCTTTGGAACATTGAAGGCAAAGGGAGTGGTTCGTGATGTGGGACGTGTATTGGATATGCCTTATGCCCAATGCGACAGTATTGCAAAAATGATTCCAAATGACCTTCATATGACATTGGAACTGGCACTGCAGCAGAGCCGGGAACTGAAAGCATTGTATGACAGTGACCCGCAGATAAAGTACCTCATTGATATGTCTAAGAGACTGGAAGGATTGCCAAGACATGCTTCCATGCATGCTGCGGGTGTGGTAATTTGCGCCAAACCGGTGGATGAGTATGTGCCATTGTCCAGAGCATCCGACGGCTCCATTACCACTCAGTACATTATGACGACGCTGGAAGAACTGGGTTTGTTGAAGATGGACTTTTTAGGCCTTCGAAATCTGACGGTCATTCAGGATGCGGAGCGGTTTATTCAGAAAAATCGTGGAGTAGAATTGGACCTGAAAAAAATTGATTATGATGACAAAAAAGTCCTTGCATATATTGGAACAGGAAATACCGAAGGAATTTTCCAGTTGGAAAGTGGCGGAATGAAAAACTTCATGAAGGACTTAAAGCCTGACAGTTTGGAAGATATTATTGCGGGAATTTCCCTGTATCGTCCGGGACCAATGGATTTCATCCCCAAATATCTTGAGGGAAAGGCGGACCCTAATGCGGTAACCTATGATTGCCCGCAACTGATTCCAATTCTGGAACCGACTTACGGTTGTATTGTGTACCAGGAACAGGTTATGCAGATTGTAAGGGATTTGGCCGGATATTCCCTGGGACGAAGTGACTTGCTTCGTCGTGCTATGTCCAAAAAAAAACAGGATGTCATGAATAAGGAACGAAAGATTTTCGTTTACGGAGATGAAGAAACCGGTGTGAACGGATGTGTTAAAAATGGTATCAGTGAAGAGGTTGCAAATAAAATCTTTGATGAAATGATTGATTTTGCAAAGTATGCATTTAACAAATCTCATGCAGCAGCTTATGCGGTAGTTGCATATCAGACTGCTTATTTGAAATACTATTATCCAACGGAATTTATGGCGGCTATGCTGACCTCGGTGATGGATGTGGCAACAAAAGTTTCCGAGTATGTTTATTCCTGCCGTTCTATGGGAATCAAAATCCTTCCGCCGGATATCAATGTGGGAAGCAGTGGATTCTCGGCTGACGGAGATGATATCCGTTACGGATTGACGGCAATCAAGAATGTTGGAAAAAATATTATTGATCAGATTGTGGAAGAACGGGAAACTCACGGAAAGTACAAAGACTTAGAAGACTTTATTACAAGAACTGCCAGTCGTGGTGTGAACAAAAGAGCAATTGAAAACTTTATCAAAGCCGGTGCTTTTGATTCGTTCGGTGCCACCAGAAAACAAATGATGATGGTGTATATCCAGATTATGGATGGAGTCAATCAGGAGCGAAAGGATGCCATGGATGGACAGATTTCACTGTTTGATTTTGCCGGAGCAGAGGCGAAAGAAACCTATAAGGTGCAGATGCCAAATGTTGGGGAATACGAGATTGAGCAGAAACTGGAATTTGAAAAAGAGGTTCTTGGAATTTATGCCAGCGGACATCCGTTGCAATCCCAGGAAAAGAAATGGCGTAAACATATCACCAATATGGCCATTGATTTTGCGGAAGTGGAAGAGGGCGAAGAACCGGCAATCCCGGATAAGAGTAAGGTCACCATTGGAGGAATTGTGGCAGCGGTCACAAAGAAATTTACCAAAAGCGGGCAACAGATGGCATTTCTTACCTTGGAAGATTTGGTGGGAACGGTAGAAGTAATTGTGTTCCCAAGACAGTTTGAACGAAATCGTGCATTAATGGAAGACGGAAAGAAACTCTTCGTCACAGGAGAGGCGCAGTTTGAAGAAAATGCTGCCGGTCGTGTCATTGCCAACAGCATCACAGAATTTTCTATGATGCCGTCGGAACTTTGGATTGCATTTCCTGACAAAGAAACTTATGTAAACCAGGAGCAGGAACTGATCAGTACATTAATGTCCAGTCGTGGAAATGACAAAGTCTGTATTGCTTTGGCAAAAGAACGTCAGAAAAAAGTGCTTCCTGTAGAATATCGGGTGGAAATCACAGAAGGCCTTCTGTCAAAATTAAGAGAAAAGTATGGCGAGGATTTTGTAAAGGTGATTGATTAAAAAAGAGTGGAGTAAAAAATGATAACTTCAGCAACGAATGAACAAATAAAAAATATTATACAATTAAAGGAAAAGGCGAAGGTGCGCAAAAAGACTGGAACTTTTGTCGTGGAAGGAATTAAGATGTTTCAGGAAATTCCTGAGGAAGACCTTGTGTCAACTTATGTATCCGAGCAGTTCAAACAGGAGCATGGAGAACTGCTGAAAGGGATTGAATATCAGGTGGTTAGTAATCAGGTGTTTAAGAAAATTTCCGACACAGTTACGCCTCAAGGAGTTCTGTCAGTGGTTCGTATGAGAAAGAATAGCGTGGAAGATGTTCTGGACAATCGAAATCCTGATAAGAATTGTATTGTGGTTTTGGAAAGACTACAGGATCCGGGAAATCTGGGAACGATTCTTCGTACCGGAGAAGGAGCAGGAATATGTGGCTTAATTATGAGTCCGGATTGTGTGGATATCTACAGCCCAAAAGTGATTCGTTCCACAATGGGGTCGATTTTTCGGGTGCCTTTTGCAATTGTGGATTTAGATGAGGCTATGGAACAATTAAAAGAACAAGGTTTTATCACATATGCAGCTCATTTGAAAGGGGAATTATACAGTAATGGAACGCTTGCAAAAGATTGTGCATTTCTCATTGGAAATGAAGCCCGAGGGCTTAGTGATGAACTTTCGTCAAAAGCGGATCGAAAAATAAAAATTCCTATGGCAGGAAAGGTGGAATCCTTAAATGCTGCCGTGGCAACATCGATTCTGATGTATACCCATCAATGGGGGTAAAAAAACAGAGTATTTCGTTTGGTTGAAATACTCTGTTTTTTAGAAGTTTTATTTTAGACTTCCAAGTTTTTCAATTGCCTGGTCGGCAATAATTTCATCGAAATGCTCTACATAAAACAGTTCCTTCGCGTATGAAGGTTCTTCCCGTTCGCCCTGTTCCGTTAAGATACTGCAGATTTTGTTGAGAAGATGCTCGTCTTTTGCTTCCATGCAAAGTGACAGGTAATAGCGACCGTTTTGTGGTGATTTATATACCGAACTGTCCCCTTTGTAAAATGGAAGAAGCTGTCCTGCAACAGAAATTACATCGTTTAAAGTGTCAAAAACGTAAATACTATACAGTAGAGATGTGTTGTCTGTTTCAGATGGTTGTCCTTCTTCGGATGCTTCGCTACTTCCTTCGATTTCTTCGAAGTCTCCTAAGTCCATTTTCATACTTTCCAATTTTGAAAAGAAATCATCCGTGAATTCTTTTGAAAACAGATTTGAAAAATGAGATTTGGTATCTTCCGGATGTTCGACCTTGGTAATTACCAGAACGATTCCTTCGGAAGAAAGAGGCATTGCTTCAACCATCAATGGAATATCATTGACTTCAAAACCAAAATCATCATTGGCCTGCTGCATCATATCTTGAAATAACTCTTTCGTTTTACCGGTGCCAAAGGCAAGCTCGCTTAAATTAATATCGCGGTCTTCTAAATCTTCTTTGTTCAGGGTGCAACGAATTTGATTATCATTTATTTTTTCAATTTTCATTGTAATCACCTCCTAGATTGATAGGATAAGATTGAGTTGTTTGAGAGAAAACTCTCTCTAGTATTATTAGTATATCCAATAATAAAAATAGTGTAAAGTTTTTCGATTAGTAATATATTACAAGATGTTTGTGGAAACGACAACCGAAAATTTGATTTTTATGTATGAAAATGTAGTAGAAATTGAATCTAAATCGAATTTTTTGAAAAAAAAGTCGAAAGAGGGTTGCAACACACAATCAATATGTGTATACTGATAGAGACAAACGCAGAATGGGATGACAACAACTGAAGATATATACCACAAAATAACGGACCTCTCTATATTTAGAATGAGAGGAAATTTTCAAAAAAGAGTTTCCCAGAAGAACGTATGAGCCATAATTAGAACGAAAACGTATCTTTTTATGGCTCTTTTAGGGTATTTGCAGGAGGCAGAAATGAGAAAAATTACAAAGAAAATAATCGCTCTTGGTTTGAGCGTTTCCATAGTAACAACGTTGAACGGATGTGATACATTCCGTAAAACAAATCAGGGAAAAACCAATCTTTCCTGGTATATGAAAACAACGGATGATAATGAAAATCCGTACAAGTTAGGTGGCAAGGGAGTTGTAACTGCCGTTGCTTTGGAAGACCGATACAGTGAGCAGTATGCCATTGTTCAGGATAACCAGGTGTTTTTGAATATCAGCATGGTTCAAAAAGAAGTGGATCCTCGTTTTTATTGGAATGAAAAATCAAAAAAAATTATGTTTACAAATGCACAGAAAATATATGAGTCAGAAATAAATACTGACAAAATAGGAAATGAAAAGGTCTCCTTTATCACTGGAATTCTGGACAAGGATCAGTGTTATGTCAATGCAGAATTCGTGAAGCGATATGTGGATTATTCCTTTGAATATATCAAAGAAAAAAATGGAACTCCGGCCAGAGTTGTAATGACTTATCGCCCGGGAGAGGTTTCCGTAATGACTGTAGATGAAGATATGGAAATGCGAACCGGAGGAGATTATCAGAATCTGATTGTCACAACAGTTCCGGAAGACAGCAAGGTAACAGTCATAGAGGAATCAAAAAACTGGAATCTGGTACGTACAAAAGATGGAATGATTGGCTATATGCCGGTGTCTTCATTGACAGAGAAAAAACGGGAAAAACGTTCTTTCAAATCAGATGAAGGGGAATATACCCATCAGTTGATGGACGGAAAAGTAAGTATGGTATGGCATTTATTGACACAAATGGCAGCTAATGCATCTCTTTCTAATAAATTAGAAAATGTGAAGGGGTTGAATGTAATTTCACCCACATGGTTTTCGTTGAAAGATGGAAAGGGAAATGTGGAATCTATTGCCAGTGCTGAGTATGTGCAGACAGCTCACAATGCAAACCTTCAGGTATGGGGAGTAATTAGTGACTTAGATACTCAGGGGAAAAAGAATATCGGAAAAGTTTTAAAATCCAATCAGGCCAGACGGAAAATGGTAAGTGACCTGATTTCCTATGCGCAGGTCTATCAGATGGATGGAATCAATGTGGATTTTGAAATGATCTCAGAAAAGGTTTCTCAGGACTACTTGCAATTTTTAAGAGAATTGTCCATTCAGTGTAGACAAAAGGGATTAGTACTTTCCGTGGATAATTATGTACCGAGTGCTTCGACAGATTACTATGACCGAAAACAGCAGGGAATGTTGGCAGATTATATCATTGTAATGAGTTATGATGAGCATGCAACCAGCGAAGACGGAGCAGGATCTGTTTCTTCCTTGGGATATACGGAACAGTCCATTAAGGATACGGTGGAACAGGTGGGAGATGCTTCCAGAGTGATTAATGGAATGCCGTTCTATACCACTGCCTGGATTGAAACACCGGTAGATCAGTCTGATGGATCAGGAACTTTGATTTCAGATTCTGTAAACGGAGATTATTATCTGACCAGTCAGGATATTTCTATGGATACTGCAACGGAATTGTACAAAAAAGCAGGATCTACACCGGTATTTGATGATAACACGGGACAGAATCAGGTTTCTTATCAGAAAGGGGACAAGTTTGTCACCATTTGGCTGGAAGACGAAACTTCCGTAAAGAGCAGACTGGAATTGATGAATCAGTATAAACTGGGTGGAGCGGCTTATTGGAGCCTGGGTCAGGAATCCGGAAAAATCTGGTCTGTAATTCAATCATATTTTAAGTAGGAATATCTTATGGATGAAAAAGAAAAGTATATGAAAGAGGCAATCCGTCAGGCGAAAAAGGCGGCCTCCATTGGAGAAGTGCCCATTGGCTGCGTGATTGTTTACCAGGGAAAAATTATCGGGCGAGGTTATAACCGTCGTATGGTGGATAAGAATACCCTGTCTCATGCAGAATTGAATGCAATTAAGAAAGCCAGTAAAAAACTGGATGACTGGAGACTGGACGATTGTGAATTATATGTGACAACAGAGCCTTGTCAGATGTGTTCCGGAGCAATTGTTCAGGCACGAATTAAGAAAGTTTATATTGGATGTATGAATCCGAAAGCCGGATGCGCCGGATCCATTATGAATCTGTTGCAGGTGGAACAATTTAACCATCAGGTAGAAATTGAAAAAGGAATTTTGGAAGAAGAATGTGGAAATCTGCTAAAAGACTTTTTCCGGAAACTGCGTTCCAAAGTTTAAGGAGAACGAAATGAAAAGAGATGTGGATTTAAAAGAAATTTCAGACGGACGACTCTATACGGCTAATGACATGGTCAAGGCCGATTGCCATGACTGTAAGGGATGTCATGCCTGTTGTTGTGGAATGGGAAATTCCATTGTATTGGATCCGCTGGATGTTCATCGCCTGTGTCAGGGACTTCAGGTGGGATTTGAAACTTTATTAAAGGATAAATTAGAACTTCAGGTAGTGGACGGACTGGTTCTTCCTAATCTGAAAATGATCGGGGAAGAAGAACGATGCGGTTTTCTGAATGAAGAAGGACGATGTAGTGTTCATCCTTATCGTCCGGGAATCTGCAGAATGTTTCCACTGGGAAGAGTTTATGAGGGAGATGATTTTCATTATTTCCTTCAGGTCTATGAATGCCCGGTGAAAAAAAAAGGAAAAGTGAAAGTGAAAAAATGGATTGATATGCCGGAACTGAAATCTTATGAGGAGTATATCAAGGCGTGGCATCAGTTTCTGATCCAATGCCAGAAGGAAGCGGAAAGTCTGGAACCGGAGCAGTTGCAGGTGCTTACCATGTTTCTTCTGAAGGTGTTTTACAAGGATACATATGGAGCAGAATTTTTTGGAGAATTTAAACGTCGTTTGGAAGACACAAAAAAGAAACTGAATCTTGCAGGATAACAAGAGATTTCTCTTAAAATCTTGACAAAGAAAAACGGTGTAAGGTATACTATATTTCCACGCAGCCGGGGAGGTAGCGGCGCCCTGTACCTGCAATCCGCTATAGCAGGGGTGATGGTCAGTCTCGGGTTTGTTTTGTAGGGCTGCCCTTTATAAGTGATGTTGACGTCCGGGTCTTATGCATCAGAGACCTGCGAACCGTGTCAGGACAGGAATGTAGCAGCACTAAGCAGTGATCTTCTGAGTGACATAAGGGTGCCTGGACCGAGTTAACTGTAAAGGTAACGCTTATGAGATATTCACAAAACTGACCGCGTGTTTTAAAATTTAGCAAATATACGAAGAATAAGGCAATTTTCGCGAAAATTTCGTGAAAAGTTGTCTTTTTTTTTATCTTTATTTTAAATCGATTTTATTATATAATTAAACCCAAAGGTGTAATGGGGGTAGTGCGCCCAAAAATCAGTTACACTTTTGCAGGGAATTCAGAGAAAGGAGAGCTTATGTCTTATACAGCATTGTACAGAAAGTTCAGACCGACGACCTTCGAAGATGTCAAGGGACAGGAACATATTGTACAGACATTACAAAACCAGATTAAAGCAAATCGTATAGGTCACGCATATCTTTTCTGTGGAACAAGAGGTACCGGTAAAACCAGCGTGGCCAAGATTTTTGCCCGGGCGGTAAACTGTGAAAATCCGGTAAACGGTAGTCCTTGTAATCATTGTCCGACTTGTCAGGCAATTAATAACGGAAGCGCAATGAACGTCATGGAAATCGATGCAGCTTCCAACAATGGTGTAGATAACATCAGACAAATTCGTGAGGAAATTCAGTATTCTCCATCCAGTGGGAAATTTACGGTTTATATTATCGACGAGGTTCATATGCTTTCGATTGGGGCTTTCAATGCGTTGTTAAAAACTTTGGAAGAACCACCATCATATGCAATGTTTATTTTGGCCACAACGGAACCGCATAAAATTCCGATTACAATCTTGTCCCGTTGTCAGCGATATGATTTCAAGCGAATCACTATTGATACCATTGCGGCGCGTTTGTCGGAATTGATGGAAAAGGAACAAATTGAGGTCGAGGAAAAAGCAATTCGATATGTTGCAAAGGCAGCAGATGGATCCATGCGTGATGCTTTAAGCCTGCTGGATCAATGTATCGCATTTTACCTTGGACAGAAACTGACTTATGACAATGTTCTGGAAGTGTTAGGTGCCGTGGATCAGGAAGTGTTTAGCCGACTGACTCGTGCGGTCATTGGCGGAGATACGGTTCAGAGTATTTCCATCCTGGATGAGATGGTAATGCAGGGCCGTGAGTTGGGACAGTTTGTCAATGATTTTATCTGGTATCTGAGAAATTTGATGCTGGTTAAAACCTCAGATGGTTCCGTGGAAGACATTATTGATGCTTCAGCCGAACGACTGGAAGCATTGAAAAGTGAAGCGTCCATGGTGGATACGGATATTATTATGAGATATATCCGTGTGTTATCGGAATTGTCCGGACAGATGAAGTATTCTTCACAAAAAAGAGTGTTGATAGAAATTGCACTGATTAAACTGAATCAGCCAGCAATGGAGCGGGATATGGGTTCTCTCAACAACCGAATTGCTTTGCTGGAAAAGAAGATTGAACAGGGTGATTTTGTGGTTCCGCAAAATGCAGTGGCAGGACCGAGTGTTGCAACACCACAGCCGGCGAAACCAAAGAAAGTATGGGATAAGGCAGTTCCGGAAGATATTCAGTATGTGGTGAATAACTGGGGGGCTGTACAAAGACATATCTCACAACCTTACAAACAGTTCTTAAACGGAGCAAGGTTTAGTGTAAAAGGGGAAGACACATTGTTGATTGTTTTTGAAGGTTATGCGGCTACGGGTTACGGAGCATGCAATAAACCGGAAGTGATTGAAATGCTGAATACAATCATCAGTGATGAAATAAAAAAACAGGTAAAAGTTGAACTGAAGTTGTTAGAAACAAATCAGAACTTTAATGATTACTACCAGGAAGTAATCAGCCATATTAACATGGAAGTAGAAGAGGAGGATTTTTAAATGGCAAGAAGAGGTGGATTTCCGGGAGGAATGCCGGGAAATATGAATAATTTGATGAAACAGGCACAGAAAATGCAGAAGCAGATGGAAGAAGCTCAGGCAGAATTGGAACAGGCTGAATACACTGCAACAGCAGGTGGTGGTGCTGTAGAAGTAACAATTTCCGGGACAAAGGAAATCACAAAGATTAAATTGGATGAAGAAGTCGTAGATCCGGACGATGTGGAAATGCTGGAAGATTTGATTATGGCAGCTGTGAACGAAGCAATTCGTAAAATGGATGAAATGTCTAATCAGAAAATGTCAAAAATTACCGGCGGATTAGGAAACATGGGATTGTTCTAAGATTTTAGAAAGAGGGAAACTCTGTGGATTACTATAGTGGTTATATTACAAAATTGATTGAAGAATTATCCGGCCTTCCGGGAATCGGAACCAGAACTGCAGCACGGTTGGCATTTCATATACTGGACATGCCGAAGGAGCAGGTGCAGGGATTGGCCAAGGCTATTGTGGAAGCAAAGGATAATGTGAAATATTGTAAAGAATGCTGTACGTTAACAGATCAGGATGTCTGTCCAATCTGTAGCAGCAAACAACGAGATCATAAAACAATTATGGTTGTTGAAACAACAAAAGATATGGCAGCTTATGAAAAAGTCGGAGAGTATCAGGGAGTCTATCATGTCCTACATGGGGCGATTAATCCAATGGCGGGCATTGGACAGAATGATATCAAATTGAAAGAACTTTTTCAGCGGTTAAAAGAAGATGTGGATGAGGTAATTATTGCAACGAATTCCAGTGTGGAAGGCGAGGCAACAGCCATGTACATCAGCAAAGTCGTGAAACCATTGGGGATTAAGGTAACACGAATTGCCAGCGGCGTTCCGGTAGGCGGTGATTTGGAAAACATCGACAATGTGACGTTGTTACGTGCATTGCAGGGACGTGTGATTGTTTAAATAGGGATTTTGGGGGAAAGAAAAACGAAGCATTATTTTGCAAATAGAGTTAGAGTAGGATATTTTTATTGGTTTAAAAGAGGAAGTCAAATGGATAGAAATGAATTTAGTTTGAGAGTAGAAGCTTTAAAAGCTGCAATGCATCAGCGTGATTTTGAAAAAGCCGTTGAAATCGCAGACGACTTGGATTTGAGAAAAATAAGGGATAATAATCTCCTGGGAATGGTGGCAGATGCATATGAGGCGAATCATGAATATAATAGAGCAAAGGATGCTTTGTTAACTGCGTATGAAAACACAAATTCCGGACGACAGTTGGCGTATCGGTTATGTTTGATATCCATTAAAACAAAAGAGTATGATGAAGCAGAAGAATTTTATGAAGATTTTATTGAAATGGCTCCTCGCGATACCGGAAGATATATTTTAAAATATCAAATGGCAAAGGCAAAAGGAGAGTCGCTTGAAGAACAGATAAAGATTTTGGAAGAATATGTCAACATTGATATGGAAGAAAAGTGGGCGTATGAACTGACAAAATTATATCATCTGGTAGGAGACCAGGAAAAATGTGTGGATATGTGTGATGAAATCAGTCTTTGGTTCTCTGAAGGAAAGTATGTACTGAAAGCGTTGGAACTGAAGAAGAAATATGTTCCATTGTCTGCAGCCCAGAAGCTGAAATACGATGAGGGAAAGAAAAAAGAAATTGAAGAAGTTTCTGAAGAAGAAGTCGAAGAAATTCCAGAGGATGTAATTCAAATTTATCCGGAAGATGAGAAAGAACAGGAAGAAATTCCAGACGACGAAGAAGTATTAACGGAAGTGTTCGGAAAGAACCTTAAGGAATCAAATGCTCCGGAATCTGTGGAGTTTTCCAAGTTTGATACAATGGAAATCCAAGCGGTGGTAGCCGAAGGAATGAAGGAACTGGATTTTGATGGGGAAAATATCCATGAGGGTGCCGGCGCAACAAAGGTGGCAGAAGGAAAAATTCCGTTTCAGAAAATTGAAAAACCAAAAGAATCTGATTTGGCCTTTATGCCAGGACAACAGCTGAAAGTCTCCGAAGAAGGAATTACAGATGAAAATCCGGATGAAACAACAGCGGAACCGGAACTGGTTAAAACAGAAATAAAAAACGGAGATTTAATTGAAATCAAGATGGAACCTCAGTCCCAAGAAGGAACGGAGAACGAGCAGCCAGAGGATACGGAAGAAGAAACTCCTGTTGAGGAGTCTACTGAAACAACAACGGAGGAAGAGCCAAAAGTTAGAAAAGAAGATACGGCACCGATTGTTGAAAATCTGGGTGATGTTCAGAAAATGCTGGAAGCATTGTATAAAAAAGGAATCTTAAAAGAAGAAACGGTTAAGCAGGCCGTAAATATTATTGAAGAAGCTGGCAATGAAGAAAATAAAGAGATTGAAGAAGAATTAGCCAGAATTGATCAGGGACTGGATGAAGAAGACGAATATCAGGAGCCGGAGGTTGTGGAATCAGATGAAACCACTCCAGAAACGGAAGTTGTAGAGGAAGAAGTTGTTCCGGAAGAAGAACCGGAAGAAGAATCGGAAGAAGCTTCTGAGGAAACTATGGAGGAACAATCGGAGAACGTTGTCTCCAAGGCGACAGTAGCGATTCCGAATCTGGATGTGATTCGCAAGGAAATTCAGAATGAACTGCCGGAAGATGAAGCAACAAAGAAAGCTGCGGAGGAAGCGGCAGAGAGAGTTGAAATTGAAAGACAGAGAGAAGAACAAAAGGCACAAACATTGAATCATATTCCAATATTGGATTTAACATTGGATCCACCAAAGAGGGATACCTCGGCAGATGTTGGAAAAGCTGAAATTTATGAAAATATAGTGGCAAATTCTGATTTGGGAAATATCACAGATAAGATTCCGAGTCCGGAAGAAATTGAGCAGGCAATTCAGGCTGCTGAAGAAAGCGAGCAGAAAAAACAGGAGGATGGCTTAAGAGCAACAACCAGCCTTTCTGCTGAAGTTGAAATGATTTCTAATATTCTGTGGAATCAGAAGGACGGTGATGAAAAACAGGATGCTCCGGAAGAAGAATCGGTTCAGGAAGAAACCGTTGTAGAAACAGAAGATACGCCGGAAACCGAACAGGAAGTAATTCCGGAAGCGGTTGAGGGTGTCGAGGAAGAAACAACAGAAGAATCAACAGTTGAGGGAAATATTCCAGAGGCAATTGAGGAAGAACCTGTAAGCGAAGAACCGGAAGAGGAAGAAGTTGAAACCGAAGCACCTGAGGAAGCAGAGAATTCTGAGGAAGAAGAAACAGAGACAGATTTAACAGAAGAAAACCCAGAAGAAAATCCCGAAGAAAACTCAGAAGAAAATGCAGAAGAATTAGAGGAAACTTCTGAAGAAAAAACAGAAGAAAATTCTGAAGAAGAGACGGAAGTTCCTGAGAAAAATGCTGAAGAAACTGATGAAACAATTGAGAGCGAAGAAAACAAAGGACCTGGCATCACCTTATCCGACGAAGAAATGGCAGTGTTCAAACGCTATATGAATGTCGAAGGATTGGAAGAATCCATTCGCGAGACTGTAGAAGATTTGATTGCATTATATACACCTGATGGAAAATCAACCGAGGGCAATGTAATTATTTTAGGTGATAAGCGAACAGGAAAGACCACGTTGGCAATCGAAATGGTTAAACTGGTGAACAGAAAGCGTGGAAGAAGAAACCGTAAGCTGGCGAAGGTCAATGCAACTTCATTAAACAAGCGTGGATTCAGAAACTCCTTGAGCAAATTAATCGGATGTGATTTAATTGTAGAGCACGCTCATGAATTGGGAGTGATGACCATTAGCGAAATAATTGATTGCTCAGGAATGTTTACAGATGATATGCTTATTGTATTGGAGGGCGACACAGAAGGGATGCAGAATCTTCTGAAGTCTACACCAAGAATCACTGAAGTATTCAATCACGTAATTCACATTCGTGAATACAACATCAAGGAATGGGTGGAATACGGAAAACGTTATGCGGAAGAAAAAGGCTATGTGATGGACGAATTGGCAAGTCTGGCATTCTATAAGGCCATTGATGATTGCTTTGGAGAAAAGAAAGGAATCAATCAGGAAAGTGTGGAAGCGATTCTTGATCAGGCAATTGCAAGAAGAAGCAGAAAACTGTTTGGTGCAAAGAAAAATGAAGATGGTTTAATCATCTTAATTGAGAAAAACTTCAGATAATACCATTTATGGAACAATATAAATCGAAAGGCAGAAGGTCTTTCGCGAAAAATGAAAGGAAGAACCATGGAAAATTTAGAATTGGCAAAGGTTGCTAATGAGGTACGTAAGAATATCATTGAGGGAGTGCATAGTGCAAAGTCCGGTCACCCGGGTGGATCACTTTCCGCTGCTGACATGATGACATTCTTATATTTTGAGGAAATGAATGTGGATCCAAAGAATCCAAAGGCGGCAGACAGAGACCGCTTTGTATTGTCGAAAGGACATGCAGCACCAGGTCTGTATGCAACATTAGTTGAAAAAGGATTCATTCCAAAGGAAGATATGGTTACACTGAGAAAGCCATCTTCTTACTTGCAGGGACATCCGGATATGAAACATACACCGGGTGTGGATATGAGTGCAGGATCCTTAGGTCAGGGAATTTCGACAGCAGTTGGAATGGCATTGGCAGGAAAATTGGATAACGCAGATTATCGTGTATACACCATGATTGGGGATGGAGAAAGTGAAGAAGGTCAGGTTTGGGAAGCATGTATGTTTGCAGGCGCAAGAAAGTTAGATAACCTGGTAGTGATTTTAGACAATAACAATCTTCAGATTGATGGAAGCATTGAAGAAGTATGTTCTCCATATCCATTTGACAAGAAGTTTGAAGCTTTCAATTTCCATGTGATTAAAATTGATGGTCATAATTTTGATGAAATTAGAAGTGCTTTAAAAGAAGCAAGAGAAACCAAAGGAATGCCGACAGCAATTATTATGAACACTGTTAAGGGAAAAGGCGTTTCCTATATGGAAGACAAGGTAAATTGGCATGGTGCTGCACCAAATGATGAATTGTTTGCAGTAGCTATGGAAGAATTAGAGAAAGCAGGTGAAGCATTATGTCAGAAGTAAAGAAGATTGCAACAAGAGATAGTTATGGTTCTGCATTGGTAGAGCTAGGAAAAGAACATGATAATTTAGTCGTACTGGATGCGGACTTGGCTGAAGCTACAAAAACAGCAAAGTTTAAAGCAGTATTTCCGGAAAGACACATTGACTGCGGAATTGCAGAAGGCAATATGATTGGTGTGGCTGCAGGTCTTGCAACTTGTGGAAAGGTTCCGTTTGCAAGTTCCTTCGCAATGTTTGCAGCAGGTCGTGCTTTTGAGCAGGTTCGAAACACCGTGGGATATCCACACCTGAATGTAAAGATTGGAGCAACACATGCAGGAATTTCTGTAGGGGAAGATGGAGCAACACATCAGTGTAACGAAGACATTGCATTAATGAGAACCATTCCGGGAATGACCATTATCAATCCCGCTGATGACATTGAAGCACAGCAGGCTGTAAAAGCAGCATATGAATTAGATGGTCCGGTTTATTTGAGATTCGGTCGTCTTGCAGCACCGGTAATCAACAAGGAAGATTACAAGTTCGAACTTGGTAAAGGTGTAACAATGCGAGAAGGTAAGGATGTTACCATCGTGGCAACCGGACTGATGGTATCCATGGCATTGGAAGCTGCAGAAAAGTTAGCAGCTGACGGTGTGGATGCAGAAGTTATCAATATTCATACCATTAAACCATTGGATGAAGAAATTATCTTAAATTCTGCCAAAAAAACCGGAAAGGTTGTGACTGTAGAAGAACATTCTGTGATTGGTGGATTGGGAAGTGCTGTATGTGATGTCCTCTCCGAAAAAATGCCTACTTCGGTTAAGAAGATTGGTGTCAATGATGTATTCGGACATTCCGGACCGGCTTTGGAATTATTAAAGGAATTCGGACTGGATGGAGATGGAATTTACAAATCAGTAAAAGAATATTTAGCATAAGTTGCTTGGTTGCTTGCAACGGTTAAAAAGGAGCTTGGAAAACGAAGCGATTATATCTCATTGGACTTGTTTTGCTTTTTGCTTTGAGATGAATTATTGCAGGAAATTCATTCAAAGGAGATGCGAATTCTTAAAAAGATTAGTTTCCAACTTTATTTTTTTAGTACATTAAAAATAATCATTGCAAAAAATATTATAATTGTTATACTAGTAACTGTTAAACGAAATGCAAGGGAGCAGACGTAAAAGTCTAGCTCCCTTTCCGTTTATCTGAAACAGCCTCTCCCCCTCCTATTTTTTAAAAGGCTGTTTCGAAAAGGTAGATTTAGCAAACGGAGACGTTCGCTAATATTCCAAAAGATATTTTTTAATCTCTAAAAAATATATAAATTGAAATCTCTTAGGAAAACGGAAGTGCTTTCTACAGTCTTACATTTTTTGGGTGCTGTATGGAGTGCTTCTGTTTTTTTTATTAAAAGAATCTGTAAAATGGAACGAAAATGTGTATAATAAAAGAAAAGTGATGAACGGAGAAAAAAACTATGGATATTTTTAATGATGCAAAAAAATTGGGATTTGGGCTGATGCGCCTGCCGTTGACAAATCCGGCGGATGACAGCAGTATTGATATTGAATTGACCAAGAAGATGGTTGATTTGTATTTGGAAAGAGGATTTACATATTTTGATACAGCCATTATGTATTGTGGAATGAAAAGCCAGAATGCGGTAAAGGAAGTACTGACATCCCGCCATCCAAGAGAAAGCTTCACATTGGCAACGAAGCTTCATGCAGACTTTTTTAATTCCATTGAAGGACGGGACCGGATTTTTGAAGAACAGTTAGAAAGTACCGGTGTGGATTATTTCGACTATTACCTGATTCATGATGTGGGTGCAGACCGGTATGACAAGTATCTGAAGTTTGATTGCTTTCAGTGGTTAAAGGAAAAGAAGGAACAGGGACTGGTAAAACACTTTGGATTTTCATTTCATGATAATGCGGAAATGCTGGAAAAGATTCTTAGTGAACAGCCGGACGTGGAATTTGTTCAGTTGCAGCTTAATTATCTGGATTGGGAAAGTGAAGGCGTGCAGTCCAGAAAATGTTACGAGATTTGTGAAAAGTACGGAAAACCAGTAGTTGTTATGGAACCGGTGCGTGGAGGGACTTTAGCCAATGTACCAAAGGGCGCAGAAAAGTTATTTAAGGATTATAACCCGGACGCGTCGGTGGCATCCTGGGCAATCCGTTTTGCGGCAAGTCAGCCAAACGTGAAGATGGTTTTAAGCGGCATGAGCAATATGGAACAGATGGAAGATAATACTGGATTTATGAGTGATTTCAAACCGCTCAATGAAGAAGAACTGGCGATTGTAAAAGAGGCAGAAAAAATCATTAATGCAAGCGTTGCTATTCCTTGTACCGGATGCTCTTATTGTACGGAAGGCTGTCCAATGAAGATTGCCATTCCGAGATATTTTGCATTATATAACCTGGATATGCTGGAAAAGGATATGGAGGCATGGAGACCGCAAGGAACATATTATGAACGATTGGCGAAGGTCTTTGGAAGACCAAGCGAGTGTATTGCCTGTGGAAAATGTGAAGGAATCTGTCCACAACATTTGCCAATTATTGAAGATTTAAAAACAGTAGCAAAGCATTTTGAAGGATAAAAAAGAAAGGAGTTTCGTGACTGAAACTCCTTTCGTTTATTTTTTATTGACTCTCCAGGTCAGTGGATCACTTTCCTGTTTCACTTCTGGTGTTGCTTCTTCCGGAGATGTGATTTGTGTGTCTTCATTCACTGACAAGGTATCCAGGGATGTTTTTAATAACCAGGATACTTCATCCTCTGAAAGGCTCATAGCTTCTGCCAATTCGGAAATTTCCGGAGTACGATCCAGTTTCTCAGACAAATCTTTGGTGACTTCATCCAATTGATTCAATCGGTCTGCCAGATGCTGTCCGATTCGGTCGGAACTAACCTGAGAATTGATGGCTTGTTCCAAAGCCTGAGCTATTTCTTTTTCAATGTAGATTTTAAAATCACCGAAGGAAGGTTCGTACTGGGAGACTGCTTGAATCAATCCCATATTTCCTTCCTGAATCAAGTCTCCAAAGGTAACACCTTGCCCTCTTTTGGATTCTGCAAGAGAAGCAACTACCTCCAAATGAAGTTCCACAAGACGGTTTTCCACTTCGGCATTTTCCTGAGATAACTGTTCAATCAGAGAAGACTTTTCGTCTTCCGTTGCAGGTGGAATGGATTCTAATTCTTTCAGATACATTTTCACAAAGGAAAGTTCTTCTTCCGATTCTTTCGTTTCTTTTTCCGGAGAAGGATTCCTGTTTTCTTCGTCTTTCTCAGCATCTGCAGACTCCGTAAAGATTGTTTCTTCAGGAACTTCATAGCCGTCGACTGAAATCTTATTGTTTGCCAAATAAGAATAAATCAGGTCATATTGAGCATCATCCAATAATAAGTCTTTAAAGTGATTTTGAATTTCTTCTTTTGATAACTGATTTCCTTGAGCAGAAGCATATTCAACCAAAGAGACCAGTGTTTCATGAAATACTAATTTCTGATCCATCGATAATCCTTTCTTTATAATTCTATTACTATCATCCCGAAATATAATCTGACGGGACTGAAGGTTTTCAGATACATAAAGATGATACATAAAAGCCTTGCAAAAATCAAGGATAATGGGTAACATTTAAAGAGATGTTTTACAGAAATGGAAGAGGGAGTAACTATGAAGAATCAAATAAAAAAGTGGATGAATAGCAGAATTTTTTCTTTTGTGAAAGTTCTGGTGTTTATAGCAGTATGTGCGGTAATTGGAATTGTTGCCGGATACATTCATCATGAATCTGACCCGACGGAAGTTGCGGTAAATTATTTTAAGGCATTTATGAAACAGGATTACAATGCAATTCGGAAGGTGATTGATGTTCCTGAAGACAGTTTTATTGAAGATAAGGTTCTTGGACAAATCATTGTGGAACAGAAAAAAGACTTGAATGTGGATAAATACGAAATCAAAGAACCAAAGAAGGAAAACGGAAAGCAATTGGTAGTGATTGAATGCTCCAATGAAGAAACCGGAAAGAAGACCAATTTTAAAATATATCTGAATACTTATCGGAAAGGATTTCAATTAAAGCCGACATACAAAGTGGATATGGAGAAATACTTTTTGTCGGATTGCGAAGTGACCATTCCAAAAGGAGATGTGTTGAAATTAAATGACACGATCATTGATAAGGAATTGTGTCAGACCAAGGGAAAAACGCAAGAAGTATATCACTTTGCGAGAATTCTAAAAGGAGAATATTCAGTCAGTGTTGAAAATAAATATGGAATTTACAGCCAGAAGATTTCCATAAGCAAGTCCGGAGAAAAGAAGAATTTAAGCAATATTTCTTATCAGGCACAGAAATCCTATAAGGAAAAAGTGGAAGAACAGTTCCAGGGAATGATTCAGCAATACTTCAGTGCAATCCGTAAGAAAGATGGAAAACAGAAAGATTATCTTCAGTATTTCCAGAAAAAATGTAAAAAAGATGCTGGGAAAGAAGTTCATCGAATTGTTC
Source organism: Eubacterium sp. (assembly GCA_024697845.1). Lineage (GTDB taxonomy): Bacteria > Bacillota > Clostridia > Lachnospirales > Lachnospiraceae > Eubacterium_G. Next base: position 45,383 of record JAILRZ010000049.1, on the reverse strand, counting down.
AAAAGATTTATGGGGACAGGGAACAGGAAAAATATGATTTTTCCGGAATGGAAATCAGTGATCTGAAAACAAATGTGACATACAATAAAAAGAAAGATTGTTTCGAGGTGGTTTGCACCTACAAAGTGTCTTATGAATGTAAGACAAAAACATCGTTGATTAACAGTTATACAGAAGGATTCTCCGGAAAATATGAGGGCAAAATGAATCTGTCAATTCCGACAAAGGATTCTAAATACCAGATTCAAAAGATTACAATTAAGAACAAAAAGAAGAAATAAAAGGAGCATATTATGGCAAAGCAGACCTGGAAAGCAGGAAATATGATTTATCCCATTCCCGCAGTATTGGTAACGGTGGCAGATCATGAAGGCAATGACAATGTATTAACGGTGGCATGGACAGGAACTGTCAACACAAATCCGGCAATGGCCTATGTGTCCATTCGCCCGTCCAGGCATTCCTATCATATGATTCAGGAAACCGGTCAGTTTGTAATTAATCTGACAACTAAGGATTTAGCCTTTGCTACAGATTATTGTGGCGTGAAATCCGGGAAAAACGAAGATAAATTTAAAACCGCAAAACTTACAAGGGAAAAGGCAACGTATGTTAAGGCACCGTTGATTAAAGAAAGTCCGGTAAATATAGAATGTGAAGTGACACAGGTGATTCCTTGCGGAAGTCATGATATGTTTATCGGAAAAGTACTTTGTGTCCATGCGGACGAAAAATATCTGGATGAAACCGGAAGATTTGATTTAAGCAAGGCAAAGCCATTGGTATATTCTCATGGTCAGTATTTTGAAACAGGAGCTTATATAGGAAAGTTTGGTTATTCCGTAGAGAAGAAAAAATAAAATGATAACGAATCTTATTTTTCATATTGATGTAAATTCAGCTTTTTTGAGCTGGACTGCTGTAAAGATGCTTCGGGAAGGGGCGACGGTAGATATTCGGGAAATTCCGGCTGTAATTGGCGGGAATCAGGAAACAAGGCATGGAATCGTAGTAGCAAAGTCTATTCCGGCAAAGAAATATGGAATTCATACTGCAGAGCCAATTGCTTCCGCAAAAAGAAAATGTCCGAATCTGCTTGTTGTTTCGCCGGAGCATTCGTATTACAAAGAGCAAAGCCGGAAACTTATGGAACTGCTTCGCAGTTATACACCGATTATTGAGCAGGTAAGCATTGATGAATGTTATTTGGATTATTCCAGCATTCAGAATTCCTTCCTGAGTCCGGAAGAAGCAGCAAATTATATAAAAAAAACAATTTATGAAACTTTTGGTTTTACTGTGAACATAGGGATATCGGATGTAAAAGTATTGGCGAAAATGGCATCTGATTTTCAGAAACCGGATAAAGTTCATACGTTATACCGAAGTGAAATTCAGCAGAAGATGTGGCCACTACCGGTGGAAAAACTATTCATGGCAGGAAAATCCAGTGTCAAAACGTTGCATAAGCTGGGAATCAGGACCATTGGAGATTTGGCAAATAGTCCCCTTCCGATTTTGGAGTCTCACTTGAAAAGTCATGGATTATTGTTGTGGCAATTTGCCAATGGAATCGATGACAGTGTAGTGGAGCCGGTGAGAGATGATGCAAAGGGAGTAGGAAATTCCATTACCCTTCCTGAAGACTATACAAAGCCGGATGAAATAGATAGAATTCTTCTTCAGTTATCGGATAAAGTGGCAGGAAGATTACGAAATATTTCACAGAAAGCAAAGACCGTGGCAGTGGAAGTCAAATATAGTGATTTTCAAAAAAATTCTCGGCAGGAAACTTTTGACCGTGGCATTGATTCCGGAACGGAAATATATCATAGCGTGCAAGGTCTTTTCCGAGAATTGTGGAATCATAAGCCGGTACGACTTCTTGGAGTGAGGGTTACCAACCTGGTGGATTATGATGAACCGGAACAATTGGATTTTGAGAGCCTTCTTCAAAATGAGAAACAATCAACCGGAAGGAAGAAACCCTCCGGTGAAAAAATAGAACGTCTGGAACGGGCATTGGATCAGATTAAAATGAAATTTGGAGATGATGCGGTAAAACGTGCCAGCATGATAGAGGAAAATAGCAATGAAACAGATGAAGAATAATATTGTTTTGATTGGAATGCCAGGTGTGGGGAAAAGCACCATTGGCGTAATTTTAGCAAAAATTTTGGGATACCGTTTTGTGGATGCGGATCTTTTGATTCAGGAGAGAGAAGGAAAATTACTGAAGGAAATTATAGCAGAACAGGGAATTGATGGTTTCGTTCGAATTGAGAATGATGTCAATGCATCCATTCAGTGTGAGAAGACAGTAATTGCCACTGGTGGGAGTGTGGTGTATGGAACCGAGGCGATGGAGCATTTGAAAGAAATTGCCACTGTAGTATATCTGGAATTGGAACTTCCTGCATTAAAGAGACGATTGGGAAATCTGAAGAAGCGTGGTGTAGTTTTAAAAGAGAATCAGACATTGGCCGGGTTATATGCTGAGAGAGTTCCCCTTTATAAAAAATATGCGGATATTACTGTGAATGAGCATCGAAAGACCATTGAAAAGACCATTGAAACTCTGGTGGATGTACTGGAAGAAGAATATGGTGTAGATGTCTAAAATGCCTTAGAAGAACGTAAAATGAAAGAAACTCTGGGGACAAATTTGTAACAATTATACAAAGAAATCATAAACTGTATCAAGAGATTGTGGTATTCAGTGGTTTACAAAGGAAGATATTGTGTTATAATATTTAAAAGTGCGTGTAAAAACGTGCCACCAAAAATTGACATTGGGATTATTGGGATTACAGAAAGCCGATTTCTGTAATGATTATACATAGATATCAGGAGAGTGTATGGAACGTTATATCATGAAAGGCGGCAAAGCATTAGAAGGTGAAGTCGAAATTGGCGGAGCAAAAAATGCTGCATTAGGATTACTTGCCGCAGCAATTATGGCAGACGAAGACGTGACGATTGAAAATTTGCCGGATGTTAGCGACATTAACCAGTTAATTAAGGCAATTGAAAATATTGGTGCGACTGTTACAAGAAATGACAGACACACAGTAACTATTAATGGAAAGACAATCTGTTCTCATATTGTGGAATATGAGCAGATGAAGAAAATCAGAGCTTCTTATTATTTGTTAGGAGCTTTGCTTGGAAAGTTTGGTAAGGCAGAAGTTGCCCTTCCGGGTGGATGTGATATTGGAAGCAGACCAATCGATTTACATCTCAAAGGATTCTCAGCATTAGGTGCTGATGTGGTAACAGACCATGGTATGGTGAATGCAAAGGCTGAGCATCTGGTAGGAAACAATATCTTTTTGGATTTCGCATCTGTGGGTGCTACCATCAATATTATGTTGGCAGCTGTAAATGCAGATGGAAAGACAATTATTGAAAATGCAGCAAAAGAACCTCACATCGTAGACGTTGCAAATATGCTAAACAGTATGGGAGCTAATGTCCGCGGTGCAGGTACAGATAAAATTCGTATTGTAGGTGTTCCAAAGTTGCATGGAACAGTTTATTCTACAATCCCCGATCAGATTGAAGCTGGTACATTTATGTGTGCAGCAGCAGCAACCGGTGGAGAAGTTTTAATCAAGAATGTTATTCCGAAGCATTTGGAATGTATTTCGGCCAAGTTAGTTGAAATGGGATGTACTGTCATCGAGTACGACGATGCAGTAAAAGTTAAAGGAAATGAAGGAATGAGTGGAGCGAAGGTTAAAACATTACCTTATCCGGGATTTCCTACAGATATGCAACCACAGATGGCAGTTTGTCTTGCTTTGGCAAATGGAAGCAGCATGATTACAGAAAGCATTTTTGAAAACCGCTTCAAGTATGTAGACGAATTGAATCGTATGGGTGCGATGATTAAGGTAGAAGGAAATACTGCATTTATTTCAGGTGTTGGTGGATTAGAAGGAACCCAGGTCAGTGCACCGGATTTAAGAGCCGGAGCAGCCCTTGTAATTGCGGGACTTGCGGCAAACGGATTTACGGAAGTTGATGATATCGTTTATATTCAAAGAGGATATGAACGCTTTGAAGAAAAACTGGTTGGTCTAGGTGCGGTTATCGAAAAAGTGGATACTGACAAAGACGGTCAGAGATTCAAATTAAAAGTTGGATGATAGAGAAAAAGAACCGAGAAGCACTTGGTTCTTTTTCTTGTGTAATAATATAAAACAGAAGGGACAGAAGAAATATGAATATCGAAAAACAGTTTGAACAATTTTTGAACGAGATGAAGGAAAAGGAAATTGTTCTGAACTATGTGCAGGTTCGCAAACAGGGAAAAATAATTTTGGATTGGGGAAGATTAAGTCAAAAAAGCAGATTGAATACCTGGTCGGTTAGCAAAAGTTTTGTTTCCGTTGCTGTTGGAATAGCAATAGATGAGGGACTAATTTCTCTGGATGAAAAGATTTGTGACAGTTTCCGGGAATACCTTCCGGAAAATCCATCTGAAAATCTGACCAATCTGACGGTAAGACACCTGCTTACGATGACAACGGGAGTAGAACATGCATTGTTTTTTGACAATCACCAGGAACGCTATGAAACACAGGATTGGATTTCTTATTTTTTTTCTCAGAATTTCTGTTATCAGCCGGGAAAGCGTTTCCTGTATTGTAATTTCAACACATATATGCTTGCCTGTCTGATTGAAAAAAAGGCAGGAATGGATATTATGGAATATCTGAAACCAAGATTGTTTACTCCGTTAAAAATCTTTAGTCCGGATTGGACCAGATGCCCGAAGGGACATATACATGCTGCCAATGGACTATATCTTATAATTGATGATTACGGAAACTTCGGACAGATGCTCTTAAATGGTGGAACCTTTGAAGGCAAAAGAATCGTCTCTGAGGAATACTTAAAGGAAGCAACAAAAAACCAGATGCCGGAGGACTGGGACTTAAGATACGGATATCAGTTCTGGATTGATGAGGAGCAGGAATCCTTTAGGGCAGATGGAAAGTATGGTCAGTATATTATCGTGTTACCGAAGAAAGAAATGGTCGTTTCAGTACAGTCTTTAAATGAAGGTCGTATGTATGATGAAATCAGAAGATTTGTTGGAACGTTGGAATAGAAAAAAGCTGTGAAAATGAAAGTTCATTTTCACAGCTTTTTTTATTTACAGGATGCTTTTAATTTTTCGATTTTAGCGGAATCAATCTGTTTATTTGCAATGGTACTTTCCATCCAAAGCTGCAGAGATTCCACAGATAAGGAAATTTTTTCCAGCTCCTGCTGAATGGTAATAAAATCCAATAATTCATCATCAGAAATCATTCCGTCAGCAGTAATCTCAATTAATCGCTCTTTCATTTTGTTCATGGAATTTAAGGAAGCAAGCATTTCCAACACAATTCCTGATAATTCCTTGCTCTCCACTTCCGGAACATATTTTTCTCCAATTGGACATTCATGAGAGCAATAGTAGTTACACAGGTTTGGCTTCCGGTATCCTTCCGCCATTGTAAGAACCTCATCAGGGTGAGCCATTGCTTTTTCATTTTCAATTTTTTCAATACGGTCGGCAGAAATAAACTGAAGGACTTCGCTGGCCTGATCTCTGGTTAAATCTAATGCTTCTCGGGTAATTTGATAAATGTTTTTGTTTTCTTTTGTAGATTTTTTCCCCATAATAAACTCCGATTTGATTTATTTCGCTATTTTTAGCGGATTAAGTAGTCATAATTCGCATTTTTAAACGTTTTCAAAGACTACGTCTTATTATATACTAATAATGTCGAAAATAAAAGACGGGCTTTGAAAAGCCTGGTTGCTTTATTTCGTTAAAACCTAAACAGGAAAGGAGAAGGAAAAATGGAAGGTTTTGAAGGAATGGAATGGGTCGTTGACTACTGGCCGCAATTGTTAATCGGATTTTTAGTAATCCTGCTAATTTCAATTGTTGCAAGTGGGTATGTAAAGGCATCCCCTGATACGGCGTATATTATATCGGGGTTGCGGAAGAAGCCAAGGTATTTGATTGGAAAGGCAGGCATTAAGATTCCGTTTCTTGAAAAAAAAGATGAGTTGAATCTTCGGTTGATTCCAATTGATGTAAAAACGGCAAGCAGCGTTCCTACGGCAGATTACATTAATGTGAATGTAGATGCTGCAGTCAATGTTAAAATCAGTGATAATCCGGAGCGATTGAAACTGGCTTCCCAGAACTTTTTGAACAAAAATACCGATTACATCGGCGGGGTCGCAAAAAATGTTTTGGAAGGTAATACCAGAGAGATTGTTGGTAAGATGAGACTGGAAGAAATGGTTTCCAACCGACAGAAATTTGCATCATTGGTAAAAGAAAATGCAGAGCCGGATTTGGCTGCAATGGGACTGGATATTGTAAGCTTTAATGTGCAGAATTTTATTGATGAAAATCAAGTTATTGAAAATTTAGGTATTGATAACATTGTACAAATTCAGAAGGCTGCATCCATTGCAAGAGCAGAAGGGGAAAGAGATATTAAGATTGCTCAAGCAAAGGCTAATAAAGAAGCAAATGATGCCAGTGTTGAGTCTGAAAGACAGATTGCAGAAAGAAACAACGAATTGAACATTAAGAAAGCTGAGTTAAAGAAGGAAGCTGATATTAAACAGGCTGAAGCCGATGCAGCTTATTCCATTCAGCAGGAAGAACAAAGAAAGTCCATTGAAACAACAAAGGCACAGGCTGACATTGCCAAAGAAGAACAGTACGTAATTTTGAAACAAAAAGAAGCGGCTGTTAAAGAACAGTCATTGGATGCTGAAATCAGAAAACAGGCAGAAGCTGAAAAGTTTGCAAAACAGCAGGCCGCAGAAGCTGAACTGTACCAGAGAAAGAAAGATGCTGAAGCAAAGAAGTATGAACTGGAACAGGAAGCTGAAGGTATCCGCGCAAAAGGTCTTGCTGAAGCGGAAGCAATTCGTGCGAAGGCTGTTGCTGAGGCTGAAGGTATTGAAAAGAAAGCAGAAGCGATGCAGAAGTATGGCGAAGCTGCTATTTTGGAAATGTTCTTTAAAGCATTCCCTGAAGCAGTTAAAAATGCTGCTGAACCATTATCCGGTATTGATTCCATTACCATGTACGGTTCAGGAAACAATGAACAGATGGTTGGTTCTGTTATGAATACTGTAAATCAGGTTTCTGATGGAATTAAGGGATCAACAGGATTAGATTTGAAAGCAGTTCTTTCACAGTATATGGGAACGCAGTCAATGAATAAAAATGAAGAGAAGGTTGAGGATGAAAAAAATGACACTACAGGAAATATTAGTGAGAATGAAGAAACTGGGACTACTTTCATAGGTGAAGTAGACGAATAATTAAAAACTTAAAATAACGTAATAGGGTATTTAAATCCCCCGGCTTGAACGAAATAGTCGGGGGATTTTTTTGTAATAAAAAACTTGAAAGAATGAAGGAAAAGGGATATAGTGGAGAAGAATGCACGAAAGTGTCCAGGATCGGAAAAGGGTTTAGATGGAAATGACAGTTAAAGGAGAAAAACAATGTTGTATCCAATCGAAAACAAAGTAAGAGAAGTAAAAAACTTATGTGGCATATGGAAGTTTAAGGTAGACGAGAACAATGTCGGTTTGGAAGAAAAATGGTTTGAAAGACCGTTGAAGGATGCGATTCCAATGGCCGTTCCTGCCAGCTTCAATGATTTGGTGACGGATGAAAAAGTAAAGGAACATGTAGGATATGTTTGGTATGAACGGGATTTTATTATTCCGGATTCCTGGGATGATAAACGGATTGTATTGCGGTTTGGCAGTGCTACACATCATGCTATTGTTTATGTGGATGGGGTAGAAGTAGTGTCTCACAAAGGAGGCTTTCTTCCTTTTGAAGCAGATATTACATCATTGATGGAACATAGTTCAGTAGATAAACATCGCTTGACAGTTGCATTAAGTAATGTATTGGATTGGACCTGTATTCCTTGCGGGGAAGTGATTTCAAAGGAAGGAGAGGGGTATCCGGAAGGGTTCCAATTCCAGGAAACATATTTTGATTTTTACAATTATTCAGGAATTCACAGACCGGTCAAAATCTATACAACACCGAAGAAATATATTGAAGATATTGTTATAAAATCCGAAGTGAAAGGTTTGTCAAAGGAGTACAGAAAAGAAAAATGTTGCTCTATTGAAGACTACAAAAAACTGGAAAAAAGTGAAGGATTGACTGCAAAAAGTGCCGTAGTCAAAGTTCAAATTCAGTCTACGGATGCTGTGAAAGCAATTATGGTGTTGGATGAAGAAGATGCCGTGATTGCAATGGAAACTAAATTCAGAGTTTCTGAAAAAGACGGAAAGAAAGTTTACACTACCGAGGTTCAGTTGGAAGCACCGACTCTTTGGAATCCAGGAGCGGCGTACCTCTATCAGCTTCGTGTAGAAGGGGAGACGGATGTTTATACGGAATCCTTTGGAATCCGAAAAATAGAAGTGACGGATAAACAGTTTTTGATCAATGGAAAGCCGTTTTATTTCAGAGGATTTGGAAGACATGAAGATAGTGATATTCACGGAAAAGGTTTGGATGATGCATTGAACATCAGAGATTTTCAGTTGTTGCATTGGATTGGTGCAAATTCTTTCAGAACATCTCATTATCCCTACTCAGAAGAACAGATGATGCTTGCGGATAGGGAAGGTTTTGTTGTAATTGATGAGGTTCCGGCAGTAGGGATGTGCTTTTGGGATGGACAGCAGGTGTTTGGCGGAAATCGCGTGAATGATGAAACATTGAATCATCATTTAAATACCTTAGAAGAAGTCTATCAGCGGGATAAAAATCATCCTTGCGTTGTAATGTGGAGCGTTGCAAATGAGGCAGCAACTCACGAAGAAGGTGCTGTGCCTTATTTTAAAAAAATCATAGACCGTATGCGGTCGTTGGATGATACCAGACCGGTTACAATGGTTCACACCTCCGGGGCAGATGGGGACAAGGTGAGTCAGTGGTTGGATATGATTTGCGTAAATCGTTATTATGGCTGGTATACGGACCATAGCCATCTAGAGGTAATTGGACTTCAGTTGGAAAATGAGATGAAACGCTGGTACGAAAAATATAAGAAGCCGATTATCCTCAGTGAGTATGGCGCCGACACTATTGCCGGTTATCACAAAATGCCGGCGGTTGCATATACAGAAGAATTTCAGTGTGATTATCTGAGAGAATTCCACAAAGTTTTTGATCAATTGGATTTTATGATTGGCGAGCATGTTTGGGCATATTGTGACTTCCAAACAAAACAGGGGCTGAACCGTGTGGACGGAAACAAGAAAGGGGTATTTACCCGAAACCGCCAGCCTAAAATGGCAGCGTTTTTATTGAAAAATCGTTGGAATTAATACCTAAGCAATGATACCTGCATTGGCGTATGTCAGTGCAGGTTTTTAATTGATATCATAATGAATTTAGTAGCGGAAATCAGGAATCTTCAGATATGCTACTAGTGTTAGAGGAAAAAGATAGTAGTGGAAGTCAGGAATCTTCAGATATGCTACTAGTGTTAGAGGGAAAAGATAGTAGCGGAAGTTCGAATTCCAAGAAATACTACTATCGTTAAACGGCACGAGACAACTCGTGCCCAAATAGAACGAGACGGCTTGATTTCGCTTCGCTTCATCTCGCTGTTCAAGCGTCGCTTGATTTTCCAAACCCAAGAAACTGGATTTTGCATAAATGCAATCCGATTTCTTGGATTTGGAAGTCATTCTCACACTAATGATAAAAAAAATCAATAAAACTGATTAAATTTATCACTACTATTCTTGTGAAGCATATGATATAGTACAGATATCCTAAAAAATTAAATGGCGTTGATGGGAAATAGTAGCTGGAAAAAGTCTTACAGAGAGTTGTCGGTTGGTGGAAGACAGCAGGCCATATTTAGTGAACTCGTCCCGGAGCTTCCGACTGAAGTTTGTTACCAATTGCGAAGCAATTGATAACCTGCGCGAGCATTATCATCCGAAGGATGATATATATATGCGAGCTACAAGTATTTGTTACCAATTGCGAAGCAATTGATAACCTACGCGAGCATTATCATCCGAAGGATGATATATATATGCGAGCTACAAGTATTTGTTACCAATTGCGTAGGAAATGTGTAGGTTTGGACGGTTTTCACCGTTATATGAAGTGATGGTTAAACATCAATGAGTGCTTACCGTAATCCTCGGATTATGGTTTGAATCAGAGTGGTACCGCGTAGTAAAGCTTACGTCTCTGTGTTTTTGAATGAAAACGCAGAGGCGTTTTTCGTTTACAAAGTGGAAAAATAGAGTTAGAATGGATAAGCTGAAAAGGAGAATAAAAAGATGATGAATTATAAGAAGTATCAAAGACAATATTTTATGCCACCGACACCAACCTATGATTGGGTGAAGAAGGAATATATTACAGAAGCACCAATCTGGTGTAGTGTCGACTTACGTGATGGAAATCAGGCACTGATTGAGCCAATGAGCTTAGAAGAAAAATTAGAATTCTTCAAGATGCTTGTAGATATTGGATTTAAGGAAATTGAAGTAGGTTTTCCAGCTGCTTCAGAAACTGAATATAAATTTATGCGTGCGTTAATTGAACGTGATATGATTCCTGATGATGTAACTGTTCAGGTATTAACACAGGCAAGAGAACACATTATCAAGAAAACTTTCGAAGCCGTTAAGGGTGCAAAACATGCAGTAATTCACCTTTACAATTCAACATCTGTTGCACAGCGTGAACAGGTATTTAAAAAGAGTAAAGAAGAAGTGATGAAGATTGCTGTGGATGGTGCAGAATTATTAAAGAAGCTTGCAGATGAAATTGAAGGAAACTTTTCCTTTGAATATAGTCCGGAAAGTTTTCCGGGAACTGAGGTGGACTATGCATTAGATGTATGTAATGCAGTGTTAGATGTATGGCAGCCAAAGAAGGAAAATAAGGTTATTATCAATATTCCTGCAACCGTAGAAAATGCGATGCCTCATGTATTTGCAACGCAAGTGGAATATATGCATAAGAACTTAAAGTATCGTGATGCCGTTACCATCTCTGTACATCCTCACAATGATAGAGGATGTGGTGTGGCAACAGCAGAACTGAGTGTTCTTGCAGGTGCAGACAGAATTGAAGGTACATTATTTGGAAATGGAGAAAGAACAGGAAATGTCGATATTATTACATTGGCAATGAATATGTTCTCTCATGGTGTAGATCCGAAGCTGGACTTCAGCAATATGCCACAGATTTGTGAACTTTACGAACGTGTAACAAGAATGCAGGTAAGCCCACGTCAGCCATATGCCGGTGAGCTTGTGTTTACAGCATTCTCAGGTTCTCATCAGGATGCCATTGCAAAAGGAATGGCTTGTAGAGAAAAAAATCCGGATGGTCATTGGACCGTACCGTATCTTCCAATTGATCCGGTAGATGTTGGAAGAACTTACGATTCAGATGTTATTCGTATTAATAGTCAGTCCGGTAAGGGTGGGGTAAGCTATATCTTAAAGCAGAACTTTGGATTGTCATTACCGGAAAAGATGAGAGAAAATGTTGGTTACACAGTAAAAGATGTATCGGATAAGGAACATAAAGAACTTTCACCAGAATGGGTACACCAGATTTTTGAGGATAAGTATGTCAATGACAATTCGGTGTTTAGTGTTCCGGAAGCTCATTTTGAACAGAAAGATGGGATTGTTGCAGAAGTTACGATTGCACGTAAAGATGAAGCAAGAGTTGTAAAGAGTACAGGAAATGGACGTTTAGATGCAGTAAGTAATGCTTTTAAGCAGTTCTTTGATATCAGTTATGAACTTTCAGTCTATGAAGAACATTCACTTTCCAGAGGTTCTTCTTCAAAGGCTGTTGCTTATGTAGGAATTAGCTGTAACGGAACAATGTTCTGGGGAGTAGGAATTGATGCGGATATAATTAAGGCATCTATCCAGGCATTGACAGTTGCGGTAAACCAGTATCTTACATCCATTGGAAAAAACGGAGAACAGGACGAAAGGTTAACGGAAATCAAAAATTTTATTAACACCAACTACCTTACGGTGACTTTGGACGAACTAGCAGAGGAATTCCACTTATCTAAGCCGTATCTGTCAAAGTATATTAAGGCGAAGTCAGGAAAGACCTTTGGTGAGTTGGTGAAAAATGTGCGAATGAAAAAAGCCAGAACACTGCTGAAAGGAAGCAGCATGACGGTTGAGGCGATTTCTGATGCGGTTGGGTATCAGGATGTGGAACATTTTATCCGGTTGTTTAAAAAGAAATATGGAATGACACCGGTGCAGTTTAGAAATCAAAGATAAGGAGGTAGATTTATGAAAAAGTCGAAATTGTTGGCAGTAGTTCTTGCAGTAGTACTGATGTTTACAGGGTGCATGATTGAAAGAATTCCGATGAAAGTCACATCGGATGGTCATATTTCAATGACGGTTTCCGTTTATTTTAAGAAAGACACCTGTGATAAGATTTTAGCAAAAATTAGGGAAAAAGGTGACGAGTTTTCTATTGCCATTGCAGATAGTTTTGCCAAGGATATGAAATACACGGTAATAGAAAACACAGAATTTTATGAAATAACAGAAAGCAAGAAATATACTTACAAGGAGTTCATGAAAGAATTTAATAACGAAAAAGAAGGAACTTCCGCTTATGTGACAAAAGAAACATTTTATCTTTGCGGAGCGGATCCTGCATCTCAGGTATCTGATTATAGTACCAAAGATATGATGGATAACAAAGAGATGGAAAGCTACATGAAGGCTTACGGCATTGATGAAGCAGTTTTAGAGGAAATGAAAGATATTACGGTAATCTATTCTGTAGAGTTTGACAAAGACATTGTAAAGACCAATGGCGAAGTTAGCAAGGGAAATCCTAAACAAGTATTTTATACGTTAACAGGGGACCAGCTGAACAAAAAGACAGTTATTTTTGCTACAACCAATACCAAGGATACAGAAGCAAGTATTAAAGCAACCATAAAAGCTTCTAATACCATTGCCACATCAAAAGTTAAGAAGTTAAAAGTTAATAAGTCAAAGAAGAAAGCGAAAAAGACTTCTGTTACGGTAAAAATTAAAAAAGTTACCGGAGCAAAGAAATACAAGATTCAATATGCAACCAATAGCAAGTTTAAAAAAGCAAAATCTAAGACAATCAAAAAGACTTCATGTAAGATTAAAAATCTGAAAAAAGGAAAGAAATATTATTTCAGAGTTTATGCAATTAAACAGAATTTTATCGGGAAAGAAGTTGTCAGCAAGGCCAGCAAGAAAAAATCTGTAAAAATTAAGAAATAAGAAATAGTTATGAAGAGTCGTTGTTACTTGAAAGGTGTGTACCGGCACAAAAGTAAGACGACTCTTTTATTGAAAAAAATCGAACAATGGGAAGGATATTATGGCGAAGAAAATAATTGACCACAATGAGGTTTTGAAAACTGAGAATAAAGAAGTGCTGGGGAAAATAATTGAAGGTTCGACAGTTCCGTTGCAGGAGAATGGAAAAATAAAGAAGGAAAATAAGAATATTTTTATTAGGGCGGCAGGTACTACAAAATGGGAATATTTAGGGGGGATTGTGTTTGAGCTGGCGATGTTAACTGGTACATTTATGGGAATATATGCAGCAATTGATGGGGATGATGTTGGCTTGATGTTTTCGATAGTTTGTATCCCTGTGTTTGGCTTTGTGGCAATTTGGCTCCTGTTCAATATTTTACGTGGCATATATTATGAAATTGTTGTGCGGATATTTGGAAAGAAGATTCAAGGAACAGTTCTCAAAGTTGAGCAAGAAAATAGTCTGTTAACAATAATGGTAAGTACCCCGGTTGGCCAAAGAACTTTTGAATATAAAAAATATAAAATACAAAAAGACTGTAGATTCTATAGTGCGGGATGCATTGTAACGTTAAAGGTCTTTGGCAATATCGTTCTCTTATTAAAGAAAAATGGAAAGAGAAAGACCATAGAAAATCTTAAAGATTTAAGTTTTGAATCAATCCCTGATGTTATCGGGTACAACGGTGGAGCATCGTTTGTCCATTGCAAAGTGGCACATGTCAATCTTTGGAACTGTTTTGCAATGTCATATTTGGGATTTGTTTTGTTCATGGCAACACCGATATTAATTGTAATTTCTGTAGGTTTGCTAAAATCTATAGGGAAAATCGGTGGCAAAGAAATTTTCGGCACCTTACTAGGGGTGACAGTGTTTGGGCTTATTTTAATTATTGAAATCGTATGCATTTATAAATCATCTGCCCAATTTTACAGATTTATATCGGTTATGATTCATGGGAAGACTATAACCGGAGAAATCTGTGGTTGCGAAGAAGAAATAGGAATGTCTTATGATAAAAAACCGGGAGTGGTATATATCATTCGTATCCGTACATCAGATGGTTACAGAATGATCGAATACAAAATGTCCAGTTCAAAGATGAAGTATACTATCGGTGAAACGGTTACGTTAAAGGTATATAAGAATTATGTTAAGCTTCAAAAGAATTAGAGGAAACTTGTTGACATCTATAAAAACTAATGATATAACAGTCACTGTGTGAAATATATTACTCTTATTAAGAGATGGCGGAGATACAAGGATCGATGAAGCCACGGCAACCCCCGATGAGGAAGGTGCCTACCCGAGCAGCATTTGCTGATCAATAAGAGGATTTGATAACCTTGATTTCAAGTCCACTTTATGTGGACTTTTCTTTTTGTATACGAGAGATTGAAACTCAATTTTAGTATACCGGAACAGTTCAACAGAGTAATAATAAATTAAAAGGAGAAAACAATGGAAAAGAGATTATTTACTTCAGAATCTGTAACAGAAGGACATCCGGATAAAATCTGTGATCAGATTTCCGATGCCATTTTAGATGAATTAATGAGACAGGATCCAAACAGCCGTGTTGCCTGTGAAACAGCAATTACCACAGGATTGGTTTTAGTAATGGGAGAGGTGACAACAAAGGGATATGTTGATATTCAAAAAGTTGTAAGAGATACCATTCGTGAAATCGGATATGACCGTGCGAAGTATGGTTTTGACTGTGATACCTGTGGCGTCATTACCGCATTGGATGAACAGTCGGCAGATATTGCTATGGGTGTTGACAAGGCATTAGAAGCAAAAGAAAACAAAATGAGTGATGATGAGATTGAAGCGATTGGTGCCGGAGATCAGGGAATGATGTTTGGATATGCAACCGATGAAACAGAAGAATTCATGCCTTACCCAATTTCATTGGCTCACAAATTAACAAGAAAGTTAACAGAAGTTCGTAAAAACGGGACCCTTGAGTATCTTCGTCCGGATGGAAAGAGCCAGGTGACTGTGGAATATGATGAAGATGGAAAGCCATACAGAGTGGATGCAGTTGTAATTTCCACACAGCATAATCCGGAAGTGACACAGGAACAGATTCATGAAGATATCAGAAAATATGTGATTGATGCGGTGATTCCACAGGAAATGGTAGATGAACATACAAAGTACTTTATTAATCCAACAGGTCGATTTGTAATTGGCGGACCACAGGGTGACTCAGGACTTACAGGTCGTAAGATTATTGTAGATACCTATGGTGGATATGCAAGACACGGCGGTGGAGCTTTCTCCGGAAAGGATTGTACCAAGGTAGACCGTTCCGCAGCGTATGCGGCAAGATATGTAGCAAAGAACATTGTTGCAGCAGGTTTGGCAAAGAAATGTGAAATCCAATTGTCTTATGCAATTGGTGTGGCACAGCCAACATCTGTCATGGTAGATACTTTCGAAACCGGTGTGGTTTCAGATGAAAAACTGGTGGAAATCGTTCGTGAAAACTTCGATCTCCGTCCGGCAGGAATCATTAAAATGTTAGACCTTAGACGTCCGATTTATAAGCAGACCGCAGCTTACGGTCATTTTGGACGAAATGACATTTCTCTTCCTTGGGAAGCTACAGACAAAGTTGATGTATTAAAGAAATACTTGTAAGAGCTTAGGAGTGGGGAATGTATAGAATTCTGATTGTAGAGGATGAAATTGCTATTGCGGATATGATTGAAATGCATCTTACCGGAGCGGGATACGATTGTGTCTGTGCTTCGGATGGTGAGATTGCGGCAAATTTGATTGAAGAGGAAAACTTTGATCTGGTTCTGTTGGATATCATGCTTCCGAAAATTGATGGATATGAGTTGATGGCTTATTTGGAACCAATGAATATTCCGGTAATTTTTCTGACTGCAAAAGATACGGTGAAAGACAAAATCAAAGGGATTCGAATGGGGGCGGATGATTACATTGCCAAGCCATTCGATCTAGGAGAATTACAGGCCAGAGTAGAGATGGTCCTTCGTCGCTTTGGGAAAGGAACGAATATTCTGCAATTTCAGAACTTGCAGATTGATTTGGGAAAACATCAGGTGAAAAAGGACAGTGAACTGATTAATCTGACACCAAAGGAATTTCGTTTATTGGTTGTTTTGGTGCAGAATAAAAACACAGTGGTTCAAAAAGAAGACCTGTATGAAAAAGTGTGGGAGACGGAGTACACCGGAAACAGCAGAACGGTGGAACTTCATGTTCAGAGAATCCGAAACAAGACGGGATTGAAAGAGGAAATTAGAACTTTGCCGAAAATCGGATTCATTTTAAGCGAGGATTCGCAAGTATGAAAATTGCAACAAAAATAATTTTAGGTGCCTGGTTGATCATGGCACTGTGTTTTTCCATTGGCGGAACCTATATGATTCAGAAGAACTTTCAGGTTTCTTATGACAATATGGTGGAAACCAGAAAATTGCAGCATATTTCCAATCGGTATGCATTGGAGTCTAATGTTCGAAGCAGTGCAGAAAAAGAAGATAATTATTCTGTGAAACTGGTGGAAAAATGCGAAAAAAAAATTGAAGAATATGGTCTGAAGGATACCGGAGTGATTCTGGCTGAAATCGGAGAACGGGCGGAAAGCGAAATCTTCTACAAAAATTTTGAAGAGATTGATAATGCCCTGCAAAACTATATTGAAACCAGTGGTGTAGTTCACTACGAGGTTTATGAGAATGGAAACAAACATTACCTGGTAATTGCTTCGTTGATTGACTTTTACCCGAATCATCCAAAAATAAAAATTGTGAATCGATATGATGTCAGTAAAACTTTCCAGGAAAGAGAACGGCAAATGGAAGAATTTCGAAAAATCGTTATTTTTGGAATGCTGATTTCCTTTGTACTGTTGTTTGTCATGGCTCACCTGATTACAATTCGAATCGGAAAACTGAGCAAGACAACCAAGCAGATTGCAAAAGGAGAGTATGACCTGAGAACCGGAATGAAAAATGAGGATGAAATCGGGGATCTCAGTAGAAACTTTGACCGAATGGCAGAAGCCATTGAACAACATATTGTTCAATTAAAAAAAGAAGTGGAAGCAAGGGAACAGTTTGTCACAGACTTTTCCCATGAATTGAAAACGCCTATGACGTCTGTAATGGGATATTCCCAAATGCTTCTTGGAAGCAATCTAAAAGAAGAACAGCGTCAGAAAGCATTAGGATATATTTATCAGGAATGTAAAAGATTGCAGAAGTTGTCCAATGAATTATTGAAAATGCTTGGAATTTTGGAAGAACAGTTGGAAATCAGAGAGGTTCAGACAGAATGGATTGCCGAGCAGTTGGAACATATCAGTATGGGTGAAATGGAGCATGCGAAATTATCCATTCAATTGGAACAGGCTACCATTGCAACGGATGTGGAACTGTTGATTACACTTTTGAAAAATCTCATTCACAATGGAGATGGTGCCTGTAAGAACAAAGAAGAGGATTTCGTTCAGGTTTATGGAAGAGTGAATCTGGAACAGGATTGTTACGAAGTTCAAATTGTGGACAGCGGTTGCGGAATGGAACCGGAAGAAATTGAAAAAATCTTTCAGCCATTCTATCGAATTGAAAAATCCAGAAGCGGACGCCAGGGAAGAAGTGGTGTCGGCTTGTCGATTTGCAGGAATATTTGCCAGGTGCTTCATATCACTATGAGCATTGAAAGCAAACCGGGAGAAGGAACGAAAGTTACTTTGATACTAATTCCTCCGGAATCTGATGAAGTGAGAGAGGGGGATGAAGAATGAAACGACAACTTGTCAATCTGATTTATTATCTGATTGGAATTGCAGTAGTTTTTGGAATTATGATTATTCCGTTCTCTCTTTACAAAAAAGATGATAATCAAAAATATATTAACAGAACTTTTATGGAACCTATTACTTATGGATTGAGTACAGACATCCGAAATATTGAAGCAGTCAGGGTGATTCACCGGTATCTAAACAGTCCGTATCAAATTGGTGTGGAATATGATGGGGAGTTATCCACGCAAAAAAGAGGGGATACCTCTAGAGAACAGACCACTGGAAAGGAATCCAGGTTTGAAACCATTACCAAGAAAAGAGAACAGGATCAGGTAGTGCTAACCTATGACAAGGAATTAAAGAAGGCAGTTGAAGTTTTGCGCCAACCGGAGAATTACAACAAAAAGAAATATGTCAACAGCATGCTCTGGAACACCGGAGAAAAATCGGCAAAAAAGAGAATGAACGAGTATTTAAAATATCTGGGACTGGATGTGATTGATGATTGGTCTTTTTTTGTTGTGATTGATGGTGACGAATATGAAATCCTGGAAGACCAGGAATTGCTCTATGAGCAGTATATTGGAATTCGAGATCGAGATGACCAAACTATTGAATGGATGATGTACTCGGAAAAGGCAAAACTTGCCCTAATGGTAACACCGGAAGAAAAAGGTATAAGATATTATTTTAAAGTTGTATATTAAAAGAAGGCGGATGCATTTTTGATGCACTCGCCTTTTAAAATGTCTTTATAAAGTTGAGAGCCTGAGGATGCCTACCGGATTGAAGGTAGGAAGGAAAAATGAAGGAGGAATGATTTTATGAAGGCGAAACATTTTAGAATGAGAACGAAAATGCTGGTAATGGCATTGTCTGTCACAATGGTGATGAGTGGATGCACCAAAGGGGCAGCAGGGGGACCAGAGGGCGACAAGAAAAGTGATGCGTTGGGGAAAACGACGACAGCATTAGGGGCAACAAATTTGAAGGATAAAAATGTCAAAGGTGAAGTATCCATTATGGTTTGGGCAGGAGATGAAAAATATTATGAAGATATTGGCAGTCAAAATTTGAAACCGGAGGATATTACGGCAAGTAATGTGGCCCAGGTATATGCAGTGGCAAAGAAGTTTAAAGAGTCTTACCCAAACATTAAAGTGAATCTTTGGTCAAAAATGGGAGATCCGGATAATCAGCCTGGAACACCAACATGGGAACAGGAAATAGAGGCGTTCCATGCCACATACGGAAAATATCCGGATATCTGGGCATCTACAGATGTGCCAAATGATATCAAGAAAGGGCTGGTGGCAGATTTATCAGTATATCAAAAAGACAAAACTTACAAAACCTATAAAAAGGAGTTGTTGGAGAATATCAACTATGATGGATTCCAGGCAGGACTTCCGTCTTATACCATTCCTGCGGGAATCTGGGTGAACAAATCCCTGGCTCAAAGCAAAAATATTTCTGTACCTGATGCGGATTGGGATGTGGATGATTATACGGAATTTGTGGCAAACACCGACCATTCCAGTTATTGGGGAAGTAAGGGAACGGCTGCAGGCATTGTAGATATCGGAACAACGAAAATCATAAAGCAGTTGAAGGAACAGGGAACGGTGGACCTAAACAATGACGAAGTAAAGAGTATGCTTACTTACTTAAACGAATGGTCCCAGTCTACAGTAGATACTGATAACGGAGCAGGAAATGTATCTTTGGAAATTATGAAAGAATGCTCAGACTATTCATGGTATTTCTTTACAAAGAACAGAACCTTGACTGATGCGGAAGACCCTTGGTATATTACGGCTGCAGCAGATGAATCCGCATCAAAATCAGATACCTATGTTCAGTCAGCAGACTGGGATATATATCCGTATCCATCTACAGATTATTGTAAAAACACAATCCGTGTCATTATGGATCCGATTTGCATTCATAATTATGCAGTAGATGACAATAATAAAGAATGGAGTGAGGAAGAAAAACAGAAAAGAGATATTGCTTATGCATTTGCTACCTACTGGACTGCCAGCACAGAGGCAAAGAAGGCAATTTTTGACCAGCAATATTCTGATGGAGGAGAAATCAAGGCAACTACAACAGGAGACTCCTTCCCAGTAGTAGACGGAGAGGCTTATAAGGAACAAATGGAAATCTGGAATGCGGTAGAGGCACATAAAAAATACAAGGATAAAGAAGGGTGGCAGAAGATTCTGCAAATCTGGGAAGCAGGAGATTCCTGGGATATTGCAGATAAATGTACTTCTCTTTCCATTGTGGAAAAAGGCGAAACCAAAAGATGTATGTACGAGTGGGAAAATAAATGGGATGAAAAAGTAGCCAGCAGCTGGATGACCGATAAAAACTGGGTTGATAACGTGAAATCCAGACTTGCTGATTGGGATAAATCAATTAATCAACGGCTGGCTACCGCTAAGGAGCAGTTAAATACTGCAATAAAAGAAAATTATAATTTTGAAACCAATAATTAAGTGGTGATGGATAACAAGCGGAGCAGATAAGGAATTTCAGCCTCGAAATTGACTGCGTAGGTGACATGTTCAGGATCGTTAAAGGTATTCCTGATACAGGCACAAGTATAATCGGCAGCAATTTTTAAGGCATTCTCAATTGATAATCCTTTGGTTAATGCTCCGGAAAATGTACTGGAGAACACATCTCCGGTACCATGAGAACGATAAGGAATTTTTTCAGTTCCATAACTGAAAAATTCCTTATTTTTTTTATGGTATCCAAGAAATCCCAAAGTACCATCCGGGAAAGAAACACCGGTGATGACTGCAGTCTCACAACCGAGCTTTACCAGTTTCTTTAACAGACTTTGCAGAAATTCAAGGGACGCATCTTCGCCGGGATATGGTTCTTCCAACATCAAACAGGCTTCGGAAATATTGGGCAAAATGATATCGGCCTTTCCACAAAGTTTCTTCATTTCTTTGGCAAAATGGGAATCGAATCCCGGATATAATACACCGTCTTCTGCCATAGCAGGGTCTACCACGATGTAATTATCCTTGCTTCCAAACGTATCAAAGAAATCAGAAACAATCTCAATCTGTCGATGAGAGCCCAGATAACCGGTATAAATGGTGCTGAACTCAAATTGTTGTTTTTTCCAGTGATTTTTGATTGGTTCCAGGTCATCCGTTAAATCCCGAAATGTAAAATTAGGAAATTGTGTATGGGTTGAAAGGACTGCAGTGGGAACAATGGCTGTTTCAATGCCCATTGCAGAGATGATTGGAAGGGCTACGGTTAAAGAACACTTTCCAATACATGAAATATCCTGAATTGTCATTAATCGCTTCATTAGTGAAACCTCCGTCATAATTTTGTTTCGTCAATGATTGCATTATAAAAGAAATGTGGTATTATTGATATTACCAAAAATGAAAAAATGTATAAGGTCAGAGGGAATGCTATGATTTATGATTTGGATAAAAGAGGGAGTCATCCCATTTATGAATATTTGTATGTGTGCATCAAGAATGATATTTTGACTGGGAAAATTGCTCCGGGAGAAAAACTGCCATCCAAGCGGGCTTTTGCCAAAAGCCAGGGAGTCAGTGTTATTACGGTAGAAAATGCCTATGCTCAGCTGTTGACGGAGGGGTATATTTATTCGGAAGAAAAGAGAGGATTTTTTGCCGGTGATATTGGAGGAAAATATATTCAAGGAAAGAAAAAACGGATTCCCGTTACACAGCCCCAAAAGGAGGATTGGTTAGTCAACTTTAAATCAAACCACATTCGATATGACAATTTCCCTTTTTCTACCTGGTCCAAAGTCATGCGCCAGACTTTGGCAGACCAGGAACTGTCTTTTCTGGAAAGTCCGGAAAGCCAGGGGGTAGCCCCGTTAAGGCAGGTGATTGCCCTTCATTTGGAAAAGTATAGGGGACTCAGTGTGAATCCCAATAACATTATTGTTGGTGCAGGAACAGAATACCTTTACGGATTGATTGTGCAGATTCTGGGGCATAGTTCTATGATTGCGGTAGAAGACCCGGGGCACAAAAAAATCGGAAAGGTTTATGAGAGTAACGGAATTCGTTGTGTTCGAATTCCGGTGGATCGATATGGTGTGAAAATTGAGGAACTTTGGGGAAGCAATGCATTGGCTGTACATATTTCTCCATCCCATCATTTCCCAACGGGAATCGTGATGCCGGCAAATCGACGGCATAAGCTGATTCAATGGGCAAGGGAAAATGAAACTTACATTATTGAAGATGATTACGACAGCGAATTCCGATTCAGTGGAAGACCGATTCCAACGCTGGCAAGCATTGATGAGGAACGGGTCATTTATATGAATACATTCTCAAAGACCTTGGCACCTTCCATTCGAATCGCTTATATGATTTTGCCAGAGCCGTTAATGCAGGTTTTTCGGGAAAAATTTGATTTCTATTCCAGCACTGTATCCGGTTTCGAACAATATACTCTGGCAAATTTTATTAAACAGGGATATTATGAGCGACATATCAACCGAATGAGAAATTATTACAGAGAATACAGAAACCATATTTTGACGGCAATCAGGGAGTCAAGACTGTGGGAAAAAGTTACGATTGAAGAAGAAAATGCCGGGTTGCATTTTATTCTGAAAATTCATCAGGAAATAGAAGATGGAAAATATGTAGAGAAATTAAAAAAGAATGGAATTAATATTTCTACTGTTGCAGAATACTGCTATAATGATGATGGCAACTTTAAACATCAGTTTATTGTGAATTATTCTGCGGTAAATGAAGAAGATTTAAAAAAAGCATTGGAGATTATGGCCAATGCTTTGGAGGAATAAATGAATCTGTATCAGGGAATTAAAAATTTTAAAATAGAAGTGCCAAAGAATGTCGGCACAATTTTAAGGATATTAGAGGAAAATGGATTTGAGGCTTTTGCAGTAGGCGGTTGCGTCCGGGATGCAATCCTTGGAAGAACACCGGATGACTGGGATATTACTACTTCGGCATTACCACTGCAAGTGAAAGAAATCTTTCATAAAACCATTGATACCGGATTGCAGCATGGAACGGTAACTGTTCGTCTGGGCGGAGAAGGATATGAAGTTACAACGTATCGGATTGACGGAGAATATTCTGATGGACGCCATCCCGATTCCGTGGAATATACGGCGAATTTAATTGAGGATTTGAAACGCAGGGATTTTACAATCAATGCCATGGCTTATAATCCATCCGTGGGACTGATTGATGCTTTTGACGGAATAGGGGACCTGGAAAGAAAGTGCATTACCTGTGTGGGTGATGCAGAACAACGATTCCACGAGGATGCGTTGAGAATTTTGCGGGCAATTCGTTTTTCGGCACAGCTTGGATTTGAAGTATCGAAAAGTACCAGCGAGGCAATTAAGGAACTAGCACCAACTTTGGAAAAAATCAGTGCGGAACGAATCCATACGGAATTGGAAAAACTGATTTTGTCGCCCCATCCGGAAAAACTGGTGGTGGCTTATGAAAGTGGCGTAACTGCCATTGTATTGCCGGAGTTTGACAGGATGATGGAATGTGAACAGAACACGCCGTATCATCGGTACAACGTGGGAGAACATACGGTAGAGGTTATGAAAAATGTACCGGCCACCAAGGTAATGCGATGGGCGGCTCTTCTTCACGATGTAGGGAAGCCGGCGAAGAAAATTACAAAAGACGGAAGGGATCATTTTTACGGACATGCTTACGCAGGAAGCAAGATGGTTCCGGAAATATTAAGAAGATTGAAGCTGGATAACAAGACCATCAAATTAGTGACAAGACTGGTGGAGTGTCATGATGACCGACCAATGAATACAAAACTGGGAAAAACCCCGGAAGCCGTTCGAAGAAGCGTTCATAAGATTGGAAAGGATCTTTACGAAGATTATCTGAATCTGGTGTATGCGGATTTTCAGGGGAAAAGTGATTACGGAAAGGAAGCCGGATTTGAACAGTATCTTTATGTGAAAGAACAGTATGAACAGATTGTGGAAAATCATATTTGTACTTCCATGAAAGAGATGGATATTTCCGGGAAGGATTTAATTGCCATCGGATGCCCTCTGGGAACAAAAATCGGAGAGGTTCTGGAGGAACTGCTGGAGTTGGTTTTGAAAAATCCGGAAAATAATCGAAAAGAATATCTGTTGGAAAAAGCGGAAAATTTATTTTAGAAAAGGGTTCTACGGAACTCTTTTTTCTTTTGTCATAAAGGAATCCTCGCGTTCATAGTCTAGAATAGAAAAACAGATGCAAAGTGAGGGAAAGTATGAATGAAAAAGCAATGACAGTTTTTGAACAGTATCCAATGGAAGCAAAGAAGATTTTTAAATTACGTGGAAACTACGGGTGCATGACAGAAAATGACAAGTGGTTGTTACAAGAATATGATTATAGTGAAGAAAAAATGGAAACTTTGTATCGTGTTCAGGAATATCTGGAAGGCTGTGGAATTCTTACGGAGAAACTGGTAAGAAATGAGGACGGGCGATTTGTTAGCGTAGGGGAAGATGGTTTTGGCTACATATTAAAGAAGTTTTTTGATGTAGAAGAATGCAATATGAAAAATCCGCAACAGTTATTGGAAATGGTTAAATTGCTTGGAAAATTTCACAATGCCTGTAGGTCAATGAAAAATGTTTTGGGAGATGATGTCCGCATCTACCGGGAGAAAAACAGGTTGGAGTCATTTCAGAAGCATAACAGGGAGTTAATCAATATTCGGAACTATATTAACAAGAGAAAAAACAAGAATTTTTTTGAACAGTATCTTCAGAAAATTATCCAACCGAATTATTTGCAGGCAAGCCAGAGTATTGAAGCGTTAAAAAAATCGGCGTATGAAACGGTATACCGGGAGGCTTGTGAACGGAAACAAGTGTGCCATGGAAACTTTAATCATCATACGGCAGCGTTTTATCAGGGAAAGGTAATCTTGGTACAGATGACTCGGGTGGGATACGGACCGGCAATTCATGATTTGTATGACTTTCTCCGGAAAGTATTGGAGAAAAATGACTGGAACAGGGAATTGGGACATCAGCTCTTGCATTGCTATGAAGAAATTGGAGAGTATAACTCGCGGGAAAAGGAAATTATGAAGGCAATGCTTTCTTACCCGGAAAAATTTTGGAAAATTGTGAATTATTATTACAATTCCAATAAGTCATGGTACTCGGAAAAAAATGAGGAAAAGTTACGTGCCTTCCAAAATCAGGAAGAAAAAAGATGGAATTTTATCAATTCTTTGTAAAAACGTTTTTTTAAAAGGAAACAATGATTAAAAAATGTGCAAAAATCGGAATAAAAACGTTTTTTTGGGTTCCCTTTCAGAAAACTTTGTATTATAATATTGCCAAATGGGCAAAAATGACTAGTTGGTAATTCAATCATAATTGACGATGGGAGGAAAGTTATGAGTTATCAGGATACATATCAGGAATGGATTGAGAATCCATATTTTGATGATGAAACAAAAGCTGAGTTAAAGGCTTTACAGGGGAACGAAAAAGAAATTGAAGATCGATTTTATAAAGAGTTAGAGTTTGGAACAGCAGGACTTCGTGGTGTTATTGGTGCAGGAACCAACAGAATGAATTTCTACACCGTTGGTAAGGCAACACAGGGATTGGCAAACTATATTCTTGAAACAAAGAAACAGGATCAGGGTGTGGCAATTGCATTTGATTCCAGAAGAATGTCACCGGAGTTTGCAGATGCAGCAGCATTGTGCCTCAACGCCAATGGAATTAAGGCCTATGTTTTTGAATCACTTCGTCCAACACCGGAACTTTCATTTGCAGTTCGTCAGTTGGGATGTATTGCAGGAATTAACATTACAGCCAGCCATAATCCTGCAGAATATAATGGTTATAAGGTTTATTGGGAAGATGGTGCACAGATTACACCTCCTCATGATGAAAATATCATGGCAGCGGTTAAGAGTTTGGACATTACTTCTGCAAAGACAATGGATAAAGAAGCAGCAATTGAAAAGGGGCTTTACATTACGATTGGAAAAGATGTAGATGACTTATATATTGAAGCATTAAAGAAGCAGGTGAAAAACCAGGCAGCGATTGATGCGGTACAGAAGGATATCAAGATTGTATATTCTCCGTTGCATGGTACTGGAAATATTCCTGCACGTCGGATTCTGAAGGAATTAGGATTTGAAAATGTATATGTTGTAAAAGAACAGGAATTACCGGACGGAGATTTCCCTACAGTAGGATATCCAAATCCGGAGTCAGAGAAGGCTTTTGAACTTGCTAAGAAGTTAGGGGATGAAGTTGGAGCAGATTTGCTGTTGGCAACAGACCCTGATGCAGACCGTTTAGGTGTGTATGTAAAGGGAAATGAACCGGGAAAATATCATATCCTTACCGGAAATATGTCAGGCTCTCTTTTGGCTGAATATGAATTAAGCCAAATGAAAGAGCAGGGAACACTTCCGGCAGATGGTGCTTTGATTAAAACAATTGTTACTACAAATCTTGCGGATGATATCGCAAAATATTACAACATTGAGTTGATTGAATGTCTTACAGGATTCAAATATATCGGTCAGCATATTTTAAATATGGAGCAGACAGGAAAAGGACATTATTGCTTTGGATTTGAAGAAAGTTATGGATGTCTGATTGGAACACATGCCAGAGATAAGGATGCGATTGTTGCAACAATGGCACTTTGTGAAGCAGCAGCTTACTACAAGACCAAAGGAATGTCTCTTTGGGACAAGATGGTTGAAATGTATGAACGCTATGGATACTGGCAGGATGGTATTCAGTCAATTGAATTAAAGGGAAAAGAAGGAATTGAAAAGATTGCTGCAACATTGGAAAAACTCCGTCAGGATGTACCAACAGAAATTGCAGGATATAAAGTTCTTCGTGCAAGAGATTACAAGGCGGATACCATTAAGGATATGGTGACAGGTGAAGTGACAGAAACAGGATTACCAACTTCTAACGTATTGTACTATGATTTGGAAGATGGAGCATGGGTTTGTGTCAGACCATCCGGAACAGAACCAAAATTAAAGTTCTATTACGGAGTAAAAGGTTCCGGTTTTGATGACGCAAAGGAAAAGCGTGCAAAACTTGGAAACTATATGATTGACTTTGTAAATGAAATGTTAAAATAAAAAAGCATAATGAATAGAAGCACTGTAATATATTTTATTAAGAAATATATTGCGGTGCTTTTTTTATGAAACAATGTAAAATGATTGCAATGGTTGTTTTGGTATGTCTTTTAACAGGATGCCAGTTGGAAAAAATAGACGGGTCGAAAAAGAAGAATATTGATTTTACGGTTGTTTCGGAATTGGAAATGACAGAACCGGTGAAACAGATTATTGCTGAAAAGAAAACAGCACCTTTTAAACTGACATTTTCGGATGAACAATTTACCTATTTGCTGATTGGCTATGGGAAACAGAATACCGGTGGTTACTCCATTAAGGTAAAGGAATTGTATGAAAGCAAAAATGCGGTATATGTGAAAACAGAATTTGTAGGGCCGAGACAATACGAGGAGCAAAGCCACGAAAGCTATCCGTATATTGTCATTAAAATCGAGTATACAGACAAAAACGTAATTTTTAGTGAATAATTACCGGGGTGATCTGCATAAGATGCAGTATAGGGAGGGAGTGTGTATGGAATTTTTGAAAAATAACATTCATATGAATGTCGTGCGAAAAAATCTGGTAACTACATTTTATGTAACCCAGGAAGGGATTGTCAATGAGGCATATCCGGCTATTGAAAAAATTATAGCCCATAAGGAGCGGGTTGTATCTGATAATGTTTCCGTACGAAATCATCAAGTGGTAATTGATGGAAGCATGTCATATGAAATGATGTATTATTCGGAAGAATCTGATCGCGTTTATGGATTGGAGGGCGAGAAGAACTTCCAGGAAATTGTAAAACTGCCGGATGTGGAAGAAGGGGAAGGGAGTGTACGCCTTGAAATGATATCGACATCCGTGAAACAGATTGATTCCAGAAGATATTTATATAAAGTGGGGGTTATGGCTTATGTGACTGTGGAACAGATTGAAGATTTGGAATGCATTCGGTTGCCCCAGGGAGAAGATGCCCAAATTTTGGAAAAAGAAATCGAAATGTTGGCAATCAAGGCGGATAAAAATGAAATGGTACAGGTTCATGAAATCATTCGACTGCCTCAGGGGAAACCTGCAATTGAAAAAATTGTGTGGAAGGAAGTGGAATTGCAATCCGTGTCTACAAAGGTAATGGACCGACAGGTGGAAGTGTCCGGAGAATTGAGTGTGTTCCTAATGTATAGAACGGATGTGGAGAACAGTCCGGAGCAATGGCTGGAAACTACAATCCCCTTTACACAGATTATTGAATCGGAAGAAGCAACGGAGGGAATGGTCAGTTATGCTACCGTGAAATTACATACGGTGAATCTTGCAGTTCAGATGAATCAGGACAATGAACTTAAGGAAATTGCCATTGCCGCTCTGCTCCAGATGAACATAAAACTTTTTGAAGAAAAAGAAACATCGGTGATTGAAGATATTTACTCTCCAAAAAGAAAAATGATTCCGGAGTTTGAAGAAGGGAAATATTATAAACTGTTGGTAAAGAATCAGGCGAGGACAAAAGAAACCATTAAAGTTGAGGTGGAAAACACAGGAGAAAGAATTTTGCAATTGTGTCATGGCAGTGCTGAACTTCGGATTGAAAATGTGATTGTAGGCGATAACAGCATAAAAATCCTCGGAAAAATTTTGGCGAAAATCATTTATGTATCCACCGATGATCATAATCCAATCTGTTGTCGCAAAAAGGAGATTCCTTTTGAACATATTGTGGATGCGGAAAATGTCCGAGGGCAGGATAAATATTATATTGATTGGAGAACAGAACAGATTACAGCCAATATGATTTCCGGCAATGAAGTCGAAATGAAAGTGGTAATTGCAATGGAAGTATTTGTGTTCCGGGAGGAAAAAGGGGTGTTTCTGAAAGGTGTTCGCGAAGAAGAATTTCAACCGGAAGAACTTTCAAAAATACCGCTGATCAAAGGATATGTTGTGGATAAGGGAGATACACTTTGGCATCTGGCGAAAATAAATCATACAACCGTGGAAGAAATTGTCCGGCAAAATAATTTAGCGGGAGAAAAACTCAAGGAAGGAGACAAACTGCTCATTGTAAAATCCTGTCAATAGAGTATAATGAGTGTACTGAAAAAAGATTGGAGAAACAAATGGATAAAATTCAGCTAAAAGCATATGGGAAAATAAATCTGGGATTGGATGTTTTGAGAAAACGATCGGACGGATATCATGATTTAGAAATGATTATGCAATCTGTCGGTGTTTATGATGACGTATTTATAGAAAAGATAGAAGAAAATAAAATTGTGGTAAAGACGGATTCATTGGTGTTGGAAAATGAAAAAGGGAATCTGGCATATATGGCTGCAAAATTGCTACAGGATGAATTCGAGATTCATCAAGGAGTTCAGATTACACTTTATAAAAGAATTCCCATTGCAGGAGGAATGGCAGGAGGAAGCGCAGACTGTGCAGCAACGCTGAAAGGAATAAACGAACTGTTTTCGTTGGGGCTGTCGCAGGAAGAATTAATGGAACGTGGAGTGAAGTTGGGAGCAGATGTTCCTTACTGTATCCTTGGGGGAACCGCTCTGGCAGAAGGGATTGGAGAAAAACTGACTCCATTGCCAAATCCGCCAAAAGCATCTGTGATTATAGCGAAGCCACCCATATCTGTATCTACAGCTTTTGTGTATGGTAGAATTCGTCCGGAGCAGTTGGGAAAACATCCGGATACGAAAGGCATTATGGAAGCGTTGGAACAGAAGAGCTTGAAACAGTTGGCGTCGCTGCTATTTAATGTCATGGAAACTGTTACCATTCCGGAATATCCGATTATTGAAGAAGTGAAACAGTTCTTATTGGCAGAGGGAGCGCTAGGGGCAATTATGAGCGGAAGCGGTCCGACAGTATTTGCTTTGTTTGACAGCGAGGAAAAAGCCCGACAGGCCTATGAGCGTCTGGAAAGCGCCAACCTGACGGAACAGCTTTATCTGACGGAATTTGTGGATCGGGAATCTTACTGGAAGTAGTCGTTTAAAAAAGATAAATATTTGAAACGCAAAGAAATTGTTGCAGAGTTTTCCGGTTGAGACAAAGTTGTTTCGTCGGATGAAACAACTTCCTGTGGATAACCTAGGGCGGGGCAGAACAGACTCCACCAGAATACAAAAACGATTAGAAGGTATTGATATTTTTTCATTGCAATCTCCTTTCAATATATGAATGAAGTATTGCCGGAAAAAGGAAGTCTTATTCAAAAGAGTTGAATTATTTTCGGTACGTGATAAAATATTGGTACGATAAAGCAAAGGTGTAATATTATGGAAAATTTTAACGCGCCAATCGGAGTGTTTGATTCCGGTGTTGGCGGATTAACAGTAGCAAGAGAAATTATCAGACAATTACCACAGGAAAGCGTGGTTTATTTTGGAGATACTGCCAGAGTTCCTTATGGTAGCAAATCCAAAGATACAATTATCCGGTACTCCAGACAGATTTGCCGGTTTTTATTAACAAAAAAAGTGAAAGCGATTGTGATTGCCTGCAATACGGCCAGTGCATTTGCTCTGGATACCGTAGAAAAGGAATTGGATATTCCGGTAATCGGCGTAGTGAAGCCGGGGGCGAAAACGGCAATCGAAACGACAAAGAACAAACGAATTGGAATTATCGGTACAGAGGGTACCATAAAAAGTGAATTATACACCAAGTTTATTCAGGGGATTGATCCGGAAATAGAAGTCATCGGAAAGGCATGCCCGCTTTTTTGCCCGTTGGTAGAAGAAGGAATGTTGCATGATCCGGTAACCGACGAAATTGCTTCCAGATATCTGAAGGATTTGAAGAAGGAAAATATAGACAGCCTGATTCTTGGTTGTACCCATTACCCATTGCTTCGAAGCACTGTGGGAAAAATTATGGGACCGGATGTCAATCTGGTGAATCCCGCATATGAAACAGCAGTGAGCCTTGGAAAACTGTTGCAGGAACAGGGAATTTGTGCAGAGAAAAATCACGAAAGTACATATCGCTTTTATGTCAGTGATGCGGAAGAAAAATTTAAGGCATTTGCCAATTCGATTATGCCTTTTGAAGCAGATTCCATTGAACAGATTAATATTGAAGAATACTAAGGTGGGGAGAACACATATGGAAAAAGAAGTGTTGGTGACAATCTCCGGACTTCAGGGAGCACAGGAAGGAAATGAAAGTGTGGAACTGATGGCCAGGGGAAAGTATTATTTGAAAAAAGATAAACACTATCTCCTATATGATGATATTGAGGAAGAAAGTGGTCAGACGACGAAAAATACGATTAAATTCAATTCCGAAAAGGTGGAAGTGTTACGAAACGGAATGGTTAACGGAAAATTAATCTTCCAAAAAGGGAAAAACAGTCAGTCCCTTTACGGAACGCCTTACGGAGATATTTTACTGGAAGTGATGACAAAAGAAATTCAGGTAAAAGAAATTCCGGAACACATCAATCTGATGATTGATTATGAACTGTATGCAGATAATGCAAAGGTTTCAGACAGTCGGATTGTAATTGATATTCATGGACAATAAAAAAAGCAGTTGCTTTGTGGATTACCACGAGGAGCAACTGCTTTTGTTTATTTGTTCTTTCCGAACAATCCTTTTTTCTTAGGTGGTTCATATACCGGACCGCGGATTCTCTTGAATGATGTAATGTAAAGTCCGCTGACGGTCGCTTTGATTTCCTGCTTTGGCATAATAGCATCGTATACTTTGGCATCGGCAATGAGATTCATGACTCTTGGACCGGCCTTAACCTTAACAATAGGAATCTTAGCTGCTTTTGCAAGCTTTGGAGCCTGTTCCAAAACAACACTTGGAAGTCCGGCATCTTTCAATCGCATTTTCTTTTTATCAATAACGAATAAGCTGATGGTTTGAGCATTCGCTTCTAATGCTTTCTGCTGTTCCGTCTGTTTTTTTTCTGCTTTTCTTCCGAAGAAATACAAAACCGCCATAGCGATCAGTAATACGAGAAGAATGATTGTGACTACCCAGACGAATGTAGACATAGCAACAATCGGTGTATTAATCATAATGTACCTCCACTATATATAAAATCTTGTGATATTTTATCATTGATAAATCAAATTGACAATAACCTTTTCCGTTCTTTCTCGGAAACTAATCCGCAAGTTCCTGACCGGACAACTTCGCAACTTCCCCGCGGACAAGAGATGACAAAGCTCTTTGTTGACTGCGATCCAAATCTTTGGTTGGAATCGGTTTACCAAAAGTGATAGAAACATTTGCAGGTTTCAGCCAAGGGGAATGTGTTTCAAACAACTCCGGAGTTCCTACAACACCGAATGGAACGATGGAACATTTGGATTTTGTGGCAATCTTAAAAGAGCCTTCTTTAAAGTCTGCCAGCTTTCCGTCTTTAGAACGGGTTCCTTCCGGGAAAATAACAATGGAAATCCCATCCTTAATATAGTCTGCGGCTGTAAGAACCATTTGCAAGCCGGCACGAGGGTCTTCGCGATCAAGGAAAAGACAACGTACAAAGTACATAATCCAGTCCAGAATAGGAATCTTCTTAATTTCTTTTTTTGCGATGAAACCGGTAGGACGACGCATCAGCGGATAGGTGATAATTACATCGAAATAACTGATGTGATTTCCCATAAACAGAACGGCTTCATCTTTTGGGATGTTTTCGAGTCCGTTTACAGTGATTTTAGCACCAGCAATCCGGTGAAGGGTACGAAGTCCGAACTGAACAAACCGTAGCATGAACACATCCCGGGCCTTCATGGAAAATAATCCGACCAATAATGCAATCAGCATCAAAGGAAGGGAAATAACAAAATATAATAATAAGAAAATAAATGCAATAATCGTACGCATAACGATAACCTCCTTTGCGGAATCATTATATTAAATCGAATGGAAAAAAGCAATAAAATTAGGTAAAATGTACAAGAAAGCACAAAGAAAATTGTTTATTATGTCTGAAAGATAGAAAAAACCGATTTTATCCATTGAATTGAGAAGGGGTTCGTGCTATACTTCGTTTATAAACGCGATACTCTCGCATATCAAGAGGAGGACAAAACAATGAAAAAATTTAAAAAAGTCATGGCAGTAGTTGCAGCACTTGCTTTAACTGCAGGAATGACAGTAAATTGTATGGCCAAGGATACATGGGGAAGTTACTTTGGTAGAGAACAGGGTAAAGGACATGGTATCTGGTTTGAAGGTGCTGAAGGAACATTACAGTCACAGTCAGCAGACAGCTGGACAGCTAAAATCAAAGAAATCGGCTGGGGCGGTATCTGGGGAGGACAGGTTTACCAGAATACAAAAGACGGCTTTGGTTCAGTTAACGTAGTAAAAGGTAAAGAATATACTTTTAAGGCAACACTGAAGTCATCAAACTGTGATAAGTGGGTATTCATTAAGGTTGCTACAAAAGAAGATATTGCTTTTGGTAAATGGGTTCGCTTAAAGAAGGGAACTTCTGTAACACTTAATGAAACTTTTACAGCAAAATGTAATGCGAATTCAGTTTACTTTGGTATCGGTGGTGAATTTGGTGACAGAGAAGATGAAAAGGCAGCATATACATATGCAGATGGTGGACAGGATGCTATTGCAAAAGATAATGACCAGGATGCATTATTAGCAACAGTTATTTCATGTACTGGATTCTCATTAGCAGAAAAGACAGCTACTCAGACAAATGAAGCTACGACAGCAGCAAGCGGAGCAACAACAACAACTACTACTACAGTTACAACAGGTGATTTTGAACCATATGCGTTTGGATTTATGGCCATTGCAGCAGCTGCAGCAGTTGTAGTATTCTCAAAGAAAAGAGAACAGGCATAAAATTAAATAAGTAGATTATTGAACCGGTTGGCGAAAGCTGACCGGTTTTTTGTTTGTATCATAAGGGAAAAAGCAGTAAAAACGGAATACAAGATTTGGTGTCATAAAAATATTTTTATGCCAGATGTGGTAAGTGCAAAAAAAATCTGGAGAAAAAAATCGGAAAATCGTTGAAAATAGTCAGAAAATTGAAAACGGTCCCAAAAGTTATAGTAAAAAATCAACAAGATAAATGAATGTTAAAACGTTTTTTGTTGTTGATTTGTACATATCTCTGTGATAAAATGATTTTTAAGAATGACATTATGTGAATTCTAATGTAAGTGAAATTTTTTCGACAAGGAGGAGGATTAATAATGAAAAAATTTAGTCGCAAGGCATTAGCCTTTTCTATGGCTGCAGTTTTAGGAACATCTATGATGATGACCGGATGTGGCGGAAATGGAAATGGAAACAATGGATCAGGAGAAAGTTCTAAATTAGGAGCTACAAAAACTAATTTAGGAGCTACAAATTTAAAAGACAAAAAAGTTAAGGGTGAAGTATCTATCATGGTATGGTCCGGTGACGGAAAGTATTATGAAGATATGGGACATCAGACATTAAAACCAGAAGATATTACAGCAAGCAATGTTGCACAGGTATATGCTGTGGCTCATAAATTTAATGAAACATATCCAAATATCAAGATTAACCTTTGGTCTAAGGAAGGTGATCCAGATCAGGTTGGTACACCTACTTGGGAACAGGAAATGGAAAACTTTAAGGCTACATATGGAAAGTATCCTGATATCTGGGCATCAACAAATGTAACAAATGACATCAAGAAAGGTCTTGTTGCTAACTTAAATGTATATAAGGATGATGAAACATATAAAGCTTATAATACACAGTTGATGGAAAACTTAAATTATTATGGATGCTTCCAGGCAGGACTTCCATCTTACACAATTCCAGCAGGAATCTGGGTAAACAAGTCTTTAGCATCTAGTAAGAATATTTCAATTCCGGAACCGGATTGGGATATTGATGATTATACAGAGTTTGTTGCAAATACTGACCACTCAAGTTATTGGGGAAGTAAGGGTACTGCAGCAAGTATTGTAAACATCGGAACAACAACAATTAACAAGCAGATCAAGGAACAGAACAGCGTTGATATCAATAGTGAAGAAGTTAAGAGCTTGCTTACATATATGAATGAATGGTCACAGTCAACTGTTGATACAGATAACGGTGCTGGAAATGTATCTCTCGAAATCATGAAAGAATGTTCAGATTATTCTTGGTACTTCTTCTCAAAGAACAGAACATTAACAAACTTTGAAGATCCTTGGTATATTACAGCAGCAGCTGATGAATCAGCTTCAGAATCTGATACTTATGTAAATGCAAGTGATTGGGATATTTATCCATACCCTGCTACAGACTACTGTGAAAATACAGTTAAGGTTGTAATGGATCCAATCTGTTTACACAACTATGCAGCAGATGATAACAATAAAGACTGGAGCGATGCAGAAAAGAAACAGCTTGATGTAACTTACGCATTCGCAACATACTGGACAGCTAGTACAGAAGCTAAGAAAGCAATCTTTGATCAGCAGTATTCCGATGGAACACAGATCAAGAAAACAACAACCGGTGATTCATTCCCAGTAGTTAAGGGTGAAGCATTTGATGAACAGATGGAAATCTGGAACAACGTTGATGCTCATAAGGGATATGAAGCAAAAGAAGGTTGGCAGAAAGTATTGGAAATCTGGAAAGCAGAAAAATATTGGGATTATGCTGATAAGTGTAAGGCGCTTAGCATTACAGAAAACGGTGAAACCAAAGATTGTTTATATGAATGGAACAATAAGTGGGACGAAGAAGTAGCTGGTTCTTGGATGACAGATAAGAACTGGGTAGATAATGTTAAGTCAAGACTTTCAGACTGGAACAAGAAGATTAACGACCGTCTTGAAACTGCACAGAAACAGTTGAAGGATAAGTTGAAAGAAAACTACGGATTAACAGACGCAGATTTCAAATAATAAGAATTGTTTCCGGGACAATATGCGGAGCTGCGTTTTGTAGTTCCGCATTTGTGCCGAAAAAAAGATGTTTTAGAACTTCACGTTTTAAACGTGAATCACGATGAATTTACAAGGAAAGAGGACGGCAATGAAAAGAAAAATCATTACTACTTTAATAGCCATAGCGTGTATTGTCGCTGTTGTCGTTTGCCTTTTTAAGTTTGTTTTTAAAACAGAAGCGGTATACATTGAAGATGCCAATGCTTCTGATGTTCAGTGGGCTTATGACTTATTGTCCAATGCTTATTTGGAAGATGGAGAAGAAGCAGAAGCTTACTATACGAATTACATTAAAGAACATACCGATTTAGGCGAAGGCGAATATACTTGTGAGCTGGAAGATGGAATCAGTGCAAAACAGTATCTTCAGGAAAACAGCGAACAAATCAATAAAGAAAATACAAGTGATGATATTATCGCAGCTATGAACGGATACGATTCTCCGGTGAGAGTATTGGATTTCAATCAGATGGCATATTACTATGTGAATGTTGAAAAAGCAGGAATGTATACTCTGAACGTGGACTATATGTCTACAGGAAATTCGTTATCCGATTTTACTGTTTCTGTAAAGGTTAACAAAAAACAACCATATTCAGAAATGAAAACAATTGCGCTCCCATTGCAATGGACTGATGTTGAAAATCCTGACGCATACGTGGGTAGCGATGAAGAAAAGAAATTTGATTTGGATAGTTATGGAGATGAAATTGCTTTACCACAGAACAAATTGGTTCGTTGGTATGAGAATGTGCCTCTTTATAACAACACTTATGTTTCTGCCACTCCACTTCAGTTCTATCTGGAAGCAGGAAAGAATGAAATTATCATTCAGAATGTTTCTTCCAATGGACTGGCTTTGGGAAAACTTATGGCTAAAAAGCCAATACCGGTAGAAGACTATAAGACATATGAACAATACGAAGATGAACATCCAAACGCTGATTTGATTACAGATAAGGAAGATGCGTTACAGATTGACTCTGTTTCATATTCCCAGAAGAACTCAATTGATGCAATTTACAGTTCATCTGCAAAAACTTCACTTACAAAATATAACATAGATAATCATAGAATTAATTTATTAGGCTGGAAGAATGCAGGTATTGATGTTACCTATCGCTTCAATGTTAAGAAGACCGGAAATTATCATTTGGCATTCCACTATGGAAGCGAAAAGAAAGAATTCGATACTTTTGAAACAATCGCAATTGATGGAGAAGTACCTTTTGCAGAATTGTACAACTATGCTTTTGCACCTGTTTCATCAGGATATGAAAACGAAGTTCTTTCAGATAAAGAAGGAAAGCCTTTCAAGATTTTCTTAACAGAAGGAACGCATACCATTACTGTGAAACAGGAAAATGAACCTGTTATGGAGGCATATCGTTATGCTGCACTTCTTCAGAAGCATGTAACAGACTTCCAGTTGGAAATCAAGAAAATCACTGGTTCTAAAATCGATGAGAACAGAAATTGGAAGATTACAAACTACATTAAAGATACAGAAAATTACTTGAAAGCTTACAAGATTCTGATTCAGCATATCCGTTTCTTACTTCAGGAACATTCTGAAAATGGAAGCAAGGGTGCGATTCTTGCATACTTGGATGAAGCTTCACAGTTTATCAATACCATCAGTAAGTATCCGGATGACATTGCCCTACATACTGTGGACTTAACCGGACCGGATAACTCTGTATTGGTATCGTTAAGTAAATTTACAACAGATGTAACTTCCAACGCATTCACTTTAGACCGTATTTATGTATATGGTGATGATGATGTGTTAGAAAATCCGAACTCAACCTGGTACAGTTCATTGTGGACAGGTACTATGGCGTTGGCGAATACATTTACTTCTGACAAGTACTCTGCTGAAATTCCGGAAGACGGTGAAACTGTTACTGTCTGGGTACAGAGAGCAATTACTCACGTAGACTTACTTCAGAAGATGGCCGACACAGAATTCGTAAACTATTATAAGGAAAAGACAGGAAAGAACATTAAGGTTAAGGTTTCTACCATGCCTGATGTAAACAAGATTTCTCTTGCAATTGCTGCAGATGAAACTCCTGATATCGCTTTGGGATTAATGTCATACGTTCCGTTTGACTTATCAAGCCGTGGAGCTTTATATGACTTATCACAGTTTGATGATTTCTGGAGCGTTGCAAATAGATTCCCTTCAGGAGCGTTTGTATCATACGTTTATAATGATGGTATGTATGCGATTCCTGAAACAACAGACTTTAATGCAATTGTTTACAGAACGGATATTTTTGATCAGTTAGGATTAAAGTGTCCTGAAAACTGGAATGAATTAGTTGAAATTCTTCCAACACTTCAGAGATATGGTATGAACTTCTACCATAATATTGCACAGGGCGCAACAGGATACAAGTGGTTCTATCAGACTGCACCAATGATTCTGCAGCATGGTGGACACTTATATGAACAGGATCCTACAACAGGACGTGTTACAACAGGAATTGATTCTAAGAATGCCGTTAAGGGATTACAGTTCTTAGGTGATTTGTTTACAATCAACTCCTTAGAAAAATCAATCAACTCATTCTTTAACTCTTTCAGATATGCAACAGCACCAATCGGTATTGTTGGTATGGAAGATTATACATTGATTAAGAATGGGGCACAGGAATTAAATGGTAACTGGAAACTGATGCCTTACTTATACACAGAAAACGAAAATGGTGAAAGAAATGCCAGCTTCGTAGCAAACGGTACCGGTGGAGTTATCTTCAAGAATTCAGAAATGAAAGATGAATCCTGGGAATTCCTGAAATGGTGGACAAGCAAGGATGTACAGACAGAATATACACAGACACTTCGTTCCACATACGGAAAGACATTCTTCTGGTTATCTGCAAACAAGGCAGCTTTGGAAAATAACCCAATGGACGAAGCAGATAAGAGAACCGTTATGAGTCAGATTGATTCCGTAACAGACGTTCCGAGAACACCGGGACAGTACTTATTGGAAAGAACAATTTCAAATATCTGGACAACAATGGTATTTGATGGAACTTCAGCACAGGTTTCTGTCGATGAAGCAAAATCAGATGTAAATAAAGAAATTGTCCGTAAGATGCAGGAATTTGGCTTCTACGATGAAAATGGAAACATGGCAAAAGGAAAGAGCTTTACCCTTCACAGTGATGCGAAAGCATGGATTAAAGAACAGATGGATAAGGCGACTCCGGAAGAAGACCAGATGCCGGTAAATGATTATTCAGAAACGGAGGTGGAAGACGATGGCAGCCAGTAAGAATATTGAAGTTGCAGAGCAGGTAGGAAAAAAGAAATTTACTGACCGAAATGGCTTCCATGTATTCGTGTTAATTTTACCTTATGCATTGTTATTCTTTACATTTATTCTTTTACCGATTGTAATCGGTATGGGATTATCATTTACATATTTTGATGTAATCAACACACCTACATTTGCGGGAATGAACAATTACATTACCCTTTTGACAGGTGACGAAGTATTTATGAAATTTGTATTGCCGAACACAATTCTTTATGCGATTGTGGTCGGTATCGGAGGATATATTTTATCATTCTTAATGGCATGGATTCTGGCACAGGTAACACCACGTGCCAGAACAGTGTATGCATTATGTATGTATATGCCTTCTTTAGCGGGTGCACTGTTTATCCAGTACGTTTGGAAGATTATCTTCTCTGGTGACCAGAGTGGTCTTGCAAATGCATATTTACAGAAATTAGGTTTGATTAGTCAGCCGATTCAGTGGTTGATTTCATCTGATTACTTTATGCAGATTATGATTCTTGTATCCTTATGGTCTTCCATGGGTATCGGATTCTTATCAATGCTTTCCGGTATTATGAATATTGACCAAGAATTGTATGAAGCAGCTTATGTGGATGGAATTAAGAACAGAGCACAGGAAATTATTTACATTACAGTTCCATCAATGAAACCACAGATGCTCTTTGGCGCGGTTATGTCTATCGTAAACGCATTTAACATGGGCTGGTTGGGCGTTGCTTTGGCAGGTGCTAACCCGACACCGGACTATGCAGGTCAGCTGATTGCAAACCATATCGACGACTATGCATTTACCCGTTATGAAATGGGTTATGCATCTGCAATCTCTGTATCACTGTTAATTTTGGTATGGTTATGTAGCAAGGTGGCAAACAAACTCTTCACAGAGAAAGACGAATATTAGAAAGGAGGATATAGCAATGGCAAATTTTCAAGGTAATCGAATTAATCCAAGTAGATTTTCCAAGAGTCAGATTAAGTTTCATGTGATTGCGTTACCATTAGCAATCATGATGCTCATTCCGGTTATATTCCTCTTTAGTAATGCGTTTAAACCGCTTGGAGAATTGTTTAGATTCCCACCATCAATTTTTGTATATAACCCTACATTAGATAACTTTAGAAACTTAATGAACTTAGCGGGATCAACAGGGATCCCAATGACAAGATA
This sequence comes from Eubacterium sp., assembly GCA_024697845.1. Lineage (GTDB taxonomy): Bacteria > Bacillota > Clostridia > Lachnospirales > Lachnospiraceae > Eubacterium_G. Next base: position 4,613 of record JAILRZ010000049.1, on the reverse strand, counting down.
TTTCTTGAACTCATTGATTGTAGCAACATTGACAGTAGTCTTGAACCTGTTTATTACAATCATGGCAGCTTATGTAATCTCAAAGAAGAAATTTAAAATCAAGGGTGCGTTATGGGAAGTAAACCAGACTGCGTTGATGTTTATTCCAACAGCCGTAGCAATCCCAAGATACTTAATTATTGTTAATATTGGTGCGTACAATACATGGTTTGCGCACATTTTACCGCTGATTGCAATGCCGGTAGGTTTATTCCTGGTAAAACAGTTCGTAGATGGAATTCCGGATGCGTTAATTGAAGCAGCGGTTGTGGATGGTGCAGGTGATTGGGTCATCTTAAGAAAGATTATCATTCCGTTAACGAAACCGGCGTTGGCTACATCTGTTGTATTAACATTCCAGCAGGTATGGCAGAACGCAGAATCATCAAACAACTACATTACCGGTGAAGCATTAAGAACGTTACCGTACTATGTTGGTTCTATTGGAACAAACAACGCGGTAGCAGCAGCAGGAATGATGGCGGCAGCCAACGTATTAATGTTTATTCCAAACCTGATTATATTCATCTCAATGCAGTCTAAGGTAATGAACACAATGAGTCATTCAGGTATTAAGTAAGGAGGCAGTCGATGAAAAAAATTATGAAAAAATCATTAGTGCTGCTTCTGGCACTAACATTTGTGGCAATGTCCGCACTTTCGGTAGCTGCATCACAGGCGACGAGTTATTCTTATACATTAGATGATAAGGGTGAATTCGTTCGAACACAGGATGCATACCTGCCGGACAGAACCATCACATCTTTAGGATTAAGTGATCCGGAAGATATGATTATTGAACAGAATGCAGAAGGAGAAAACATTCTGATCATTGCTGATACAGGTCATAAGCGTGTCCTTGTTTATAACCTGGATCGCGAAAAAATTATTAATACAATTGAAGTCTTTACAGCATCAGGTCAGGAGAAGAAATTCGAATCACCAAAGGGTATTTATTTAACACAGAAAGGTGATTTGTATGTTGCTGATTCTACTGCAAAGACTGTATATCGATTTAAAAAGCAGAACAATCAGTACGATTTCTACTATGTAAGACAGTACGACAGACCTACCGCTCCGATTTTTGATGAATCCGCTTCATCAAACTACGAGCCAAGTAAGGTTGCAATTGATAGTGGTGAAAACCTTTATATCGTATCTGAAGGTAACTATAACGGTATTATTCAGTTGTCAAACGCAGGGGAATTCTTAGGATATTTCGCAGCGAACCAGACAAGACTGACACCACAGCAGGCCTTCATGAAATTAATTCTAACAAGAGAACAGGAAGAAAAGTCTGAAATCCTGAATACACTTCCATCTACATTCTCAAATGTATATGTGGATCATAAGGGATTGGCTTATTCCGTAAGTATGGGTACCGGAACAGATCTTTTAAAGAAGCATAGTACTGATGGTGCCAACCTTTATAAGGATGTTGTGACATGGAACAATATGACTGATGTTACTGCAGATGATGATGGAATCGTATATACATCAGACGTAAAGGGATACATTAGTGTTTACACACGAGATGGTGAATTGATTTTTGATATGGGTGAAGCAGTTCAGGGAATGGACATTTCCGGATTGTTCTCCAGCTTAACAACCATTGCAGTAGATAACAAAGGAAATATTTGGACTGCAGACGGAGAAAAAGGATATATTCAGTCCTTTGTTCCGACAGATTATGCAAAGACTATTTTTAGCGCCTTAAAGGAATACGAAGATGGTGATTATGATTCAGCAATGGAAGACTGGAATACAGTATTACGTCTGAATCAGATGTCAGTGTTGGCACATAACGGTGTAGCAAAGGCATATTACAATGACGAAGATTATGAACCGGCTATGGAACACTTTGAAATTGCCGGAAACAGAGAAGGTTACTCCAATGCATTCTGGGAAGTGCGTAACGTAGCATTAAAGAAATACATTGGACCATTCCTACTATTTATTGTACTTCTTATTGTATTGAAAATCTTACTTGGTGTCATTGACAGAAACAAAGTGATCCCAAGAAAGAAAAAAGCATTGGGTGAAAAATTAAAGAAATTACCGGTAATCGGTGAACTTGGCTACGCATTCAAGTGCGCAAGACATCCAATTGAAAGATACTACGACATTCGTGTAGGAAAGAATGGTTCTATGATTGCTGCAGCAATCATTTACGTAGTATTCTTTGCAGTTTACTTGTTATACCAGACAAGTAAAGGATTTATCTATCAGTATACAGATGTTGAAGATATGGATATGGGAGCTGTTGTAATCGGTTTCTTTGCAATTCTGATTCTGTTTATTGTTTGTAACTTCCTGGTTACATCCATTACTGATGGTGATGGTACATTAAAACAGGTATTTATGATTCCAGCATATGGCTTAATGCCGGCACTTTTTGCAATGCTGATTACAATTGGACTGTCTTATGTCCTAACATACAATGAAAAATTCATCTTGGATGTTACGATGATTGTTGGTGTGGGCTGGTCGCTTGCAGTTATTTTCGAAGGATTGGCAACAGTTCACGATTATGATTTCAGTCATACAGTATTAAGCTTAATTATTACATTTGTATTCATGTTAATTGCAGCAATTGTAGTACTTGTAGTAATTATTATGTGGGAACAGTTATATGGATTTATTTCAACAGTAGGAAAGGAGATTTATAGAAATGTTACAGGAAACCAAAGTTAAGAAAATTAAATGCATCTCTGTAGCAGTATTTGCTTTTATGATCCTTTCCGTAGCAGTAGGTGTTGGAGCGGCATTCCTGAATACAAACAGGGATACCCGTCCTGTACCGAAGCGTGTGAAATCCGTTTTGGAACTTACGGATGCATATCAGGAATTGTGTACTGTAGGAGATTACCAGTATCTTTTCTATGAAGACAAAGATATTATTGCAATTAAAAATGTCAAAACCGGATGGGTTTGGAAGACCGGTTTGGATGTTCCATCAATTGATACAATCAAGGATGGAAGAAAGAAATTAAAACGTTGTCAGGATGACATTCTGGCTTTACAGCACAAGGCAAAGGTTTCATCAAAAGGTAAGACTGATGATGAAATCATCAAAGCAATCATTGAAAAAATCGAATCGGGTGCCGTTGCAATTGAATCCGACACTTATACCGGTTTTACAGGATTTGCAAACAAGAACAATATGACTCCTGTGGAATTGATGGATTTCATTGAATCAACAGATTCATCATTCCAGTCAGATCAGTTCGTTGACTTTGCCAATTCATTAGTGACTGTAGAATATTACGAAGGAAGCGGAGATAACACAATGGTACAGAAAGTTTCTTCTGCACCATGTGAAGATGCATCAGCTTCTAGTCTGACAGTATCGGATGCTTCAAAGAATGAGTACAAATTACAGTGTTCATTCAAATTGGGAGCAAACAAAGAATTAGGAATTAATGTTTACATAACATTTAATGAAAACGGAACAATTAACTTTAAGATTCCTTCAAAGGAAATTTCCGGAAACAGGGAAAAATTAAAAGATGTTATTATTGCTCCGTTCCTTGGAGCCAGCGGTGGTATTTTAAATTACTATGATGGCAAGGCTTACAACAAGGCAAAAGTTTTGGATGTTACACCGGGATATGTATTTGTTCCGGACGGAAGCGGAGCTTTAATCCGTTTCGAGCCAAATAGTGCAACCTTTAATGAATATAACGGAGATGTATATGGTACGGATCCAGCTACAGCATTACATCACTATGCACCGAACCAGGATGAAGGTGTTTCTCAGAGCGTGGTACCTTTGAAGAACCCTACAGTACCTGTATATGGTATTTCTCAAGGTGATGGTACACAGGCTGCATTTCTGGCCTATGCAGATTCAGGAGATGAATATATGAGTATTCATGTGTTACCGGAATCTACACAGCCAAAACAGAACGCATATACATATGCGTATGCATCTTTCCTTTACAATAGTGAATACTATCAGGTTACAAACCAGCAGGGAGATGCATATAGAAAAACACAGGACAAAATGAATGAATATAACGTTGATTTCACAATTCAGTTTTTGTCCGGTGACGGAAGTGACGGAACACCAACTGCTGATTATGCAGGAATGGCTCAGGCATATCGTGCTCACCTGATTGATGCTGGTGTGTTAAAAGAAACACAGCAGGGTAAGGACAGTATTCCTTTGCGAGTAGACTTTTTAATGGCTGACTCAAAGAAGGGTGTGTTCTCAACAAAAGAAGTACCTGTAACAACTGCAAAGAATGTTCAGGAAATTCTTCAGAAAATTAGTGATAACGGAATTGTGAATATCAACTCCGGAATGATTGGTTGGCAGAATGGTGGAGAAATTTTATCAAAACCTTACAGCACAAGCTTTTCAAGTACTGTTGGTTCAGAAGGAACCTTTGAAGATGTAATGAAGGCAATGAAAGATAAGGGAATTGATTTGTCCTTCTCCAGAGAATTTGTCACAATCAATGAAGAAATGATAAATTATTACAACAATGCTGCAAAGCATTTAAGTACTCAGTATATGGAATTAAACAAAGCAGAAGTACTTCCATCGAACTCTCCAGTTACAGAATTTG
>JAILRZ010000200.1 GCA_024697845.1 Eubacterium sp. | reverse complement strand
CTGTACAGAAACTCTTTCTCCTTACTCAACTGATAATATTCCTCTCCAAAGTCCAACGTCAAAACTTTTTCCACAATATCAAATCCATTCAGTGGAACTTCGTCAAAGATTGGTCTTTGCGTCTTTGATGCCAATGTTTTTCCACGCAACGCAGCGACCAGGGAAATTACCATCTCACGGCCTCGCTTTTCTTCCCCCTCAAAACCAGCAGACACTATTCCCGTAAAATCTTCATTAACATAATAAATTTGATACTTTGCTTTTTTTGTTTCTTTTTTTTCTGTGCTACAGGAACACAGTCCCAACACCAAACTAAACACTAAAATCCAGTTTCCAATTTTTTTGAATCTATTTAACATAATTTCCCTGCTCGATATACTTCAATGGAATTCGTACCGTAAAGGTCGTTCCTTCCCCTTCTTTACTATGAACCTTAATGGAACCATGGTGCTTGTCCACAATTTCTTTTGTGATTGCAAGACCCAGACCGGAACCACCGGTTTCTCTCGTTCTTGCCTTATCCACGCGAAAGAATCGTTCAAACACTCTGGACTGTGCTTCTTCAGAAATTCCGATTCCGGAATCTGTTACCTTCAAGTAAAAATACTGATGATCGGAATTTAATGAAGTCGTCACCGTTCCGTCTGTATTGTTGTACTTGATTGCATTCTCCACCAGATTATTTACCACACTGGCAAACTTCACCTCATCAACATCCGCAATTACCGGACGGAACGTTTCAAATATTAATTCGATATTTTTTTCTTCAGCAATCGGCTTTAATCTTCTAAGAATTGTTTCCACAATTTCATTGATATTAACAGATGAAATATTAACCGATGTGGAAGACTTCTCCATTCGCACCAGTTCCAATAAATCTGTAATAATATTATTTTCTCTGTCGATTTCCTTGGAAATATCCTGAAGAAATTCCTGATACAATTCTTCCGGAACTCCTTCCTGTCCTAAAAGAGAATCCGCCAAAATCTTCATAGATGTAATCGGTGTCTTTAATTCATGAGACACATTCGACACAAATTCCTGCTGTGAACGTACCTGAGTTGTCAAGCGTTCTACCAACGCCTTAAAATCTCTACTGATTTCCATGACTTCCGAATAGTCGTTTTCCTCTTTTTTCTTCTTTTCATCTGGTGTCTCGTTGGTATTCTCTTTTTTCTTTCCTAAAGAAATCTCTGTAATGGACTCCTCGATTCGTCGAATCGGATTAGTAAATACAATACATAATACCCAGGCTATAATCAATCCAAAAATAACCAACAGGCTTTCTACCATAGATACATAACGTTCAACCGATTTTCCGTATGTTCCCATATCTTTTATGGAGTAACGGGTATAAACCACTCCCAGAATAATCCGGGCATCCGAGTCTGTATTTTCCACCGCAATGGAAATCGGGACAACATATTCTACCGCAGTATCATTAGACAGAAACTTTTTCTGTCCTTTTAACCCCTTCTGTACCAAATTGGAAACGCTGCTTTTTCCCACATCATTGCCACTATCATACAATATTTCACTCTTACCATTGATTACCTGAATTCGACATTCATATGCCTTTGCCAGATGTTCAATCTGGGAGTTGTTTTGAAGAACTGCATTGTCAGTAGCTTCTGCACTTTCCGCAACTTCATCAAAAAAATGTCCGTTTTCAATGGTATTTTTTATTACTGTATTGGCTGTATCAAAAGTTTCCAGTCGTTTCTCCTTATAATTATCCAACGCAACGTTATAAATAAATATGCTTGAAACCAGAGTTGGTACAATCACTGCCACTGCGATGAGTATGAACACTCTGAATTTCAAGCTTCTTAATACATTGCGAATTTTATCAATAAAATTCTTCTTCATTTTTCTTATCCTTGGAAATAATAACCCATTCCCCATTTTGTATGTACATACTCAGGCTTTGCCGGGTTTTCTTCAATCTTTTCTCTTAATCTACGCACATTCACATCAACAGTACGAGCATCACCTGGGTTTCTGCTTCCCCAGATGATTGTCAACAACTGCTCCCTGCTGTAGATTTTTCCGGGATGCTCTGCCAACAGTTTTAAAATATCAAACTCTTTTACCGTCAGACGTACTTCCTGATCTCTGATATATAATCGTTTTGTTTCCACATCTAATTTCAACTCTCGAATGGAAATAACCCTTGGTGCTGTAACTACCGTAGCTTTCCGCTTATTTCTACGGATAATGGCCTTGATACGAGCCTTCACTTCTAAGATATTAAACGGCTTTGTAATATAATCATCCGCTCCATATTCCAATCCCAGAATCTTGTCCATATCATCTCCTTTTGCAGTCAACATAATGATTGGCATATCTGAAAATTCACGAATCTGCTGACATACTTCATAGCCATTGTACACTGGCAACATCAAATCTAACAGTACAATATCATATGCCGTTTCTTTTGCCTTATCAACGGCCTCCTGACCGTCATAAGCACAATCCACTTCATATCCTTCCTGTTCCAGGCTGAATTTTAATCCTTTTACAATTAATTTTTCATCATCTACAACTAAAGCTTTCATTGATTTCCTTCCTAACCAATAGCAATCATACTCTCAATATTGGAAAAAGTAGCATCTCCAATGCCTGACACCTTTTTCAAATCCTCTATTTTTGTAAATCTGCCATTCTTTTCTCTATACTCTATGATAGCCTGTGCCTTCGAAGCACCAATCCCCGGTAAAGTCATTAATTCCTGTTGTGAAGCACTGTTCAGATTAACGGTACTCCCTCCTGGGATTTCTCCTGCACCTTCATCTGCTTTTTCTGCTTTCTGAGCTTCCTTTTTTGACAGGACATAGATTCGTTCCCCATCGCTTACCGGTTCTGCCAGATTCAGTGCATCCCTCTGTGCCTTCTTTGTAAAGCCACCAGCCATTTTCAGCACATCGTTGATTCGTCCATCTGTCGAAACCTGATACACTCCCGGATGCTTTACCTGCCCACAAATATAAACGCAAGCAATTTTTTGTTTTTCTTCCTGAACAGACGTCTTTTCCGAATCTGAAATACTCTGGGTTGAAAATTCAATCGTCCTCTGTTCTCCGTCACATCCGACCAACATAGAAATCAGTAAAATAATCATTATTTTTTTTATTATCATACATTCATCTCCTTATGCTTCATAAAGAGTTTCCCACTTTTGAACGTACATATTCATTGTACAAAATAAAATCCCACTTCGCAATAATAAAATGTTACAATTCTTGAAGAAAATTAGTGCTGAAAAATAAAAATTCCACCAATAGCCAGAAGCAATCCCAATAGTTTCTTTCCTTCAAAAACAACTTGTTCAACTCCGAACAATCCAAACACTTCAATCAAATATGCCACTGCAATCTGAGACACTACAATGACCAGAACCGCCTGAGCCGGTCCCAACCGTTCCATACTCTGAATTACAGTTAATGTAATAAAGGCACCTAATACGCCTCCTAGCAACATATATTTGTGACTCACCTGAAATAACTCCATAACGTTTTGTTTACCCGTTGAAAACCATGCTGCAGCACAAACAAAGAAGGCTGTTAACTGAACCCAGGAATTTGCTATCCACAAACTGCTGCTTTTTGTTAACTCAGTATTAAAAACCCCCTGCACACTCATCAATGCACCCGAAACCAAAGCAATTAGAATTCCCCACATAAGCACCTCCTGCCTACATTATTTCCCTTTTCTGCAATTCTATTCCTTCACAAAAAAATACGACGCCAAACACGCCGTATTTTTCCTATCATCTATTATTGCTTTTCCGGAAGAATAGAGTATGCAATGTTTGTTGCATGATCCGCAATTCTTTCCAAACCGATTACCAAATCTGTAAACAGTAATCCAGCCTCAATGGAACAACGTTCCTCAGACATACGTCTTACATGTCCTTCCTGACATTCGATTTCCATCTGGTCGATTGTATCTTCCAATTGATTCACTTCATCAAAACAGTTCTTATCCAATGTTGTAAAAATTTCAATGGATTTATCATAAATCTGAATGACTTTTTCATACATTGCTAAAACCTGTTCCTTGCCTTCATCAGAGAATGAAATCTTCTTTTCTTTTTCTTTAATAGCAGATTCCATAATATTGATTGCATGATCCCCGATTCGCTCCAGGTCAATAACCACATGGAACAGACCACCCAAACGCTTTCTA
>JAILRZ010000192.1 GCA_024697845.1 Eubacterium sp. | reverse complement strand
TGGGCAGTTTTTTATTTCATAGGAAAGTTCTTTGAACTTCCCCATGAAATAAAAATGCTCCGCAAGGATGCGCAGCTCGCGGAGATGTATTTATGCTGACGCATCCGCTCGCGCGCGAAGTGTCGCAAGCGACACTTTGTTCCTATAAGATGAGAGGCTGATTTGTGATATAAATAAGTTCAGGAGAGGGAAAATGAGCAACGAAGAAATTTTGCAGAAAATCCGACACAAAAAAATTATTTACAGCGTGTTGTTGATTTTAGTGTCAGGAATCGGACTGGGTTTTCTGTTTCTTGCAGGAAATTATCAAACGGAATTTTCGCAAGGAACGAAAATCAATGGAATCGATGTCAGTGGAATGACAGTTGAAGAAGCTGAAAACAAGATTCGGAAAGAAGCAAAAGAATATCAGATTACTTTGAAATTTCGAGAAAATCATACGGAAACCATTCAGGGAAAAGATGTGGATTATGAATATGTCAATTCCTATAATGTCCAAGAAATTTTGGACGAACAGAATGGAATTCAATGGTTTTGGAAACGAGCTCATCAAGAATATGAATTAGAAGCAAACTATTCTACGGAGAAGTTAAAAGAAGTTGTTGGTAATTTTCCTGAACTTGATAAAGAAAAGATGGTTAGTCCCCAGGATGCAGGACCGGCATATGAAAATGGAACATTTTATATTAAAGAAGAAGTTCCGGGAACTAAGATGAAAAAGAAAAGTGCGGTACGTTTTGTTGGAGATGCTTTAAAGAACGGAGAAACAAGCGTGGATATGGACACGGTTTATGAAGAGCCGAAGGTATTATCTGATGATGAATCGCTGAACAGCCAGGTCGATAATTTGAATGATTTGGTTGGAGTTTCAATTACATATAAGTTGCCTGATGGTTCCAAAGAAGTGTTGGATGGAACCGAGCTACTCACCTGGCTTGTAAAAGATAAGAATGGTATCTACAAAAAGAAAAAATCTGTCTGGGACAAAAAGATGAAAGAATATGTTTCAGAATTGGCGAAAAAAGTAAACACCGTTTCTAAACCGAGACCGTTTAAAACAACAGGTGGCAAGGTGATTCAGCTGAAACCAAGTCCTTATTATGGCTGGCAGGTTGCAGAGGAACTGGAACTGGAGAAACTGGCAAAAGAATTAAAGAAGAAAAAAGATGTAGAACGAAGACCGGTTTACGCAAGAGTTGAAAGTGCAGACCCGGATGATAATGACGGATTCGGAAAAACTTATTGTGAAGTGAATCTGGCAAAGCAGCATTTGTGGATTTATGTAAAAGGAAAGAAAAAGCTTGAGACCGATGTTGTGTCCGGAAAAGATGATCCAAAACACAAAACTCCGGCAGGTGCATTTACTGCATATGATAAGCGACAGAACAAAATTCTCCGCGGGGATAGACAACCGAATGGAAGATATGAATATGAAACGAAAGTAAATTACTGGATTCGATTAACGCCAACAGGTGTGGGACTTCATGATGCAGGTTGGAGACCAAAATTTGGTGGAAATATCTGGCGAGCAGGAGGTTCACACGGATGTATTAATCTTCCTGCAACAGCAGCTGCACAGATTTATCAGCTATTGTCAAATGGGGATCCAATCATTGTATATTATTAAGATTTGAAAGGCTCATCAATTGGGCCTTTTTTGTATTTAAAATATATAGCAGTGTTGATGGAAATGTGTTATAATGATGTGCGCGTGGGCAGTTTTGCTCGAATTTTCAGTTTAGGAGGAATAATATGAAGAAAATTGTTTCATTATTAATGGTAACTGTTTTAACAGTAGGTGTGCTTACTGCTTGCGGAAGCAAGGAAGCAAACACAAAGGTTGGAACTGCGAAAGAAGGAAAATTAATCGTTGGGACCAGTGCAGATTTCCCGCCATATGAATACATGGAAAACAATGAGTATGCAGGGATTGATATTGAAATTGCGAAAGCAATTGGAGAAAAATTAGGGCTCGAAGTTCAGATTGAAGATATGAAGTTTGACACCATCATCGGTGCGGTTGCAGCTGGAAAAGTTGATATGGGAATGTCCGGAATCTCAGTTACAGAAGAAAGAAAGAAGAGTGTAAATTTCTCTGATCCTTATACAAAAGCCGTTCAGGTAATTGTTGTAAAAGAAGATTCTAAGATTACATCAGCAGATGATTTAAAGAAAGAAGGAGCAAACAATAAAGTTGGTGTTCAGACAGGAACTACCGGAGATATTTTCTGCTCAGATGACATTGAAGCTGCAAAGCTTGGTACAGTAGAGCGCTACAATGCCGGTGGCGATGCCATTGAAGCCTTAAAGGCCGGAAAGATTGATTGTGTTGTTATTGACAATGAACCGGCAAAAGCTTTCGTTGCTGAAAACAAAGGATTAAAGGTGTTAGAAACTGCTTATGCAGATGAAAACTACTCTATTGCACTCAAAAAAGGAAATGATAAGTTAACAAAGAACGTGAATAAGGCATTAAAAGAGTTAAAGGACGAGGGAAAAATTCAGGAAATTGTTGATAAGTACATCAAAAAATAAAAGGTGGAAATATGGAAAGTATCAAAGATGAATTATACAAAACCCTAATTTACAAAGACCGATGGAAAATGTTTTTGGATGGATTAGGTGTAACTGTTAAGGTAACGATATTTGCGTTACTGATTGGGATTGCCATTGGTACATTGATTGCAATCATTCGAACATCTTATGACAGGAATTTTAAGGAAATGCATAATCCACTTTACAAAGGGATTTTGTTTATACTGAATTTTATTTCAAAAATCTATCTGACAATTGTTCGAGGGACACCTTCCGTTGTTCAGATTTTAATATGGTTTTTGGTTATATTGCAGTCATCAAACAATAAAGTATTGGTGGCATGTATTGCATTTGGAACAAACTCCGGAGCTTATGTGGCGGAAATCATACGAAGCGGTATTATGTCTGTGGATGAAGGGCAGACGGAAGCCGGAAGAAGTCTGGGAATGAATTATGTTCAGACTATGACTTTGATTGTCATTCCACAGGCAATTAAGAATGTACTTCCTGCGCTAGGAAATGAATTGATTGTTTTGTTAAAGGAAACAGCCATCGCAGGATACGTAGCATTACAGGATCTGACAAAAGTCAGCGATATCGTTAGAAGCCGTACATATTCGGCTGCAGGACCATTATTTGTGGCAGCAGCGTTGTATTTGATAATGGTATTGATTCTCGAATTCCTGCTAGGAAGACTAGAGAGGAGGTTGAGAAAGAATGAGCGATAAAGCATTAATTGTAGCAAAAGATGTTAAGATGCATTATAATGATGGACAGGTTAAGGCATTAGATGGTATTTCAACAGAAATTCGTGAAGGAGAAGTAGTTGTAATCATCGGACCTTCCGGCTCAGGAAAGTCAACATTTCTTCGAACATTGAATTTGCTGGAAGTTCCAACTTCCGGACAGATTATTTTTGAAGGAAATGATATTACCGATAAAAATGTAAATATTAATTTGCATCGTCAGAAAATGGGAATGGTATTCCAGCATTTCAATCTGTTCCCTCACATGAGCATCATGGGAAATATGATTGTGGCACCGACAAAGGTGCTGAAGATGTCCAAGGACGAAGCAAAAGCGAAAGCAATGGAACTGCTGAAACTGGTTAATATGGATGACAGGGCAGATGCTTATCCGCCACAGTTGTCCGGAGGACAGAAACAGCGTATCGCCATTGCAAGAGCATTGTGTATGAATCCGGATGTGATGTTATTTGATGAGCCAACTTCTGCCTTGGATCCGGAAATGGTTGGAGAAGTTCTTAGCGTTATGAAAGAACTCGCCAGAGAAGGAATGACAATGGCAGTAGTAACCCATGAAATGGGATTTGCCAGAGAAGTAGCAACCAGAGTAATTTTTATGGATGCGGGAAAGATTGTGGAGGAAGGAACTCCGGAAGAAATCTTTGACCATCCAAAGAACGAACGTTTGATAAATTTCTTATCAAAAGTATTATAAGAAAATTGACATATAGGAGGAAAGAAAAATAATGATTAGAGTAGGTATTGCAGGTTATGGAAATCTGGGACGTGGTGTGGAATGTGCACTGAGCAAAACAGATGATATGGAATTGGTAGGAGTATTCTCCAGACGTGATCCTTCTACTGTAAAGACAGTTACAGATGTTGCTGTATTTTCCATGGATGAAATTGAAGCAAAGAAGGATGATATTGATGTATTAATCCTTTGTGGCGGTAGCGCTAATGATTTACCAACCCAGACCCCTGAAATGGCTAAATATTTTAATGTCATTGACAGTTTTGATACACACGCAAAGATTCCGGAGCATTTTGCAAATGTTGATAAGGTATGCCAGGAAAACGGACATATTGGAATTATTTCCGTAGGTTGGGATCCGGGAATGTTCTCATTAAACAGACTTTATGCACAGGCAATCTTACCAAACGGAAAAGATTATACATTCTGGGGTAAGGGTGTAAGCCAGGGACATTCTGATGCAATCAGAAGAATTGAAGGGGTATTGGATGCAAGACAGTATACCATTCCGGTAGAAGCTGCATTGGATAGCGTTCGTAAAGGAGAAAATCCTGAGCTTACAACAAGAGAAAAGCATACAAGAGAATGTTTTGTGGTAGCAGCAGAAGGAGCAGATCTTGACAAGATTGAAAATGAAATCAAGACAATGCCAAACTACTTTGCAGATTATGATACAACAGTACATTTCATCAGCCAGGAAGAATTAAACAGAGACCATGCAGGAATTCCTCATGGTGGTGTGGTTCTTAGAAGTGGATGTACAGGATTTAATAATGAAAACAAGCATGTCATTGAATATAAATTAACATTAGATTCAAATCCTGAGTTTACTTCTAGTGTATTGGTTGCTTATGCAAGAGCAGCATACCGTTTATGCCAGGAAGGACAGAAGGGTTGTAAGACTGTATTTGACATTGCACCGGCATATTTACATGCAGCATCCGGAGATGAATTAAGAAAGAATTTACTGTAGGCTATACGGGATTTTTCAAGTTGAAAAAAGAAAATATAAAAAAGATTTATCCTTAAAAGTGAATAAGGGACAAAGTATTGCTATTGCTCGCGGAGGATGTTTGAAAGAACTTGTTCAGGGACAGCAATTATAAAATAAGAAATGCCGGAATGAGATTTTGATTGTTCTCATTCCGGCATTATGCATTATTTTGCACTGACTTTATTGGTGCGTCTCAGTTCACTCCAGAGCGCATCATGAAAAATCATTGCCAGTTCCTGCCAGTGTTTTCTCTGTTGTCGTTCTACCAGCAATTGCTTCTTTAGTTTTTCTAATTCGTCTGAGATGATAGACAAATCTTTCTGTACAAGCGTATTTTCTGTTTTTTCCATATCTAATCCCCCATTGATTATATAAAATACCCGTACCGTTTCATTATACATGAATTATAATTGAAAGTGTAAAAAAGATTTCGAAAAATTTCGACATTATTATCGAAAAAAACCTAAAGTCTGATGGATTAAACATTGCTTAGACTTTAGGTTTTTGTTCTATTTTTTCTTTTTTAGTTTTCCGGTTTTAGAAGAAAAGTAGTAACGATGTTTCCCAATCTTGACCCAGCCATGAACCATAGAACCGGTAGATTTATTAAAGTAATATCGATTCTTTTTATAAGTTACCCAGCCTTTCTTCATAGAACCGTTGGTTTTGAAATAATATTTTTTCCCGTTGAGGGAATAGATTTTTCCTTTTAAAACAGTCCCGTTTCCACGGGCAAAGTAAGTCTTACTTTTAACCTTGAACCAATCGGTTGTCATAGCACCGGTTGAATCCAAATAGAAAGTTTTTTTCCCAAGAGTGAGAAAACCTTTCTTCATTTTTCCGTTGCTTGGATTCATATAATACCATTTTCCACCCTCTTTAATCCAACCAACAATTTTGATTCCTTTTTTATTGACGTAGTAAGTTGATTTCCCTTTGGTTAAGAAAGAACCGTCAAAACTATTTTTTTCCAGTTTGTAATAATCGATAAGTGCTTGGGCATCCGCATATCCCAATTGTTTTCGTTGTGCTTTGGTTTTAAAGTGATTAAGTCGGTCCGATGAATTTGTCACAAATCCATGCTCAATAATAATTCCCGGGACGTTACTTAATACGCCATTTCTTACAATAGAATAATAATCAATCTTTTTTCCGTTGGGATATCTACCATCTGAGTCAGACCGAAGCAAAAGACCTAAATTTTTTAATCCTAGAGAAGACAAATTTTTAAGGACGATTTTTCCAAGAGCCTGTGTCTCTTTTCGAACACTATCATGGTATCCGGATTTATAGGCTGCTAATACCATTGCACCAGTCGCATATGGAGATGGATCGGAATTAATATGAAAACTGACTAGAAAATTTGCCTTTAATCTGTCGGCTAAATGATTTCTATTAATCAGGCAACGGGCTAACCCTTTGTGATTGCAACATTTTCCGCTTTCTCTGGTCATACGTACGGTAACATTTCCATATTGGTTTAATTTTTTTTCACAGTATTTTGCAATATCTAATACAACCACTTCTTCCTTGACACCGTTTAATCTGCAACCAGTATGAATATTTCCGTGTCCAGGATCTAAAACAATCACTTTGGATTTTGTAGGGCTCAGCGTAGACTGAATCATTTTCTCTGTGGTAGGTTCTTCTGTAGTTGGTTCCTCCGTAGTCGGCTCTTCTGTAGTCGGTTCCTCTGTAGTCGGTTCCTCTGTGGAAGGTTCATCGGTGGATACCTCTTCCGGAAAAGTTTGAGATTCAGAAGATTGTTCTTTTAGCTTTATTAATTTTTCAATTGGTGAACTTGTTGAACCGAAAACCGTGGCGTGCGTAGGAGCCAGAGTTGACAGGGTAAGTGAGAGTGCCAGCAAGACTGCCAATTTCTTTGGTGTTTTTCGCATAAATACTCCTTTGTTAAATTTATTTATTCTTATACATTATAAAGAAAAGAAGATGTAGTTACAAGGGAAAAAAAGGAAGAAATTTGGCTGAAGAAATTCGGTCTATTGGATTCGTAATTGAAGTGTGATAGAATGAAATTGATTTTGGGAACGGATAAACAATTGAATATCAGAAAGGAGGAAGGAACGCATGGATTATTTTCCAATACTGCAGGACTTATTGAAGTTAAATACCATTGTATTTTTACTGATTGGTGTTGTATGGGCTTTGGTTGCGGGAAAGGTCTTGAAGACAGCAAAAAATTCATTGATTGCAGTGATTAGCGGAGTCGTTATTTATGTAGTCTGTGAAGGACTTGAAAATATTCCTCATGGAATGGTTATGGATTTCCTTGCTGTGTTTATTGGAACCATTGCCCTTGGAACAATTCCCGGATATTTAGTGTGGATGCTTATTCGCTTACGAAATAAAAAGGGAGTAGCAGGACAAGCCTAAAATCAAGGAAACGGTTACTTTTTGTAAAAAAGTAGCCGTTTTTTCTTGAAACGTGGTAGAATGAAACCATTAAAGTTTATGGAGGAATATCATGGTAGAAAATAAGACAGAAAAAATGGAAGATTTAGGACAGGCATTGGAAGAATCCTATGCTTATATGGGAAATGGAGAGTATGATACTGATACACTCCTTGCATGGGAGAAGATTAATAAGTATAAGGAAACAGGAGAAATCCTGCCGGTTACAGTATCCGGTATTGTTAACAAAGGCGTGATTGCCTTAGTAGAAGGCGTACGTGGCTTTATTCCGGTAAGCCGATTGGATATCAATCATGTGGAAGATACTAATGAATGGCTAGGGAGAGAAATCCGTGTTCGTGTTATTGAAGCAGATATGGAGAAAACAAAACTGGTGTTATCTGCCAGAGAAATTCTGAAAGAAGAATCCGCAGCAGCAAGAAGAGCCCAGAGAGAATCTGCAGCAGCACAGATTGCAGTGGATTCCATTGTGGAAGGAACGGTTGAATCCCTTCAGCCATACGGTGCATTTGTGGATTTAGGCAACAATCTTACGGGACTGGTTCATATTTCGCAGCTTTCTTTGGACCGTATTAAATCACCAAAGGAAGCGGTGGAAGTCGGTCAGACTGTGAAAGCAAAAGTAATTAAAAACGAAGGTGGAAAGATTAGCTTAAGCATTCGTGAATTGTTAGAAGAAGAACGTCAGAAAGAGGAAGAGGAAAACCGCAGCAATATTCCGGAGGTGGAAGAAATCGGAACCTCTCTTGGAAGTTTGTTAAGTGGGTTGAAATTTGATTAAAAAGGAGAATGAATATGAAATACTTAAAAAAAATATTGATAATAATAGTTGCATTAACCGTGGCGGTAATTAATGTACCGATAGAATCGCTTTTGGCAGATGAGAGACCAGGATATTATCACTATACCATTACTGACGGCGAAGTGACGATTACAGAATATGGAGGAACTGATGCGGAGGTAGAAATTCCAAAGAACATTGATGGTTATCCTGTGACGAAAATAGGAAGAAATGCTTTTTATAAAAATAATACAATAAAAAAAGTTGTCCTGCCTGAAACCTTAACAGAAATAGAAGAAAATGCATTTTATAGTTGTAGTATTGAAGAAATAACGATTTCCGAAAATGTAAAGAAAATTGGATGGGCAGCGTTCTTTGAATGCAGTGGATTAAAAACGGTTAATTACAATGCTATAAGTTTAGAAAGTGAAATCTATGGATTTTTCAAGTGTGACTCCATAGAAAACATTTATATCGGAAGCCGGGTAAAAAAACTTCCAAAGGATCTATTTGAAAAAACCGCAGCAAAGGAGTTAACAATCCCGGAGGGGGTAGAGGTAATTGAAAAGTATTTTTTAGGACGAAGTGATGGATTGGAAACTGTTTATTTTAATGCGAAGAACCTAAACGATTGTGAATGTTGGGATGAATATACGAAGAAAATGAAGGATTATAATCCGTTTATCCTTTATGGAAATCTTAAATCTGTTATCGTTGGAAACAAGGTGGAAGTGCTGAGTAAAAATGTATTTGGAAGGACTACATTAGAACAAATAATTCTTCCAGACTCTTTAAAGGAAATAAGAACAGGGGCTTTACAGAGTTGCAGAAATTTGAAAAAAATAATAATTCCGAAAAATGTGAAAGAAATCCATAAAAATGCTTTGAGTAGTTGTAATCCATATGTAATAGAAATCCATAATCCAACATGTACTATTTATGATGATTGGGGTACCCTAGGAGATGGTGGCGTTATTGTTGGTTATAATAATTCAACAGCCCATGATTTTGCAACCTCCAAATACAGAAAATTTATCTCTTTTGAATCTAAAAATTATATTAAGAAAAGTATATCGTTACAAGTAGGAGAAGAGTTATCAGGAAAGAATACTATATTGTCAGAGAGTGATACATTTCAGGTGTTAAGTAATTACCAATCTGATAAAAAAGAGATTGCAACAGTGGATGATACTGGAACAATTTGTGGAGTGGCACCGGGAAAAACAATAGTGGTTATGACAGATGATAAAAAAACAGTTATGGCAATTCTAGAGGTTGAAGTGACAGAAAAACAACCGGAGGAAGAAACCACAACGGCATCTGAGAAATTAACGGAAAAAGAAGAGACAACTGCAGAAGAAGCGTCAAGAGAAGTAAGTACGAAAAAAAATATAGTACTAAAGAAAAGTAAGATTTTAAAGATTCAGGCTAAGAAAAAAACTTTGAAAATTCGTTGGAGGAAAGTATCGGGAATCAGCGGGTATCAGTTGCAGTATTCCAGATATAAGAGTTTCAAGAAGAAAAATACAATTGCCATTGGAAAAGCGAAAAAAACTTCCAAAACAATTAAGAATTTGAAACAGAACAAAAAATATTATGTTCGAATTCGAACCTACAAGAAGATAGGAGAGAAGAGATTCAAATCTGCATGGTCAAAGACCAAGGTAAAAAGAACAAAATAATTTATAATAAGGGGCTGAGATATTCAGTCCCTTTATAGTATTTGAATCGGATTGCAAGGAGAGTAAGATGCAAAAAAGTTATTTGAATGTAATTGATATTGAAACTGGTGAAATTACTTTACTTCACACTTATGAAAAGATTATTGAGGCACCGAATTGGAATCCGGAGAATGAGTGTCTCTATTTCAATTCCGAAGGGCATATCTATCGATATGATCCGGATACAGACAGGACGGAGTTGATTGATACCGGAAGCTGTGATGATTGCAATAACGACCATGTGCTATCTCCGGATTTCACAAAAATTGCAGTTAGCCACAATACAAATCATGATTGGTTACAATGTCAGATTTATGTTTGTCCAATTGAAGGGGGAGAAGCAACGCTGGTCACACCGGTGAAACCAAGTTTCCTTCACGGCTGGTCGCCGGCATCGGACGAATTATGTTACTGTGCTTTTCGAATATATGATGGAGCTCAGCACGTAGACGTTTATAAAACCATGGCGCCCGGAAAGGTGGAGAGAAAGGAAGACGCGTTTGAAGAAGTCAGACTCACCTTTGAAGGTTTTAATGATGGGCCGGAATTCTCTCCGGATGGAAAGCATATCTGGTATAACAGCACCGTTACGGGACTGATGCAAATCTGGCGAATGAATGCAGATGGAAGTCAAAAAGTCCAAATGACAGATAATGACAAGGACAATTGGTTTGCTCACATTTCTCCGGATGGAAAGAAAGTGGTTTATCTGGTATTTAATAAAGAGGATCAGCTTCCGGAACAACATCTTCCAAACTTACATGTGGAACTGTGGCTGATGGATTATGATGGTTCCAATCAGAGCAAATTGGTCAGTTTATTCGGTGGTCAGGGAACTATTAACGTGAATTCGTGGAACAGAGACAGCAGACGTTTGGCCTTTGTCAGTTATGATGAAATATAATAAATTGCAATGAACATTAACATAAATGAAATCATCTTGTTAAGAAGGATTGGTAGAGTATAGGGTAAATTAGGAATATAATAATGTTAAGAATCTTAGCAAAGGTGGTAATATTATGAGAAAGACGTACTTAGACAATATTAAGTGGATTACAGTTGCTTTAGTTGTATTGTACCATGTCATTTATATGTATAATGGAATCGAAGTTTATGGTGTAGTCGGACCATTTCATAAGGTTCAGTATCAGGATATGTTCCAATATATTGTATATCCATGGTTTATGCTGCTGTTGTTTGTGGTTTCCGGAATGTGTGCAAGATTTTATTTAGACAATCATTCTCATCGGGAATTTATTCGGACAAGGACAAGAAAATATTTAGTGCCCTCCACGTTGGGCGTTTTGACATTTGGCTGGGTTCTTGGCTATTATAATATGAACCTTTCAGATGCACTGGGTACGATGGGGAATGTTCCTAAGATTATTCGATATCTGATTATGGCAATCAGCGGAACCGGTCCTTTGTGGTATATTCAGGTACTGTGGATTTTTTCAATGATTCTAGTAGTGTTCAGAAAAGTTGAAAAAGATCGTTTGTATCAGAAATGTGCCAAGACTCCAGTGGGATTGATTGTTGCATTTGTTCTGTTAATCTGGGAATCGGCTCAAATTTTAAATACACCGATTATTTCGGTATATCGTTTTGGAATTTATGGTACGGGATTTTTACTGGGATATCTGGTATTCTCCCATGAAGAAGTGATGGAACGCCTTTCACGGTGTTGGATATCGTTAACGATTTTGGGACTGACTTGTTGTATTGGATTTTGCGTTTTGTTTTGGGGGAAACCATATGCAGAACATGAAGTGTTAGATACGTTCTTTTGTAATGGATATGCATGGTTTGGAACGATTGGAGTATTGGCATTTATGAAAAGATGGGGAGGGTTTGAAAATTCATTTTCCATTTTTATGACAAAAAAGTCCTGGGGATTGTATCTGTTCCATTATACTTCATTGGCAATGTGTTCATATTATATTAAGAAATTTGTTCCTGAAACACCGGCAGTGATTTGCTATGGATTGGTAACGATAGCAGCATTTGTCGGAGGAATTTTGATTTATGAAATCGTCAGTAGAATTCCGGTAATCAGGTGGTTGGTATGTGGAATCGGAGGAAAAAAAGATGTTAGCAAAAAATTTATTGGAACTGAGAAAACTGCATAAATTGTCCCAGGAGGAACTGGCAGATAGAATTGGAGTTTCCCGTCAGACATTGTCGAAATATGAAACAGGAGAATCTTTACCGGATATTGAACGGTGCAAGGCGATTGCGGATGTACTGGGTGTTTCTATTGATGACTTGGTGAATTATTCTCCGGAGAATAATATGGGAATGGGCGTTCCGCCAAGAGGAAAGCATATTTTCGGTATGGTAAAGGTTGGAGATAAAGGGCAGATTGTGATTCCTTCAAAAGCCAGAAAAATATTTCATATCAAACCGGGAGATAATTTGATTCTTTTGGGAGATGAAGAAGCTGGAATTGCCATTATTAAAGAAGAAGGAATTCTGGAGATGCTTCATAAGAATGAATAAGAAAAACCCTGCGAACACAATTGTTTGCAGGGTTTTAATCAATTTATGAGCAAATTTAATTCCATAGATGTAACAATACAGGATACATTATTTTGGTATCCTAAATATATAATATCCTCAATGGTTGTTATAGTCAGGACGTCCGGATCCATATATTCTTTTGAATCACTATATAGCCCCCTTTTAGTGATGTCAATGGACGGAAAAATATTCATTGTGAAAAAAGTGTGAACTTAAATTAATTTAAACTTCATTTAAGGTTGCTTCTTTATACTAACCACAGAATCAACAAATAATTTAGTTTTTGTGAGAAAGGAAGTGTTACTATGAAACGTAAGGGATTAAAAAAATTGGCGGTAACTTTAACATTAGCAATGATGGTAACAGCAATTGGAGGATGTGGAAAATCATCTTCAAGCAGTAAGACAGCAAGTGAGTCTCAGACAGAAGATAATGCAATTTATGGAGAAGTTGAAGAAATTAGCAAGAACTCTATCAAAATTAAAGTGGGAACAATGAATAAAATGGAACGTCCGAATCAGAATTCATCTAATCAGTCTGATGAGATGAAAAAACAGGGCGATAACAGTGCTCAGAATGAGCAAAAAGAAGACGCCAAGGAAAATGGTGAAAAACCTTCTATGATCAATTTGACCGGTGAAGAAAAAGAGGTGAATATTTCTGATAATACCAAGTTCAATAAGGAATCTCGAATGGGAGGTCCTTCAATGATGGGAACGCCACCACAGATGCCGGATGGAAATAATCAAAGTGATGGAGAGCAGCAGACGGCCCCGCAGATGCCGGACAGAAACAGCCAAAGTGATGGCGAGCAGCAGACTCCACCGCAAATGCCGGATGGCAACAGTCAGGGGGATGGCGAGCAGCAGACTCCTCCGCAAATGCCAAATAACTCAGATAGCGAAGCAGAATCAATTTCTGCATCTGATATTTCAGAAGGAGATATCGTAAAAATCACATTGGATGATGAAGGAAATGCTTCAGAAATTACAGTTGTATTTTCTAAAAGCGGGATGAATTTTCAAGGTGGACAACCAAATGGACAGCAGGCAGGGGGCGTAGACAGTTACGCCTCCGTAAATGAATATTCGTCTGATAAGAATATTGCAGGAGAATCCGTTAAGTCCTCAGGTACAGATGAAAATGCAATTCTTGTCAGCGGGGGAAATGTTACATTGGATGATGTGACAGTTACCCGATCCTCCTCCGACAGTACAGGTGGTGACAACTCCAGCTTTTACGGAGTTGGAGCTGCTGTACTGACAACCGGTGGAACTTCCTACATCAAAAACAATCAGATAAATACTGATGCAGCGGGCGGTGCCGGCATCTTTGCATACAACGAAGGAACCGTTTATGTAACAGATACAGAAATAAAAACAAAACAGGGAACCTCCGGAGGAATTCATGTTGCAGGTGGTGGAAAGTTATACGCTTGGGATATGGATGTTGAAACCAGTGGACAGTCTTCAGCAGCAATCAGAAGTGACCGTAGGGGTGGAACAATGGTTGTAGATGGAGGGACATATACTTCCAATGGAAACGGATCTCCGGCAATTTACAGCACTGCAGACATTACAGTCAATGATGCAGAGTTGAAAGCAACAGGCTCCGAGGCAATTTGCATTGAAGGACTCAATTCCATTCGATTGTATGACTCTGATTTGACAGGAAATATGAAGGATGACAGTCAGAATGACTGTACATGGAATGTTATTTTATATCAAAGCATGTCTGGAGATTCTGAAGTAGGAAATAGCACCTTTGAAATGAATGGTGGCTCTCTAACTGCAAAGAATGGTGGAATGTTCTATACAACGAATACGGAATCGACATTTGTTCTGAAGGATGTAGATATTACTTATGCAAAAGACAATGATTTCTTCCTGAAATGTACAGGAAACAGCAACCAGAGAGGATGGGGAACAGCCGGCCAGAACGGAGCAGATTGCTCCTTCACAGCAATTTCACAGGAAATGGAAGGAAACATTATTTGGGATAGTATTAGTCAGTTGGATTTTTATATGACATCTATGAGTACATTAAAGGGAGCAATTGTTCAGGATGAAAGCAATGCCGGAAACGGTGGTGACGGAACAGCGAACATTTATATCGACAAGAATTCCAAGTGGATTGTAACAGGAAATAGTACAGTAACCAATCTTTACAATGCCGGAATCATTGAAGATACAAACGGAAAGACTGTAACAATCAAGGGCACTGATGGAAAAGTATATGTGAAAGGGAACAGTTCCTATACCGTAACGGTAACATCTTATAGCACAAAGGCAGATGTTTCCAAAGCAACAAAGGCTACAAACTGGTCTGATTTCAAAGTAGAAAAACCAGATGAATTAGACTAGATTTTAGGAGGACAAAGTGATGAAAAAAAGAATTGGTTTCCTGAAAAAATGGAAGAAGTATTCAAGGAAGAGAAAAATAATTACAACTGTTGTTTCTTTGGTAGTAGTAATATCCCTGGTGAGTGGTGGTATTGCCGTGGCAAGTGGGAAAAGTGAAGAAGTGATGAAAGTTTCCGTGCAGGAAGTTTCAGCCAGCACGGGAACGATTTCCAATTCCATTGTTGGAACAGGAACACTTGCAATGGATGATTCCATTGAAATCACCATTCCTTCCGGAGTGACGGTAAAGGATGTAAAGGTGGAAAGCGGAGACGCGGTTTCCAAGGGAGATACCTTGGTAACCGTGGATAAAGCTTCCGTATTGGAAGCAATGGCTGAGGTTCAGGATGAAATGGATACTTTGGATGAAGAAATCAATGACTACAAGGATGAAGATCAGACCATTGAATTGGAAGCCAAAGTATCCGGAACAGTAAAAAAAGTTTACGGGAAAAAAGGAACCAATGTAACAGATTGCATCATTGAAAACGGTGCATTAGTGGTAATAACGTTAGAAGACGGAAGCACTGTTGATGTGACTTATAGTGGTGGAACCGTAAAATCTGTTTCAGTAGAAAAGGGAGACGAGGTTTCTAAGGGCGACACTCTGATGATAATAAAAAATGACGAAGAATCTGCGGAATATCAGCAAATGGTTGAAGAAAGAAAGGCTTTGGCCAAAACCTACAAGAAGTTGGCTGCATTGTCCAAAAACGGAGCAATCGAGGCAACTGCAGATGGTACGATTTCAACAATCAATGTGTCAGATAGCGAAAGTTCCACAAGCAGTTCTGACTCTTCTTCTACAGAGAGTAAAAGCAATTTTGTAACACCGTCTTCTTCAACGGAAAGCGTAAAGGCTACTACACTGAGTACAACTACTTCGGTGAAGGCTGTGACTTTATCTGAAACTGTTAGTGAAAATCAGGAAACGGTTTCTAAGGAAAACCTTCATTTGGGAATTAAAGGAACAGGAACAAGTAACAAAGAAACGTTGGTAATTCCGACACCGAAAAAAGGAGGAACACCGGTTTCTGAAATCAAAGCTTCTGATGGAAGTTATACAGGAAAGGTTGTCTGGGAACCGTCCGATGGAACTTTCAAGGCAGGAACAACTTATCGGGCAAAGATTATCTTGGAATCGGCGGATGGAAAGTCATTTTCTGTGGACAGTATTGAGCAGATTGAAGAAGGGCTGGTTTCTGGAATTCAATGTTCCGAAGGTGGAAAGGCACTGAGTTTCCAAATAACATTCCCAGCAACAGAAGAAACAAAGCAGGAAAAGACTTCAAAGAATGAAGAAAAGACAACAACACAGCAGTCGCTGCCAAGTAATAAGAATACACAGTCCAATCAGGAAACTCAGTCAGAAACAATGTCAAAAACTACCCAGAACACCACAGGAAAAACGAATTCCGGAAGTAATGAATCCGGAAGCAGTTTCTCAGGACAGAGTGCTGCAGGAAGTAATGTCGCATCAGCCGGAAGTACAGTATCAGGAACAACATTGGATGAAACAGACAGTAGTTCACAAAAAACAAGTACAGATAGTAATGAAGTAGTTGCATTTACTATGGCAGGAAATGATACTATGTTGATTACAGTCAGTGTGGATGAGTTGGATATTAACTCTGTTGAAGTGGGACAGGAAGCAACCGTGACTTTAGATGCCATTGAAGATCAGACCTTCACAGGAAAGGTTGTAAAAGTTGGGAATACTTCCAGTAGTTCCGGAAACGGTGTATCAAAATATAGCGTAATCATTTCAATTCCAAAAGATGAACAAATGAAAGTGGGAATGAACGCTTCAGCTACCATTATTGTGGAAAGCGTAGAAAATATTGTTACACTTCCGGTTATTGCACTTCAGGAAAAGGGAAACAAGAGCTTTGTTTATACAGAAAAAGATAGTGAAGGAAATCTTCAGGGAGAAGTGGAAGTAACTACAGGATTATCAGATGGAACTACAGTAGAAATCAAAGACGGATTAAAGGATGGAGAGAAAGTATATTATAAGAGAATTGGAGTGAGTTCGGACAGTAAGAGTGGTTTTAAAGGCGGCAATATGGATGGCATGAATTTTGGCGGAGATTTCTCTGGAAACTTCGGAGGAGATGGAAAAATGCCGGATAAGTCTAATATGTCGGGTGGAATGCCGGGTGCAAAATAATGATTGAATTAAAAAATGTATCGAAAATCTATCAGATTGGAGAAGAATATCTTTATGCATTGAAAGGTGCAAATTTAAAAATAGAGGAAGGAGAATTTGTCAGTATTATTGGACCCTCCGGTAGTGGGAAGTCTACAATGATGAACATTATCGGATGTCTGGATACGGCAGATGAGGGAGAATATTTATTGGAGCATATTCCAATTATGGATTATTCCGAAAAAGAGTTGGCGGCAATTCGGAATCGGAAAATTGGGTTTATCTTTCAGGATTTTAATCTTCTTCCAAAACTTTCGGCAGAAGAAAATGTGGAGTTGCCTCTAATCTATCAGAAGGTTCCTTCGACAGAACGAAAAAAACGGGTGAAAGAGGCTTTAGAAAAGGTTGAACTGTACAATCGTAGAAAACATAAACCAACAGAACTATCCGGTGGGCAACAGCAAAGAGTGGCTATTGCCAGGGCCCTGGTAACAAAACCTTCCTTATTTCTGGCAGATGAACCAACCGGAAATTTGGATTCAAAAACCGGAAGAGAAATTATGAAAATATTTCATTCCCTGCACAAAGCCGGTCATACCATCGTATTGATTACGCATGATGATTCGGTGGCAGAGGAAGCAGAACGAAAAATATTGATTCGAGATGGCAGCGTGAGTGAGGAGGCGAGAAAGGTATGATGGCACAGACATGGAAAATGGCATGGACTGCAGTTTTTTCTAATAAATTAAGAACCTTTCTGACTATGCTGGGTATTATTATCGGTGTAGCTGCATTGGTAATTTTGGTATCTATTGCAAATGGTGCCACCAATTCGGTTTCCGACAGTATTTCATCCATTGGGTCAAACTATTTGATGGTCAGAATTTCTGATGACAAGGATCAGCCTCTGAGACTGTCTGAGTTTCAGAAACTGATTCAAGGAGATTCCATTGATGCAACATCTCCTGTAGGGCGTAGCAGTGTGACGGCAAAAAGCGGATATACCAGTGAAAGCATGAATCTGTATGGAATTACTGGAGGTTATATTGACATTATGCATTTGGAATTGACTTCGGGACGAAATATGAAAATGACAGATGTGGATAACAGTTCCTATGTTATTATCATTACAGCTGATACCGCAGTAGAATTTTTTGGACACAGTAACGTAGTGGGAGAAGAAATATCCCTAGATGGAAGAGCTTTTCAGATTATAGGGGTAGTGGAAAAATCCGATAGTACAACCAGTATGTCGAATATGATGAATAATTCAGGGGATGAGGAATCCGTGACATTGGAAGGGTATATTCCTTATTCAACTTTAACGAGAATGGGAAGCAATTCCTTGGATATTTCAATGTTTTATGTAGCTTCCAGCAATGAAGAGTCTATGGAACAAACAGAAATGGAAGTGGAAAAAATTTTATTGGAACGCTTTGAAAATGATGAAGATGCTTTTACGGTTGTGAATCAGTCAGAAGTGATGGAAGCAATGGGAGAGGTGAAGAATACCCTGACAATGATGCTTGGAGGCATCGCAGCAATCTCACTCTTAGTGGGTGGAATTGGAATTATGAATATCATGTTGGTTTCTGTAACGGAAAGAACAAGAGAAATTGGAATTCGTAAAGCAATTGGAGCCGGAAGAGGAACAATTATGACCCAGTTTTTGATTGAATCCGTGATTGTCAGTCTGTTAGGATGTGCCATTGGTATCTTGTTTTCATGGGGAACTTTGAAAGTGATTGCGAAAGTGATGGCAGAAAAGATGACATTACAAATGGATATGAATGTGGTTTGGATTGCGGTTTTGTTTTCCGCTGTAATTGGTGTGGTATTTGGAATGTATCCGGCAAATAAGGCATCTAAAATGAAACCGATTGATGCACTTCGATACACCGGTTAAAAAATATGGTATACTTGTTTCAAGGCAGTTTAGAGAGGAGGATGAATATGAAACTATTATTGGCAGAAGATGAAAGGGATTTGTCTGAGGCTCTTGTTGCTATCCTGAATCGAAATCATTTTACGGTAGATCCGGTTTATGATGGACAAGAGGCATTGGATTATCTGGAAGTACAGGAATATGATGGTGTGATTCTAGATATCATGATGCCCAAGGTAGATGGACTCACCGTGTTGAAGACTATCAGAGAACAGGGAAATGATGTGCCGGTTTTAATGCTGACGGCAAAGTCGGGATTAGATGACAGAGTATTCGGATTGGATTGCGGTGCAGATGATTATCTGGGAAAACCTTTTGCAACGAAAGAACTGCTGGCACGGTTACGGGCAATTACCCGTAGGAAAAGTGATGCAGTCAGTGCAGTATTACAGTTTGGAAATATTACATTGGATACAGCCCGGTTTGAATTGGCTTCACCGAAAGGAAAGGTAAAGCTTCAGAATAAAGAATTTCAAATGTTGGAAATGCTGATTGCCAACCCGAAACAGATTATTTCAACCAACCGGTTTTTTGAAAAAATCTGGGGTTATGATAGTGAAGCAGAACTCAATGTTGTATGGGTATACATTTCTTATTTGCGAAAAAAACTGGCGACCTTAGATGCAAATATACAGATTAAGGCTACCAGAAATCAGGGATATTCATTGGAGGAATTAGCGTGATCAAAAATTTACGAAGAAAATTTATTTTAATATCTATGCTGTCAATGCTACTGGTGTTGGCGGTAATTATGGGGATTGCCAATACAATCAATTATAGAAAAATTGTATCGCAGGCAGACCGGTTGACTACGATTCTTGCAGAGAATGACGGCGCGTTTGGAGAACCATTCAAAATGCCACAGAAGTCTGAAACAATGGAAAACCAGCAAGAGCAGGGAGAGAGAAAACACCCCATGGAATTTTCTCCGGAAACTCCTTTTTCTACCCGCTTCTTCTTTGTAAAGTTTGATGACAATGGAACGGTACAAGAATGTGATGTATCCAAAATTGCGGCAGTGGATGAAGAGCAGGCGAAAAGTCTGGGACAGGAAATTTTAAAGAAGGAAAACGGCGTTGGTTTTTCTGATGTTTACCGCTATCGTGTGGCAGATACAGACGAAGGTAAGATTGTGATTTTTGTTGATTGTACCCAGTCTTTGGATCATATCAAAAATTTCGCTAAAGTTAGTGCAATGGTTTCATTTCTGGGATTGGGAGCGGTATTCGTTCTCGTATTGTTTTTTTCAAAACTGGTATTTAAACCGGTACAGGAAACTTATGAAAAACAAAAGCGTTTTATTACCGATGCCAGTCATGAACTAAAGACGCCATTGACGATTATTGATGCGAATACAGAAGTCATTGAAATGGAAAGTGGTGAAACCAAGTGGACTAAAAGTACCAGAAAACAGGTGAAACGATTAAGTGGTTTGACGGAGCAGATGCTTGCGTTATCCAGATTGGATGAAACGAAGAAAGTGGAACAGAAGGAAAGCTTTTGCATCTCGGATGTAATTTCAGAATCGGCAGAGCCTTTTGAGGCAATGGCCACAATGAGTGGAAAAGAATTTCGGATGGAGATTGAAGAAGGACTGACCTATTGCGGAGATTCCAAAGGGATTTCTCGATTGATTGGAATTTTATTGGACAATGCATTGAAGTACTCTGATGAAAAGGGATGGATTTCGTTGAAAGTGTTTTTCACTGGAAAAAAGATTCATGTCTCAGTAGAAAACTCTGTGGAACAAATTCCAAAGGGAAACCTGAATATTTTGTTTGAACGGTTTTATCGTTTGGACGCATCGAGAAATTCTAAAACCGGTGGTAGCGGAATCGGGTTAGCCGTAGCTAAGGCCATCGTTGAATCCCATAAAGGAAAAATTAATGCAAAAAGTGCTGATGGAAAAAGTCTTTTCGTTGAAATAGAATTATAAGAAATTGTTGACGATATGTTTGAGATGTAGTATTCTATACTAGGTTGGAAAAAGTTGACAAAGTAAACTTTTTTAAACAAAGTGATAGAGGAAAAACAAATGATTGATCAAAATGAACAGTTTTTAATGGCGTGGCTTCGTATTTCAAGTACAGTAAGTAACGAGCGGATTGTTTCTGAGTTATCCTTTAATGAAGCATTAGTTTGTGATGTTCTGTATTATGGAAATATGCTGAAGATGACTCAAAAATGGACTGCAACAGATTTATGCAAGTTGACACATATGCATAAAACATTAATGAACCGCACCATAAAAAGTCTGGAAAAAAAGAAAATAATTTTGAGAAAACCGGATGATGAAGATAAACGACGTTATTTCGTCGAAATCAATCCGGAAAACTTTGATGTGTTTCTGACTGTTCATGAGAATTCCATGAAACTGGTTCGCCAGGTAACGGAATCCATTGGCCAGGAAAAAACAGAAGCTGCCATCGAAATATTCCATAACATTTCAGAAACAGTTGATCAAGTTCTATATCAAAAAGGAGACAAAGAGAATGATTAAATTTTTAGTAGATTCAGGTTCAGATTATGATGTGAAAGAAGCGGAAGAAAAAGGAATTTATTTTGCACCATTGTCCGTAACTTTTGGTGAAGAAACTTTTCAGGATGGAATTGAATTAGGACGTAAAGAATTTTATGATCGCCTTGTTCATCAGGATCAGTTTCCAAAGACAGCCCAGCCTTCTCCGGAAACTTTTTTGAAGTTTTTCAATGAAGCAAAGGAAAATGGAGATGAGGTAATCGGGGTTTGTATGTCTTCAGAAATCAGTGGGACATATCAGAGTGCAAATATTGCCAAAGAAATGTGTGAATATGATGGAATCTATTTGATTGACTCTTTAACTGCAATTTACTGTGTTAAGATGATGGTGGATTTTGGTATTCAGCTTAGAGACGAGGGAAAAACAGCAAAAGAAATTGTTGAAGAAATCACTGCTTTAAAAGGAAAAATGAATGTTATTCTGGCAGTAGATACATTGGATAATTTATATAAAGGGGGACGTCTGACAAAGATGGAAGCCGGGATTGGAAATCTTGCAAAATTAAAGCCAATCATTTCGATACCGGAAGGTAAGGTTATTATGCTGAAGAAATGCATTGGGCGGAAAAAAGCTATGGCAGGTGTCATCGAGTTGTTTAAACAGATTGATTTGGACGAACGTTTTCCGGTTTATGCAATGTATTCCTATGATGTGACCAATATGGAAACTATGATTGAGAAATTTGCGGAACAGGGAATTATAATTGACAAAAGCTATGAAATTGGACCGACTATTGGAACTCACGTAGGCGCAGGTTCATTTGGCGTTGTATGTGTTGGAAAAAGAAATTACGAATAAAAAAGTTAGAAGAAAGTTACCAAAGAGTGACTTTCTTTTCTTTTGTGTTCATACTTAATTCACAATTAATTGGTATAAGTAGAAGGAAGTTTGCTTTATAAGAATTCGAAAGAGAAAAGATGAGGAAAAGAATGAAAAATAAATGGATCGTTGTGGTGACAACGTTATTACTGATAGCACTGTTGATTAGTGCGAAACCCTCAGGACAGTCTGTTTGGGGGAATGGTATTTTAGAAGAAGAAGCTACATCCAGTGAAGAAGAAACAACAGAGAGCATCACAGGAGAACCTTCCACAGAAGTAACTACTTCAGAGGAAACAACAACCAAGGAAGAAACGACATTACCTTATGAAATTATTGATGGGATATATAAAGTGCAGGATGGAGTCCTTATTGATGTAATGCTGGAAGAAACGGATATGGAGGAAACGGAATTAACAATTCCTGCAAAAATCAAGAAAATTAATCCTTCGATTTTTGCAGAATTTTGCTATTTGGAAACTGTTCGGTTTGAAGAAGGAAGTCAGTTGAAGAGCATTGGACAGTATGGCTTTAAAAACTGTTCTTCTTTGAAAAGTATTGTGTTACCTGACGGACTAGAAAGTATCGGATACCATTGTTTCTATGGATGCACGTCGTTATCTTCGATTACGATTCCAAAAAACGTAACATATGCGAATGCCATCTTTGGAAAGAAGACGCCACTAAAGAAAATTAAATTTGCTTCCGGAGCAACGGTGATTCCGGCAAAAATTTTGTCAGGAACAAAGACGCTGGAAAAGGTTACTCTGAAATCGGGTTTAAAAACGATAGAGAAATATGCGTTTTCCGGGTGTACAGCCCTGAAAGAAATTACAATTCCAAAGGGTGTAAAAACAATTAACTATAAGGCTTTTGAAAAATGTAGTAGTTTAACGACATTAACAATTCCCAAAACGGTAACTTATGCAAATACAATTTTAGGAAATGGAACCGGAGTGAAAACGGTTATTTTCACATCAGGAATCAAAGCAATCCCGGATAAGATTTTGTATGATGCAACGACTGTTACAAAGGTGACAGTTCCGGATGGAGTTCAATATGTAGGAACAAAGGCTTTTTATAAATGTACCTATTTGAAAACAATTAAATTTACAAAAAGTGTGAAGGAAATTGAACCGTATGCTTTTTTTGGGTGCAAACGTCTGAAGACTTTTACTATGCCGAAAAAGATTTCAAAAATCGGGAAATATACATTTAAGAAATGCAGTCGTTTGGAGAAACTTACCCTTCCAAAATCATTAACTTTCATCGGAACAGGTGCGTTTAGTTCTGATAAGAAGCTGACCTTGTATGTTTATGCCAATACAGCTGGAAAAGCATATGCGAGAAAAAAGAAAATACCATGGAAGTTTACGGATTCTGAAATCAAGCGTCGTGCTAAAAATCAGGAAATTTATCAACAGTTTACCAACCAGATTTCTAAAGAAAATCAGAAAAAATTTCGATTAAAGAAATTATCAGGATATGTTCCTCAGGGAACCTGTGTCATTGGAAAATATCTTGTGGTATCTATGTATGCCAATGGACTTCGTTATCGTTCTGCGTTAGTACTTTACCGGAAGAGCACCGGAAAATTTGAAAAAGTTGTTTACTTACCTTCCTATGATCACGTGGGAAGCGTATCCGAAGTTAAAGGGAGACTGGTTGTGACACTGAATAATATTTCGACTTTGGATTCTGTGGGGGTAATCAATTATTCGGCACTAAAGAAGGCAAAAAAGAATAAAGTTCTAAAATACAATTACACGCGATATCTGGGATGCTATGCGGACTTTTCTGCTTATGATGGAAGTATTTTTTGGGCGGGTCATTCTTCGACGGCTTCTGCCCCTAAAATGGTAGGATTTAAGGTGAAACTAAAGAAGAAAAAGTTATATTTTACCAGAACATATTCCTATGTAATTCCACAGAATGTTCAGGGAGCGGTAATCCAGAAGAAAGGCTGGAAGCGAACAATTACATTTACCAAATCTTATGGACGGTTGAACAATTCAGAAGTGATGCAATATCAGATTAACTTGAAAAAGAATAAGTCTCTGGGGAAAACTCGATTGCATAAATTGATTCCATCTATGGCAGAAGGAATCTGTGCAGATAAGAACAATCTGTATCTTGTGTTTGAGTCTGCGGCAAATCTATATTGTGGAAATCCGGATTTTACTTCGGAAATTCAGGTAAAAAATGTATGTAAAATTAAAAAAACTGCCTTGATGCAATTGAGTGCAAAATGACAGTTTGAATAAGTTAGTTTTTTAAAGTGAGGCGAATCTTCCGACAAATCTCAGCAATAAACTGAGTATTGGTCGGATAGGTTCGTCCCTTTTTTATATGAAAATGATATTCTTCTAGAGAGAACAGATTCGTAGAATGATCCCATGTTGTCTTGATGGCATGGCGAATCGACTTCTCTACACGTTGGGGTGTAGAGTTATGAGTTTGGGCAATTTCCGGATAGAGCATTTTGGTAATTGCATCCAGTAAAGATTCATCTTCTATAGAACGGCGAATCGCTGAAAACAGATAGCGATAGCCAGACAGACCTGATGGAATCCCTATTCGGTTCAGATGACCGGAAATCAATAAGTCTATGCTAGCTGTTCCGGAAAGAAAGGAATCTCCCAAAGACATTGTGTACAAATGCTGAAGTTGGGAAGCAATCGCCTGTGCATCCAGTGGATTCAGTTCTAAAACAATGTCCGAATTCTGCGATACCCCGGTTTTTGCGTTTTGTGGTAGTGAATTTTCAATGCGTAATTTAATTAATGTCATAATATCCTCCCAGTTAAAAATATGTTGGAAAATGCGACAAGTTGTTATAAAATAGACAACTGACGGCAATGAATAGGGTCTTGGCATTGCGTTAAATATTTTAAAGTGAGAAGGGGGATTTATAAACGCTATGGAAAAAGAAAAATGTGGAATTGGCTCGGAAAATTTTATGACCAATCAAGATAATTATATGAATGCTTTTCGAAATAACGTTGAGCGTTATGCAAAAGAGCATCGCTTGACGATTCGAAGCATTTCTGAAATGGCTGATGTGTCCTTTTCAACATTAAATTCATTTCTATACGGAAATGTGAAGGATTGTAAGTTGTCTACAGCAATTAAACTGGCCAGAGCTTTTGATGTAACTTTAGATGAACTGGTCGGTGCAGGAACAATGAAGGAGGAAGAAAGGGAATCGTTAAACATTGTAAGAAGTTATCCGGAACGTACAAAGTACATTGTTCGTTGGTTATTGAAATATCATAAGCGAATTATGGAAGAACATATTGGAGAAAAATTTATTCATATGTTAAAGCCGAAACTTCAAAAAGGTGAGGGAATATATTTTGCCAGTAGTTTTGAAATATTAAACATTACTTCCGTAAGAGAGCAGGTGGCGGAAAAGACATTCATGGCAATGCAACTTCCGGGAAATGCATATATGCCAAAGTACGCACCGGAAGACATTTTGCTCATAGGAAAAGAAGGCTATGGCGAATCGAATGTGGATTATATCGTGGTATATAATCATAAAATATATTTGACAAAAAAGTGTACGTTGGAGAACGAAAAGTATTACGTTGACATTGCCAATACGCTATTCAGAATCCCAATGGGGGCAGAAGAGCGGGTAATTGGATATGTAGTAGGGGTTTTGTCCAATGAAACCGGAAAAATTCGGACGGTTGTCAGCGGAGTATAATTTTAAAAATATCGAGAAATAGTTATTTTATTTCGTCATAAAGAGTGATATAATCATAGGGCTTAGACGAGTATTGTAAAAATGGAGGCGATTATGAAAATAATCATCGTAGGATATGGAAATATCGGTAGAACATTAACAGAACAACTAAGTGTGGAAGGTCATGACCTTACGGTTATTGATTGCAAGATGGAAAAGGTTGATGAGGCAATCAACACCTTTGATGTGCTTGGAATTGTGGGGAATGCGACCAGCATTGGAACACAGGCCGAAGCGGATGTTGCTCATGCAGATTTGTTGGTAGCTGTTACCAGATCGGATGAAGTGAATCTTTTGTGCTGTCTGATTGCAAAGCGTGCAGGAGCCCGTCATATTATTGCCAGAGTGAGCAATCCGATTTATGACAAAGAAAGACAGTTCTTTAAAGAAGAATTGGGACTTTCTATGATTATTAATCCACAGTTAACTGCAGCCAGAGAGATGGCCAGTCTGTTAAAGTTCCCGTCTGCATTGCAAATTGATTCCTTTCCGAAAAGTAGGGTAGAAGTGATTGGGCTTCGAATTGAAGAAGATAATCCGATTTGTAATAAGTCTCTAAAAGATTTGGCAGGAATGTTTTTAGGGAAAATTTTGATTCCAATTGTTGAACGTGGAGACGAAGTGATTGTTCCGGACGGAGAGTTCCGTTTACAGGCAAAAGATATTGTGACTTTTTTAGGGACAACACATGAATTGGTAGGCTTTTTCAGAAAAGTAAAAATCCCAACAACTGCAGCAAAAAGCGCTTTGATTGTCGGTGGTGGTAGAACAACGATTTATCTTGCAAAGCAATTGCTGGATATGGGAATTAAAGTTAAGATTATTGAGCGAGATTTACAACGTTGTGAGATGCTGATTGAAATGTTGCCAAAGGCAATGATTATTCATGGTGACGCCACGGATAAAGAATTGTTGATAGAAGAAGGCATCGAAGAAGTAGAAGCATTTGTTGCAAACTCAAATATTGATGAAGAAAATATTATGTTAGCCCTGGGGGTTAAAACTTTGTCCAAAGGGAAAATTATTGCAAAGGTTCATCGAGTAACTTACACGGAAATAATTGATGATTTGGATGTTGGAAGCGTGATTTATCCAAAGAACTCTGCGGCTGAACGAATTTTGAAATATGTTCGTGGTAAGAAGAACACGCTGGGAAGCAGTAATATCGAAACCTTGTACCGCCTGAGTGATAATCATGTCGAGGCCATCGAGATGGTAATCAAGAAGGAATCAGCGGTAATCGGAAAACAGTTAAAGGATATTCCATGGAAACCGGGCGTGATTATTGGTTGTATTAATCATAAAGGAAGTACCAGCATCGCGAATGGTAATAGTGTGATTAAAGATGGCGATACGGTGATTCTGTTTACAACGACCACCGGAATGAAAAACATTGAAGATGGAATACGCTAGGAGGAAGTAATGAATTATTCGATGATTTTTTATATCCTGTTTAGCGTGTTGGAATTCGAAGGGATGTTTTTGTTTCTCCCGGCGATTGTAGCAGGATTTTATGGAGAAAAGCAGGGGTTTGTATATTTGATTCTTGCACTGGTTTGTACCCTTTTGGGATTTTTAGGCAGAAGAATTAAACCGAAGCGTTCCGTGTTCTATTCCAAAGAAGGATTTGTTTCCGTATCGTTGAGTTGGATTGTGTTGAGTCTGGTAGGGGCTTTGCCGTTCTATATTACCGGTGAAATTCCGAGTTATTTAAATGCGTTGTTTGAAACTGTTTCCGGATTTACAACAACAGGGTCATCAATTCTGGAAGATGTGGAGGCATTATCCCGTACAACGTTGTTTTGGAGATCCTTTACCCATTGGATTGGTGGTATGGGAGTATTGGTTTTTATTATGGCGGTAATTCCTTTTGCGGGAAGTTCCAGTCTTCATATGATGAAGGCAGAAAGCCCGGGACCATCCGTAGGAAAACTGGTCCCAAAACTTCGTCAGACTGCAAAAATACTTTATGAAATCTATATGGTCATTACCGTGTCGGAAATTATTTTGTTGTTATTGACCGGAATGAGTTTGTTTGAATCACTCACATTGACTTTTGGTACGGTAGGTACCGGGGGCTTTGGCGTGTTAAACAGCAGTATTGCGTCATACAGTATGGCGAGTCAGGCAGTCATTACCATATTTATGATTATCTGTTCCATCAATTTTTCACTGTATTATCTGCTCCTGATTAAGAAACCGAAAGATGTTTTTTTTAATGAGGAATTGCGTTATTACTTATTGATTGTTTTTGCATCAGCAGGATTTATTGCATGGAATGTTCGTGACAGCTTTAATAGTGTTTTTGAAAGCTTCCATCACTCCCTGTTCCAAGTGGCATCAATTATCAGCACCACAGGATATTCTACCACCAATTTTAATGTATGGCCGGGAGTCTGTCGTATGCTGATTGTATGTCTGATGTTTATTGGGGCATCTGCAGGAAGTACCGGTGGTGGGTTTAAGGTTTCCAGATTGATTATTATAGCAAAAGCAGTAGTCAATGAAGTGAAAATGATTACACACCCACGGAGTGTGCAGAGGGTTCGTGCTGATGGTAAAAAATTAACAGACGAAATTGTCAGAAGGGCACTGGTATATTTGGGTGCCTATGTATTTGTTCTGATTGTTTCCGTCCTCTTAGTCAGTATCAATGAAAAAGATTTTACCACTGCATTTACAGCAGTTATGGCAACCTTTAACAATATCGGACCGGGACTGAATGACGTCTATGCCAATTTTAGCGGATGCAGTGTTCTTACGAAAATTGTATTGATGGCTGATATGTTAATCGGAAGATTGGAAATTTTCCCGATGTTTGTATTAATGTCTCCTAGTATTTGGATGGCACCAATGAAGAAAATCAAAAATAGAGTTAGAGGATAAAAATGGACGTATATTTTTTTAATATAACGGTTCTGAGAAACAGAGATGTTTTTAATGAAAAACTAAAAGAAGTGGATGAGAGCCGAATCAAAAAAATAAAAAGATTGAAAAATACAGATGACCGCTTACGGAGTCTGGGAGCGGGATTGTTGATTAACTTCGTGAGAAATCATTATCAAGTGAAGGAAGATTTAAAAACTGATAAATTCGGAAAACCATATTTTGAAAATTCAAAGATTCATTTCAATATTTCCCATTCCGGAAATTTTGTAATGTTGGCGGTATCCCAGTGGGACATTGGCATTGATGTTCAGCGAATGAAGCTGGTGCGAAATCGAATTGCTGAAAAGAATTTTCTCCCAAAGGAATGTGAATATATTAATGAATTGGAAGATGATCAGGTGAAGCAGCAACGGTTTTGTGAAATCTGGACAATTAAGGAAGCGTATTTGAAACATCAGGGAATTGGACTTCGAAAACCACTCAATTCCTTTGAGGTGGATGTAACAAAAGAAACACCGTTAATTGTAGACCATAAGGAACTGAGAGTGATTCAGTTCAAAATGGATACCAGATATGTGGTTGCAATTTGTGCAAATCAGAAAGATGAAAAATTTCAATTAGAAGAAATTGTTGTTTAAAAACAGCAATATTATTGGGAAAGAAAGGGATTAGAGATGAGAAAGAAAAATTTCAAGAAAGTACAGGCATTACTACTGACAGCAACTTTAGCATTTCCAGTCGTGCCGGTCCGGGCAGTGGAAACAAGTATTGTAATTGGTGATTATATGATCACCGGTGACGTTGAGAATGTGCAAGGAAATGATGGAGAATTATATATAGGCTCTGACGGTCAGGTTAATGTAGCAATGAAAGAGGGCGTCACAGAAACCGAGCAGAGAATTATCATTAACAGTCAGTCGACGGGAACCATTACATTTTCTGATGTTCATATTAATAAAGCTTCAGAATGTGTTTTAATTAATTCAGATGCGGATGTGACATTTGTATTTCCGAAAACAACGGAAAGTTCTTTCTTGGCAGAAAGAGGGTTTGGTATTTTTGTGGCAAAAGATTCGAAGTTGACAATCGCCGGTGAGGGAATTGTTAATGCTGAATCGGAAGGCGCAGCAGCGGCCATTGGTGGTGGCTGGCCTGGTGAATCTGGGGAAAAAAGTGCAGAAATTAACATTCAGGGAGCTACCGTAAATGCGACTTCAAAATTTGGTGCTGCAATCGGTTCTGGCGCCGAAGTAGATGGTGGCAAAGTGGTCATTGATGGCGGAACTATAAATGCTTCATCAAAAGCCGGAGCCGGAATTGGAACCGGAATGGGAAAGGGATGCAACGGTGGAACCGTTATTATTAATGACGGAGTTGTTAATATTGAAACAGAAGAAGGTGC
This sequence comes from Eubacterium sp., assembly GCA_024697845.1. GTDB lineage: Bacteria > Bacillota > Clostridia > Lachnospirales > Lachnospiraceae > Eubacterium_G. The sequence continues at coordinate 1,502 of JAILRZ010000192.1, read as the reverse complement.
AGGAATCGGTGGCTCAAATGATACTGAAGTCGGAGGCGATGGAGCGAACCTGACAATCAATGGAGGAACAGTTAACATTAATTGTAAAGGAAGTGGCACCGGAATCGGTGGTGGAAGTGGTAATAATAAAGGTGGAAACGGTGGAACCTTCCTCATGAATGGAGGAGATGTAACTGTTAACAGTAATTTAGGAACCGCAATTGGTGGTGGTTCTTCTTTGAAACAAGGTGGAGATGGTTGCGATATTACAGTCAATGGTGGAACGCTAACAGCAATTACATCGCAGAATTATTGTGCTATTGGTGGCGGTTTCGCAGATGATTTTGAGGATGACGGTAATGAAGTCGGTGGAAATGGTGGAAGCTTGACAATCAATGGAGGAACGGTCATTGCTCAAAATACATGTTTTAAATATGACACGGCAGCCATTGGTGGCGGATATGGTATCCAGAGAGGCGAGAATACTGTAATTAAGGTCCAGCCAAAAGACGGAGAACAAATTAATGTTGAATATGATGCCGATGATTTAAATCCAAAAGAAGTAGAAGGATCTCCGTTTATTTCAGGAACGAATGTCATTGATGTAGATTTAAATAGTCGTTATTTTAAAGCCAGCGCCGGAGAATTAGATGAATCAAACGTGATTAGAGTCAGTGATGACGTTAAGGTAGAAGGTTACCAGATTAATGCCAATGCAGGTGGTGCAAGAACAGTTGGTTCTGTTCCGAAAACAGTGAATGGAAAGCAGGTTGTTAGAAGAGGAATTGTTTATGCATTGACAAAAGTGAATGGTCAGGAAAACCCGGTGACGGATAAAGATATAAAAGTAGGTGGAAAAAATTATTATGTAAGGGAATATGATTTGACAAATGCATCGACAATTTCTTTGGATGATGCAGATCCGGACAGAACCTATTTTGCAACCACAATGTTATTCGCCGATGGTGGTTCAAAGAGGGAGTTTGAAGCAACCTATAAAGTGAGAACTTATGTTGTGTTAGAAGATGGAATTGTTGTTTACAGTGATGTGGAATCCTATACGATTTTTGAAATCAGCCAGGAACTTTATCAGAATCAGATGATGAGAAATCGAACATGGCATGATTACCTTTACGAAAATATTCTGAAGGTAGTAGATCCTACTTATAAGGAAGTTGGTTATGATTGGAATAAGGAAATGATAAAACCGAAAAAATAATAAGGAAAGAAGGGGCTGTAAAAAAAGTCTCTAAATAGCAGAACTGCATTGGCCATTGCCAATGCAGTTCTGTTTCTCTATGTATAATTATTATAATTGATGATTTTATAGGCACTTTAATAAGCCCTATGTTAATAAGAGCCTTTTTATTCTATTCAGTTACCTGATATCATGCAATCATCTTCAATCGATTTCGTTTATTATGGTATTTATAAAGGTTAAAAGCACAAGCAATCAAGGTTAGTTCTAAACTTACGTTTTCTAAACCTCTTCTGAATAGTCTTTTGTATGATCTGTCCCATTT
>JAILRZ010000124.1 GCA_024697845.1 Eubacterium sp. | reverse complement strand
GGATGATAAATTACCACCCATGATTATGATTTTATTCGAGGTTTGAAAGAAGAAGGAAAAACGCCTGAGTTTATAAAGGATACCAAGGAGTTACATGGGGATATTACAAAAATTACTATTTATTCAAAGAAAGAATTTAACGAGCAGAGTTATTCTTATTTTTACAATAAATGGGCCAAAGGAGCTAATGTAGCAATTTCAAATCCTAATCAGATTAATATTACTGCGCAATATGTAAATCGCTCCATTGTTGTTTCGTTGATTCAGCATATGTTTGCTGTATCAGCAGAAGATACTGTGATTTTCGGTGCAGAGTACCGGGATATAGAAATGTTTAAACATTCCTATTTTAGTTATGCATTACAATCCGCTGATGGAGAAGTAAAGCGTTCTGCACAGTATATTACGGAAAATATTCCTACGATTTTGCAGGATATTATGAGAATGATATAAGAATGGAGAGAAAAATGAAAAAGAAATTAGTGATTGGTGGTATTGTTTTGGCAATGTCCGTTTCATCCCTGACCGGGTGTGGACTGAAAACAGATACACCGCTGATTGGAAATATTGTGGGATTGAAAAGTGATGAGTTGTTCCAAACAAAAAAAATAATCTGCACGAAAGCAGAATATATGGTGGAATTTATCAAGGTTCAGGAACAATTAAAAAAGCAGATGGGAGAAGGACTTGATTGGACGGCAACTGTTGATGGACAGAAGACGTTGGAAACTGTTGCAAAGGAACAGGCAAGAGATTCCATTTCCGTAACCTATACTTTGGCCGCATTAGCGGACGATTTTGAAGTGTCTTTGACAGAACGGGAAAAAGATGAAGCGAAGGAAAGTGGAAAAGCGGAATATGAAGAAACAGATTCTAAGATTCTTCAATATACCGGAGCAACACAGGAAACTTATGAAAAATATTATCTAAATCAGAAATTGAGCGAAAAGGTCAGAGCAAAAATCACGGCAAACGTTGGAAATGACATTAGCGATGAGCAGGCAAGAGCGATTAAGATTCAGTATATTCATATGAGTGCTTCAGAAACAAATGCAAAGAAAATAAAAGAAACATTGAAAGAAGCAAAGTCTATTGTGAAGGCTGGTTATCAGGAATTCTCCAGAGAAGCAAAGCAGTACACTATTGAGGATTCCATTGAAAAGATAATCTATAAAAATGAGGCAAAGGAAAAATACGAACTGAAGGCTTACGAGTTATCTAATGGCGAGATGAGTGATATTATTCAGGATGGAAGTGAGTATTACCTTTTATACTGTGTTGACAGTTATATGAAGAATGAGACAGAAACAAATAAGCAGAAGTTAATTGCAGAGAAGAAAGAACGTGTTTTGAAGGAACAATACGATACGTATCGGGTGGATATGGATCAAGATTTTAATACCAAGCTATGGAATGATATTAAGGTATTTGAAAACTAGAAAATATATATTGTTTCTAAAAGGATGAAAAAAAGATGTGGCGTTGCCACATCTTTTTTTATAGCCTTAATTATTTCTTTTTTCGAATGAATTCCATAATTTTTTCATATGGTAATGCCAAACAAAGAATTGATAAGATTGTCAGTAATAATCCGGGAACAAAGCCTTCCGGTGTATAACTGAAAGTAATCTGGTGATGCCCCTTGTTAAGAACGACGCCTAATAAAGAATCGGCACAAAGGGAAGCTGTTTCAACCTTTTCACCATCAACATAAACGCTCCAGCCTTTTTCAAAAGGAATGGATGTGTAGAGCACACCATTTTCCTGAACATCAATTTCGCCTTCGATTTTTGCTTCCTTGGCGTTGGTTACCTTTAACGCCTGGCTGTTAAGATTTTGCTGAACCTGATCCCATGCGTCTGAATCAAAAGCATACGCGTAGCATACAGAAGAAGTATCAGACAATGTAATCGTGGAACCGGCAGCAACATCACCAATATGGCAAATATGGTTCGTATTGGTTTCGTTAAATGTTTTGGAATTTGCACCGGCTGTTGTTGTAACAGCATTTTCATCGGCAATTGTTTCTTTCTCTAAATTTACTTCTTCTGTTCCGTTAATTGTGGCGGTAAGACTTTCGGAAGAAGTCATACAATAGAAGTAAACATCATAGGTTTTCTGTTCTTTTGCATTAGCATTGCTGGTTGCATCTGATGTATCCAGTGTAGCGGTAATCGTTCCGTTTTCTGATTGTAATTTATGGAATACCGGAACACCGTTGCTTGAGGAATTGGTTACAAAACTGTTTTGAACTGCAAATGGATCTGTCACGTAAACTTCCTTCATAATCTGCTGTCCGTTCTTATCAGTCTTAGGTTGTCCGTCTTTTCCGGTTTCGGATTGTTCCACAATAACATCTGTTTTCATTTTTGCCATAGTATTACTTTTAATCATAAAACCAAGCGGAAGGGAACGATTAAACTTGTAAAGATTTGTAGGGGTTGGTCCCTTCGTTGAAGCGGCAATAAAGGTTTCATCCTTTGCAAAAGTTGGTTCGCCGGTAGTGTATTCGTAGTAGGTACTGTATAATGCTGCTGTTACCGGAGTAAGACCATAATGGGAATAGGAGTTTGTTGAAACCTGTAATCCAATAGCGTCAAAATATTTCTGTGTAGATGCCAGGGATACGGAACAGAATGTGGAAATACTGTTGTATCGATACCGGGCACCATCATTTTTAGTGTTATAAAGAGCTGTCTGTGCTCTGTAGAATTTCTCGGAAGAATCCTTCTTGGCAATTTTATTTAACTCATCATAAGTTACCACAGACTGATAATATGCTTTTTCCGGCTGGGTGCTGACAATCGTGGTACATGCCAGATTGTAGGTTAATTCCATAAAAACTGTGATTACCATAATATATGCAATAAATCCCTTTAATTCCGGTTTTTTGCGATACCAGCAGGCAAGTACTACATAAATGAAAATAAAGGCAATACTGCCATAGACCATACGGATATAAAGCCCTTCAGATGTTGTTGATTCAGAGTAGAGTTCCTTTAGGAAATCCGGCTGGATATAAAGCTGTTTGCATAAAAGAATAAGTGCAGATGCACCCACAGCTGAACCTACAATGTGTTTTGTTTTGTAGGAACGGATATGCATTGCTGCTTCGTAACACATTACGACAATCATAAAGATGTATAAGAATGAAAAACGCGCTGACAAACTGTTTGGATAATGGAAACCGTGCCAAACATAGGTTGGTAGGTTAAAGCACATGCTGAGCAGTAAGAATACAGCAATGAATGTTTTTCCGATTCGTTCTTTTACATTGATATTCTTGCAAATACAGAACAGTGGAATCAAGAAAAATGCAGCCACTGTACAATAGACATTTGGATCCGGATAATTCTTTAATTCCGCAATCGGGGTTACCAACAGAGAGCGCAGGAATACATAGAATACAGAAAAATATTCCTTGAGTTCTCGCCAGTCTGATTCTGCGGAAACAGTATTCATTAATGCCATATATGCAGGAATACTCATTACCGCGGAAATACCACCGGCAATTAATGAATATACAGAGTAGTTCTTGATTGTAATCAGAATATCTTTTTTCTTGTCGTTTGCATCAAAGGTATGAGTGAAGAACAAGAAAATAAAATAGATAACACTGAAAATACAAAGCATAAATCCAATGTAGTAATTGGAGAATAATGCAACTCCTAAGGTGATGGCATACATCTTACATTTCTTTTCGGCAACTAAGCGTTCCAAGCCAAGAATAATCAGTGGAAGTAACCATAAACAATCTAACCACATAATGTTCCAGCTATACGCTGCAAAATAAGAAGATAATGCATAGGCACAACCGAAAACAGTAGTTAAAATAGATTTTTTCTGAAAGTGTTTTTCCAAATAGTATGAAGTAAAGTATCCGGCTAATCCCATTTTTAATACGATGGAAAAACTGACAAAATCAGCAATTTCCCAAGGCCAAATCAAGGTGAGCAGATTGAATGGACTTGCAACATAGTAAGCTGCCAAACCCCAATAGTTCATTCCACCGCCAAATTCCCAACTGTAATAGAAGTTGCCAAAGTTCCTGAGTTTATCCTGAAGAACCTGTAAGAATGGTGCGTACTGATGGAAACAGTCGCTTCGAAGATACATCTGATCTCCAAAAGGAGCAATGTCCTTAAAATAGTATACAACTAACATTGCTAACACCGGAATGGCGAAGGCAATCAGATGAAAAGTATGTTCCTTACAATTCTTTTTGAACTTGTTTATGATGTTCTGCATTTTTTTTGTTTCCTTTCTTGCTAGTAAAAATAAATACTTTACTAAAAATATAATTTAATACAACGGTCAGCACCATTGCGATAATTTTTCCAATATAAGGATTCCAATGAAGTAATTTGAAAATCCATATAATAATGGTTGATAACACCAAAGTCGCAATTCTCGCTTCAAAAAATTTGATTAATTCGGTTAGTGTTTCTTCAGCAGTACTTGCATGACTTTCAAAAACCCAACGGCGATTGGTAAAGTATGCAAAGAGAATTGCACAGGTGGATGAAATAATATTTGAAATCACTTCATCTGCATGATTATAAATCAGCGCATAGTAAATTCCGGCATCTACCAGTGTCGTCAGAACACCGAAAAAAAGATAACTGACTACTTCGTAGCTGGTAAACTTCGTAATTACTGTTCGCATTTTTTCGTTCTTAAAAAAACGAAACAACAGATTTCTGAAAAAATCAAGAAGACGAAGGATCTGTTTATTCTGATGTGACATAATACGCTCCTTTTACATTATTTATAATCGGTAATATTGGAATCCTGAATAATGTAAATTGGACGGTCTTTCGTCTCCATATAGATGTTTGCAATGTATTCCCCCAGGACACCGATGGAAAATTCAACAATCCCGCCAAGGAACAATACTGCAATAAACAGAGAAGCAAAACCGGACACATCAATTCCAAAAAATAGCTTTCTGATTAACGTAACAATAATCAGAAAAAAAGAAAGAGATGAAATCGCCAGTCCCAGACCTGTCAGGAATGTGAGAGGAGCAACGGAAAACGATGTAATTCCGGTAATTGCATACCGAAGCAATTTTCGAAAACTCCACTTGGTTTCTCCGGCAGGACGTTCTACATTTTCAAAAGGAAGCCAAGCGGTTTTGAAACCAACCCAGGAAAAAATCCCTTTGGAAAATCTTTGAACTTCGCCGAGTCTTACGATGTTATTCACCATCTGTTTTGACATGATTCGAAAATCAACAGCATTCTGCTGTAAATGAACGCTGGTGAATCGATTGTTTAATTTATAAAAAAGTGCGGAGAAGGCACTTTTGATTTTTGATTCGCCCTTGCGGCTTTTTCTCATTCCGGCACAGCAATCGTAGCCCTTTTCAATTTCCTGAATCATTTGAGGAACCAGTGCAGGAGGATGTTGTAAATCAGCATCCATTACAATCACGTAGTCGGCAGAAGCGTTACAGAGACCTGCGTACATTGCCGCTTCTTTCCCGAAGTTTCTGGAAAAAGAAATATACTTAACGTCATCGTGTTCTTCACTGAGTTTCAGCAACAACAGAAGGGTGTTATCAGAACTTCCGTCATTGACAAAAATGTAGGAAAATTCATAGCCGGTAATGTTTGTAAAAATCTTCTTTGATTCCGTGTAAAACATCTGAAGCATCGCTTCTTCATTATAGCATGGAACCACAACATCAACCGTTTTCATAGGTACCTCCATTTCGAAGGGAAATTTTTCCCATAATTACTTCTTATTTTACAATAAAACAGTATAAGAGTAAAGGAAAAAGGAGACGCAAAAAAAGTGAATTGAAAGTTGCGTTATAGAGGGGAAAAAGAGAGAGAATTGTATCGTTTTTTCTAAAAAAAAGGAACAAAAATAAAAAAACACCCCCTTTCTTGTGGTTATTTATGCTTATTTATGCTTGACTTTGGCTGAAATGCTGTCATAATGAAAGTGTCGAATGATTATTTATGATTTTTTTGGGGAAGCTTAATCAAATTTAATCAAAATGGAGAGAATAAGGATGTTAAGTCACGAAAGATATGCGAAAATACAAGAAATTGTCAATGAGAAAGGAACGGTTACCGTTGCGGAATTATCAAAAAAACTGGATACTTCTGAATCAACCATAAGACGAGACCTGACAGCTCTGGACGAATTGGGAAAAATTAAGAAATTTTTCGGAGGAGCCACAAAGGTTGAAATAACAGGACGGTTTTCAGAGGAAACGATCCGTGTGAAAGAATCATTAATGAATAAAGAAAAAACTGCTATTGGAAAGTATGCAGCAACACTGATTGGTGATGATGATTTTGTGTTCATTGATGCCGGAACCACCACTTCCAGAATGATTGACTTTATTGAGAAAAACAATGCGACCTATGTAACAAACGGGATTACCCATGCCCGAAAACTGTTAGAAAAGGGTCTGAATGTCTATATTATTGGAGGAAAGATTAAGAGTATGACGGAAGCAATTGTTGGAGTGGAAGCAATTGCGAATCTGGCAAAATTCAACTTTTCCAAGGCGTTTCTTGGAACTAACGGAATTGACCTGAAAGCTGGATATACCACACCGGATATTGATGAAGGGCTCCTGAAGGAAACTGCTGTTAATCAGAGTAATATGGTTTTTGTTCTGGCAGACCATTCAAAATTTAAAAAGGTTTATGCAAAAACTTTTAAAGAACTTAATCAATGTTGTATCATTACGGATTCTCTGCCGAATCCGAAATACAGTCAGGAAACGGTAATTAAAATTGTGAAATAAAATTAAAGATAAGGAGGTGTCTCAATGATTTACACGGTAACGCTAAACCCATCCATCGACTACATTGTCAAGATGGACCAACTGGTAATGGGAATTACCAACCGTACCATTGGAGAAGAATATTACTTCGGTGGAAAAGGTATCAATGTATCCTGTGTTCTGGCAGAATTGGAATTAAACTCTACGGCATTAGGATTTGTTGCCGGATTTACCGGCGATGCCATTGATAAAGGAATTGCCAACAGTCACATTACCACGGATTTTATTCGTTTGAGGAATGGAGTTTCCAGAATCAATGTCAAAATCAAAGCTGGAGAAGAAACAGAAATTAACGGTCAGGGTCCTGATATTGAAGAAGACGAATTGGATGCGTTAATGGGGAAACTGGATAATATCCGGGATGGCGACACGTTGATACTTGCCGGTAGTATTCCAAATACCCTGCCGGATGATGTTTATGAAAGAATGCTGGAAAAACTTCAGCACAGAGATTTAAGAATTGTGGTGGATGCCACCAAAAAACTTCTGGTTAATTCTTTAAAGTACGGACCATTTCTTATAAAGCCAAATCGTCAGGAACTATCGGAAATTTTTGAGGTGGATGTAAAAACAAAGGAAGACACTATTCATTATGCAAAGGAATTACAAAAACTGGGAGCCAGAAATGTTCTAATCTCTCTTGGAGGAGAGGGAGCAATTTTGGTCGATGAGAACGGAAATATTCATGAGGCCGGTGTAATTAATCAACCGGTTATCAACACAGTGGGATCCGGCGATTCTATGGTAGCAGGATTTGTTGCCGGTTATGAGAAAACCAAAAGCTACCCTTATGCATTAACTTTAGGCAGTGTTTGTGGGAATGCAACAGCGTTTCTTCCGGGCCTTGCCACCAAAGAGAAGATAGAGGAGTTACTGAAAATTTTTAAGTAAGGAGGGAAATTATGCGTATTACAGATTTATTAAAAGCTGATGCAATTCGTCTAGGTGTTGCACCGGAAAGTAAAAGAGATGCAATTGATATTCTGATTGAATTGCATGATCAGTGTGGAAATTTGCTGGATCGGGCTAAATATGAAGAAGGAATTCTTGCACGAGAAGATTTGGGAACAACGGCAATCGGAATGGAAGTTGCTATTCCTCATGCAAAGAGCGAAGCAGTAAAAGCTCCGGCACTTAGTGCGATTACGGTTCCCGGTGGAGTGGATTATGATGCACCGGATGGAGCTGACTGTAAACTGATATTTATGATTGCTGCCACTACAGACGGCGATGTTCATTTGGAAGTCCTTGCACGAATGATGCAGCTTCTGATGGATGAAACATTTACGGATAGTTTGAAGAATGCGGAAACACCGGAGGAATTTTTAGCGTTGATTGATGCAAAGGAAACAGAAAAATTCCCGGAAGAGACTGCTGAACCAATCGAAAGTACAAAGGGATATCAGGTTCTTGCAGTAACTGCATGTCCGACAGGAATTGCTCATACCTATATGGCTGCGGAAGCATTGGCAAAGGCCGGAGAAAAAATGGGTGTCAGTATTAAAGTGGAAACCAATGGTTCCGGTGGGGCGAAAAATGTCTTGACGGAAGATGACATTGCAAATTGTCAGGGAATTATCATCGCAGCAGATAAGAGCGTAGAAACCGCTCGCTTTAATGGAAAGCCGGTATTATCCACTAAGGTTGCTGACGGAATTCATAAACCGGAAGAATTAATTAATACAATCTTAAGTGGAGAGGTTCCAAAATTCAAAGCTGAAAAAACAGATACTTCATCCGCGGTTTCAGAGGATGGAGATAGCTTGGGACGGAAACTTTATAAACATCTGATGAACGGTGTTTCTCATATGCTTCCGTTCGTTGTCGCCGGTGGTATTTTTATTGCAATTGCATTTTTGATTGATACCATTGCCGGAGTTAAAATGGATGGAAACTTTGGAACCGGAACAGCAGTCTCAGCGTGGCTTAAAGGATTAGGAGGAGAAGCCTTTGGCATTATGCTTCCTGTTCTTGCCGGATTCATTGCAATGTCCATCGCTGACCGTCCAGGCTTCCTGGTTGGTGTGATTGGTGGATTTCTTGCAAAATATGGTTCTACCTTTGAAAAAATTCAAGGGGATGACTTGATTCCATCCGGATTCTTAGGAGCGTTACTGGCAGGTTTCTTAGCCGGATGGCTTATGAAGATGGTAATGAAGCTTTGTAACAAACTTCCGGATGCATTGGAAGGAATTAAGCCGGTGCTGATTTATCCACTAGCAGGACTTGGAATTGTTGGTGTTATGATGTGTGCAGTGAATCCGTTTATGGGAATTTTGAATAACGGATTATCTGATGGTCTGACCTGGTTGAATGAACATAATTTAGGCTTGCTGTTAGGATTTATCCTTGCGGCAATGATGGCAATCGATATGGGTGGACCATTCA
>JAILRZ010000119.1 GCA_024697845.1 Eubacterium sp. | reverse complement strand
AGCCGGTGGTTTATTTGTTTATTAAAGCTCCGTTTTTTCTACACAAAAAACTTCGCAATAATAAACAGGGCCTTGCCCTATACAAAAAAAGAATCCCTTTAAATAAAGAGATTCTCGAGTGGACTAGATGGGAATCGAACCGTTTAACACAATTTTCTCTCAATCCCTTTATTTATCGCACTTCCCATATATAAAGGCTTTCTCGACTTTTCATATATGCAAATAATAGTATGAATTGACTAATTTTTTATAAAATATCACACGAAATATCACACGGATATCACACGTTTTCTGTTTTCAACAAAAAAGGTGGCTGTTGCAAAAAATGCAACAACCACCTTTTCTTATCACGTTAGTTTTGAAATTCTCACCCAGCTCTTTGTTCCTTTAATCTTTCCCAGGAACATTCCATTTGCAAACTTAAATTGATTAATTACAAGCATTGTTCCTTTTGTTTTGATTTTCCCATTCTTTTTTCCTTTAGAATTGAATAATGACACTTTCTTTTTTGTGAAATATGTTTCCGGTGCGTATGTATTCAGAATTCCAACAGCAATAGCTCTGGCCATCTTCTTTGCATTCCACAACTTCGCATCGTCCTTATCGTCAACAAAGGCACATTCAACCAACATCGCCGGAGCTTTCGTTGAGTTTAATACATACAGTCCCTTATTCTCTTTCACTCCTCTGTTGGTATAGCCTAACTTCGAAACTTCATTACAAACATTTGAGGCTACAGCAGAAATCTTTCCTTCGTTGGAATATACTAGGACTTCTACACCCCCGGTCTTTCCGTCACCACTTTTATCATTTCTTCCACTATTCAAATGCAAGCTTACATCTAAATCAACTGTATGAGCATTACACTTCTGAACAATGCGATTTAGAACATCCACCTGTGAAGTTCCATTATCGCACGTACAATCGTAGACTGTGTGACCTGCCGCTTTCAAATACTTTATTAAATACTTCTTCACTTTTCGGGCTTCAGTAGACTCCTTCAGGAATCCTGAAGCACCGCAGGCTATCTTTCCATCCGGGTTATGTCCTGCATGAACGTTTATTTTCATAGTAACCTCCTATTCTGCAAACATCCAATCTTCCGCTAACACATCGTTAATTGATGGTACCCACATAGAATGTGAACCATCCACACATCTGATCTGCAAATAGGGATTGCACTTAAACAATTCTCCTTCCTGCATTCCCCACGCTTCAGCTGTCTGCTTATTACATGGAATACCTTCTGGATATCCTTTCTGATATACCACAAACATTCCTTTTCCGTTCCAACCGATTCTTGTCATCTTATGACCACTCTTCAATAATTTTAACGCTTCACCAAAATCCATTTCTATTCCTCCACTTCTGATTTTTCTTTCAAGATGTCAATTCCATTCTTGATTACTCCTGGAATAGGAATTCCCATAAGTCCTGCATTCTCAACAATTGAGATTAATTCATTCGCCATAAACCCGATGCAGACCGCATTTTTTATGTAATCAAAGCCTAATTCAACATCTAAACGGTGCCCGATCAGGACGAAGACCATAATCATACATTTTTTGCATAAGCCTTTCCATCCGGCTCTGCTCTCCAATGCTCCATTATCGGTCTTACTACTCTTCTTGAATACTCCTGCTACTGCCAATCCACTGATGTAATCTATGGACATAAAGATAAGTAATGTTGTCATTGCGCTTGTCCATCCTCCAAATAATCCTGCCACGATGCTTCCTGCAATCCCTGTGATTGTACAAACAATATCTTTCATATAATCACCCACTTCCTAAGCTTCGAACTGTGCAAAGAATGCGTCTATGTCTGTGATTTTTTTGTAAGCCGAAACGTACAATTCTACCTTGTACATTTTCAACCCACCTTCATATTTCATTTTTTCAAATTCATCATATAAGTCCTTTGCCTGCTCGTGCGAATCACAATAACGAACCATTGTTTCGCTTGTTAGTGCTCCTTTTTCTGAATATAATGTCATTTTTAATTTGTACTGCTGCATAATCTTTTCTCCTTTTCTTTTAATTATTATTTTATTCCCCACACGACAACTCTTGTGTTTGCCAAAAAGTTTGAAGATCCTAATACTTTCAATTCGTAAGTTTCATTCATTTTTTGGTTTACTGGTGCTTTCCCATAAAAAAATTGTTGCCATGAATTACTTGATACATTAAAAACTTTTAACTCAACTGAACTATCTCTTATTGCGGGAGGTTGCAAATAGGGACTTTCCGATAAATCAAATTCATACAATGCATCGGTCGTCATTCCAACTTGACCAAATACTTGATATGCACTGGAATTATTCATTCTATAAAATGAAATGTTGGAATTTGCTGTTTGCATTTGCCCTCTGATTTGAACTTTTATTTTTTTATACTGCCCGTTAAAATTGAAATCAGAAAAATTAAGTGCAATAGTAGAATTTGATTCTAAAGTTTTATCAACAAGTTTTTCCCATGTTCCACCATCCGCATCAATCCAATCTCTTGCTGCTTGTTTTTCTGCCGATGTTAATGTAATTGAATTATTGGTTAGACCTTCCTTGATGGCCTTTGATAGCATTTTCGGTGTCAAAACTCTCCAATTTGTACTTTGAGCTTCAATTTCTGCATCAGTAGCAGGAACGATACCAATTACACCGTTTGATACATTTTGGATTCCGTAAATTTTATTTCCGTATTTAACGACACCACCGGTAGAACTATTATTTGCAGGATAATCAGTATTTGTCACATAATTCGTTAGATCAATGCCATCAAGCTTAATCTTTAATTCATTTGTAAAATCATTCGTAGATAGTCCCTTGCCTGTTACTTTGTCAACCTTCTCATCTAATCCTTCGGTCAATTGGTCTTCTGACACAAGACCATTAACAAGATCAGAAACAGAAAATCGAATTTCACTTCCATTTTGTAGTGTTAAAACAACTTGCTTATTTTCGGCATCATACAAACCACTAACAACAACACTTTCAAGTGGAAAATCAATAGATTTTTCATCCAATACTGTTCCATCCGAATTTTGAAGTGCTATTGTCATTACATAGTTTGTGGTATCAATTGAAAGCGCTAATTTGTTACCTGATGTAAGTTTCAAAGATTGAATTTCTGCAACATTTGTATCCTGCTGCGTTTTGCTTCCGCACTGGCTTATGAGCCATGGAATAAGCATTCCATACCAACTTCCTCCGG
>JAILRZ010000106.1 GCA_024697845.1 Eubacterium sp. | reverse complement strand
AGACATAATCAATCAATGGTCCTGCCATAATGCAGGCAAAGGGTGACGCCAGTTTTAAGATTGCAGACAAAAGTGCTCCAACTCTTCCTAATGTAGTTGGATCAAACTGAGTCTGAACGCTGGTGGAAAACAATGTATTGGCATACGGTACCAGAAAGAAGAAAATAAACATTCCTCCGGAAATCACAATCCAATTTGGTGACATTCCTGATACGAATAAACCTAAACCTGATAAGCTTAACGCTGCAAACATTCTTGCTTCTCGATTCTTAGCATCTGGAATTACACTGGCAAGAAATCCTCCCACCAACATAGAAACTGCATAAATGGTCTGTACCGTTCCATAGATAGCAGAATCATAATTACTTAAAATAATTGGTCCAAGTAAAATCATAGAAATGTTTGCCAGGAAATTCAAAAATGAAAAGACAAATACAATTTGAATAAATCCTTTTCTATCCAGCAAAATCTTCCAGCTTGCGGAAAAATCTTTTAAGATTAATCCCATACCAGACGCTTCTGTCGCTTCTGCTATCTCCTGCGGAATCTTTACAAATGCCACCGTTAGAATTCCGAAGGAATAGGTGCAAAAATCAACGATTAAAAGACCCTTTAACCCAATCAGTGGATAAAGAATTCCCGCTAAAAGTGGTGCAATCATATTTTGCGCTGCCTGAGATAACTGAATCATTCCATTTGCACGAGACAACAATTCTTCCGACACCAGCATGGGAATACTTGCACTGTAAGCAGGCCCTTGGAATGTCGAAAACATGGAAGAGAAAAACAGAATTGGATATACCATCCACACCTGCATGTTGTCGGTAAATAACAAGACTGCCATCAACATCTTCAAACACGCATCCAGGGAATCTGAAATCATCATGATAGATTTTCGATTCTTTCGATCGGCCCAAGATCCTGCCACTGGTGCAAAGATTATTCCTGGCAAAATATTACACAAAAACGATAATGCAAAAGGTGTTGCCGCTCCAGTTTTATAAAAAATCCAAACTGACAAACCAAATGCAGAAATACCAGAACCAAGAATGGAAAAGAATTGCCCACCCCAGATAATGGCAAAATTGCGAAACTTTTTCTCTTTCATTGAAACCTTCTCCTCTAATAATCATTGTTATTAATAAAATGATTTTCATTATACATACATTTTTTTCAAAAAATCAAGTACCAGAGTATTCATCTTCGAACATGAACACTCTGGTACTTGTAAAAAAACAAAGCTATTATTATAGTTATATTCATTTTTTGTCAAAAAATTCTATCTTATCGTCTCCGAGTCACCTCAAAACGCCTATGTGTGGAAATCACATTGCGCAATTCATCAAATCGCTCTTCCACATCACCATCAGGAATGACCACATCCATGGATGCTGCCAAAGTATTAATCACATGATCATTGGCAAATTCTTTAATCATTCCCAGTAGATTATATTTATCCTCATAAGTATCCGCATCCAAAAATGCTTCAATCGCTTCCATTTCTGATGTTATCTGTTTCATAAAACCACTTCCCTATTATCTATTTTATAATTCAAAATACTTAGTGCGGCGAATCTCTGCCGGAATCTCATCTGCACTATTTACCGCGAATCTGGAATATTCCGTTTCACCCATTCCATACTTCGCAAAAATAAACGGAATGCCAACCTTTTCTGCAGCCTCTTGATCTGTTTTGGTATCACCGATATAGATTGCCTTATCAATATCACATCGCTGCATCAAAATAGAAATATTGCGATCCTTAGGCTGCCCGGTACGTCCAAAGCACTCAAAATCCGTAAAATATTCTTCCAAATCGCAGGATTTTAAAAGGCTTTGAATATACCCATCCTGACAATTACTTACAATATACAATTCGTATTTTGCGGCTAATTCTTCTATGGTCTGACGCATTCCCGGATATAACTTTCCTGGATGAGTCTCCAAATAAGTAATCTCCTCTTTGCAACAATCCTCCAGGATTTCCACTGCTCTAGATGGAGAAAGTTCCGGGAAAAGTGCTGCGAATTTATCCATAGTCTGTCCCATGTATGGTTCCACAGCTTGTGGTGTTAAGACGGTTTTCACATCAGGAAATCGACTAGCTGTCAAATTCCAGGAATCGGTAATGACCGACAATGCATCCCAAAGTGTTCCATCCACATCAAATATAACTGCTTTTTTCATTTTTATTGCCTAACCTAACTTCTTATTTTACTCTTTCATATTTGAGGAAATGATATTCCAGATCAAAATAGGTCTGTTCCTCACTGTCCTGAGTGATCTTCCACTCTGGCATTTCATCCAGATTTGGAAAATACGCATCTGCCCGATACGCATAATCGATTTTTGTCACATGCGCGGTATCACAATATGGCAAAAGCATTTCATAAATACTTTCACCGCCGATGCAATACACTTCTTTATCCGTATATTTTTTAAGCTCTTCCATCAATTCTTCTACGGAATGAACAACGATACCGCCATCCTTTTGGTAGTTCGTATTTCTACTTAAAACAATATTGACACGATTCTTTAACGGGCGACC
>JAILRZ010000056.1 GCA_024697845.1 Eubacterium sp. | reverse complement strand
GTTGCAGGAAAAACAATTGATGATGTGTTAAAAGAAGCAATAGAGATCATTGATACAAAAGAATCTAAATTAGATTATGAATATGAGAAGCCGGCGAAAGAAAAGTTCTATTCTTGGGTTTTCGCAAATGGATTGAGGTAAGAAATGGGATATATATTAGATTTAAGAAAAATAGAGGGTGTTGGTCACAGGCCTTTGCAGATGGTTGCCGCAGATGTGTTTCTTTTTGATGCTCAAGGAAGAGTTCTTCTGGAAAAAAGAACGGATGACGGCACATATTGTGTGCCAGGTGGAAGCATGGAACTGGGTGAAACTCCAGAAGAGGCTGCTAAGCGTGAATTATTTGAAGAAACAGGATTAATTGCAAAAGAATTACAGCTTATTAATGTGGAAGCCGGAGAGCAATGTCATTTTATATATCCAAATGGTGATGAAGTGTATGCTGTGGATATCAATTATTTTTGCGATTCGTACGAGGGTACTCTGAAAAATCAAGAGGGTGAAGTTGATGGCCTGAAGTTTTATGGCGTGGGCGAATTACCGGCTGACTTATGGGAGAGAGATAGAGTAATTATTGAAAGAATTTGGAAGGCTAAATAATTGGGAGATTGAAACAAATGAATCAAGAGATTAAATGGCTATTTTTTGACTTGGGTTCCACATTAATTGATGAAAGTGATTGTGCACAATATAGAACACAGGAATTATTAAAACAGCAAAACGCTCCTACAAGAGATGTTTTGGAAAAGAGAATGATAGAACTTTCAAAGGAGAATCGTCTGCCTTATAAAGATGTGGCAAAGGAGTTTGGGTTAGAGACAATCAAGTGGCCGTGTCACTTAGAAAAATTGTATGCCGAAACTCCAAAAGTTTTGGAAATATTGAAAAAGAAATATCATTTAGGGATTATTGCAAATCAGAAATTAGGAACGGAACAGAGATTATCAGAATACGGAATAAGGGATTATTTTGATGCTATTATTTCCTCGGCTGAAGCAGGAGTAAGTAAACCAGACTTACATATTTTTAAACTGGCACTAGCTGAAGCAGGATGTATGCCTGAAGAGTCGTATATGATTGGCGACAGATTAGATAATGATATTGAACCGGCTGCAATGTTGGGGATGAACACAATTTGGGTGCGACAGGGGAGTTTTTCATATGGAAATCCTAACCTGATTAAATATAGGCCGGGAATTATCGTTGATAGGTTGGAAGAAATATTGAATTATTTATAATAAAAATAATGTATTTTTTTGCGTGATGTTGGAAATTTTTATAGTGTTTATTGTTTTTGTCATCGTGTTACTATTAGTAGTCTAGTGGAAATACATCTTTTTTTAAAAAAAATGTAAAATAGGTGGGAAAATCAAATCTGAATTGTGTGAGGAATCCACCTATAGTGGGAAAAGGCGTAAGATAGGTGGGAAAATCAAATCTTAACTGTATGAGGAATCCACCTATATTAAGAAAAAGAGCATAATAGGTGAAAAATTCAGTTTGTCGTGCTTCCATACGCATTTCGCTGTGCTTCATGCTTATGTCACGTTGCAGAGTTATGCATCTTATAATAAAATTTAAGCTTGTTTAAGAAAATCTGGTCTATTACAAAACAATGGCGATACCCAACAAACACCCTATTTATAAGGGTTTGAGAAATTATAAGGAGATATAAAAAGCAATGATAAAAATACTATTCATCTGCCACGGCAACATTTGTCGTTCGCCGATGGCACAATATGTTTTACAAAATATGGTTGAGGAACGTGGCATTGCCGATTCCTTCTATATTGATTCTGCGGCCACTAGTACGGAAGAAATCGGGAATGGTGTGCACTATGGGACGAGAAGAAAACTGGCGGAAGTAGGTGTTCCGTGCGGGGACCATCGTGCAATCCAGTTGACAAAAAAAGACTATGAAGAATACGATTATCTGATTGGTATGGACAGTGCTAATATGAGAAACATCAATCGAATGGTTGGCTTTGATTCGGAAAAGAAGGTGTATAAACTTTTGGATGTTACAAATAGCATACGAGATATTGCCGATCCCTGGTACACTGGAAACTTTGATCAGACTTATGAAGATATTGTTGCAGGATGTAAAGGTCTTTTAGAATTTTTAGAAAAATCACGGGACTTTTCAGAATAACATCTAGAAAAAATATAAAAATTTAATCTTAAATGAAATAATTTTTTAAATATCATCGTTTTAGTTATAGAACAAACGAAAACAGCGCGGTTACCGCGGAATTGAAAAGGAGAATTATTATGAGATTAAACAGATTAACAAAAGCAATGATATTAACAATGGCATTAGGTGTGTGTGTAGGATGTTTTGGACAGACAAGTACCTATGCAGCGACAAAGAATCCGGTAAAGTATACATTATCGAAAAAAGGTACATTGA
>JAILRZ010000033.1 GCA_024697845.1 Eubacterium sp. | reverse complement strand
CTCTTAAAAATATTTTTATACATATATACTGCAAATTATACCTTTACTATTCTTGTATTATCCCAATCAATTACTTTTTCTGCCTCATCAACTGACATAAACTTGAAATCCTTCATTAGCCTTTCAAGTTTCACAAAAGAATCGCCAGAACCAATATTACTCTTAACATAGCGAGTAAGCCTATTCTTCAAAGTTCCCGGCTCTTTGAAGTAGTCCTCATATTGTTCCTTCGTCATTAGTCTCTTTTGTTCTGGAATCAAGTCTGATAGATGAAAATAGCATATATTATATTCACGCTTCTTCATCTCCCTTTTAATAAGCCAATAAGGTAATAGACGGAAATATCCACCTCCAGAAAAAGCTATTTTTTTACCCATAAAACTCATAATTGTAATGGGTAATTCTTTCAACATTGAACTTCCTTTAACAATACGGCAAGGGGTATCATCGCCAAATGAAGGATATCCCCCAAAATCACGAGTTGTAGGAAAAATAGAAGAGTCCAGTTCTATCCCACATTCCCCAAGGGTTTCTATTACATGGGGGTTGTTTGGCGTGATAGAAAAAGCTGGCGCCCTATAACTCTTGACCTTCTTACCCCATACCATCTCCAAGGCAGTAATAGCTGCATGTGTATCCTTTTTCAAGTCAACCTCATTCAGTGTTGTTAACCACTTATGGGTATTAGAGTGGCAACCTATATCATGACCTTCATCAGCTATCTTACGTATGACATCTGGATACTCCGATGCCATCTTCCCCAAACAAAAGAAAGTAGCATGGGCATCATTTTTTTTCAAATCTACTAGCAGCCTGTCTAAAGAATCTTCTAATAGTTTATATTTTTCATCTCTTCCACCATGTAATATTTTTTCCAAATACCACTCTTCGAGGTCAAATGTCAGTATATTCATAATTCAAAATCAAGATTTGTTTGTTTAATTTGATCCAGATTTTGCCTTCACAAACTCCGGATTTAGTAATTTTTTAATATTATGATACGTCCCTACCCAAAAAGGTTTCTGATCCCAAAAATGAAAATCTTGATAATAAACATTTCTACCCCAAAAAATGAACCATGACGGTTTGGCCTTAAAACGTTTAGTAGACTTGATAAACCATAAAAAGTCAAAACCAAGGTGGCGGAATACGACACCTTCTTTAAAAGAATATGTCTTTAACGGCTTTCCGAGTGCATCATCAACAATAATTCGCCCCCAATCTATTCCCGCATTTACTGCAGCCCCTATGCAGGCCGGAATCCTCGGGTTAATCTCCATTATCATTAATTCTCCCGTATCAGGATTCCCTATTGTATCAAAATCTGCAAAACCCACCCATTTTATATCTTTCAAAATACTATGGCAAATATTCACTATATCAGGATTATTGATTGTCACAGAGCAACAACTTGAACCGCCTTTTATTGGATACCATCTTTTTTTCTCCATTACAGACGAATAGAGTAATTCTCCTTCTTCATTCAAATATAACTGAACCTTAACTTGACTACCACCTTCACGGATAAACTGTTGTAGATGACATTCCCCATATTCAGCTCTAATCCGTGGGTATTTTTCCAACAATTCATCAAAACTTTTAATAATACACATTCCGCGACCACCTGTAGTACAATTGGGTTTTAATATTCCGGGATACGGGAACGTTTTAAAGTTTAATGGATTATCAAATGTTGTTTTGGACAAGTCAATTGTATAAGGATGAGGATACCCTTTTTCGGCGCATAATGTCATTAATTGGTTTTTATCATATCCTTTTAAAAAAGAATCATAGGATGGAAGTTTGAAATGAGTTAATTTTGATAATTCCTCTTTATGAAGGCTAAGAAATTCTGCGGCAAAATCGCCCATAGGAATAACAACATCTATTTGCTTTTCTGATAGAACATTACAAACGAGTTCAAAATAGTTTTGACTATGTATATTGTATCTAGTCAGTATTCGCTCATTGACATATTTTGACGCATCTGAATAATTCCCCGTTTCTGAAATCAACATAAAAATCTTAT
>JAILRZ010000026.1 GCA_024697845.1 Eubacterium sp. | reverse complement strand
TTCTTAAACCTTTATTCTGGTTTGGTGAAACTTTAGTTCCGCAATAATGGCATACGGACTGATTCATTTGAAGTGGTTTCCCACATTTAGGACAAATCATATTTATTTAACCTTTCTCACAAGATTTCTATGCTAGAATATATCATATTCTATTTTATTTTACAAACCTCAGTATTGCGTTTTGAAAAGATACAACCGCAATAATGTTGTCGGTACAAATTAAATTCTTTCGACAATTCGATGGAACGCTTATATCCATCTTTTTTCTTGAAATCAGAATATAAATAATGAACTCCATAGTCATGTTGCAATTCTGCACCGATTTCATTTAATTTTTGTGCATTCTTCAAAGGACTAATGGACAATGTTGTCGTAAAATAATCATATCCTCCGGATAATGCTCTTTCTGCGGTCTGTTCCAAACGAAGCTTGTAACATTCAAAGCAACGTTTTCCACCTTCTTTACATTCTTCGAGACCATGGGTAACCTGATAAAACTCTTCAGGATTATATTTTTCAATGAAGACATTCACAGGATTGGAAAATTCCTTTTCTTTCACAAAACGAACCAATTCATAAGCGCGATACTTATACTCATCTTCTGATGAAATATTCGGATTATAGTAATAAACATCAATGATAAAGTATTCGGATAAATATTCTAAAACATAACTGCTACAAGGCGCACAACAGGCATGCAGAAGCAAGCGAGGAGTTTTGCCTTCCTGTTTGATTTGTTTTAACTTCATATCTAATACTTTTTGATAATTGTACCGAATCTGATTCATTTCTGTTCTCCTGGTTTCAAGCATTCTTATCAGGGGGAATCACCGGAATAGTTTTGAACGTAAAGACTGTTGCGCTTCGAATACAAACGCAACAGTCTTACAATAATCTTATTTCGCAGAATCATTCTTATTTCTTTTCAAATACATTTGATACGCTTTCTTTAAGATCATTTTTTCATTGGGAAATTTCAGTAAATGAATTGCTTCAATATACCTGTAATATCCTGAATGAAGAAAAAATTCTTCTCGCTGTGGTTTACTGAAATAGTTTTCTGAAGACATCAAATACCAATGTACCTCTTTTTCGACCACATTCCTGGGAATGTTAAAGGAATATTCACTTTTTCCTACATACTCAATAATCTTCGCCCTGACTCCAGTTTCTTCTCGTACTTCCCTCAAAGCAGTCTGCTCTTGAGATTCGCCGGCCTCCATTGTTCCCTTTGGTAAGACCCAACCTTCATAACGGTTCCGACAATTCTTGTAAAGCAGTAAAATCTTGCCACGAAATATAACCACACCGCCACAACTAACCGCTTTTTCCATAGCGATTCCTCCTGTTCTAACGTGTGCTTCCACTATTCATGGAGTACCCCTTTGCTATATTACATTAAGTATACAAAAATCCTTTAACGATTGCAAGTCGCTGTACTAATTAAGATAGCGATCAAATACCTTTTTTGCGCAGTCTTTTGCGGATCCGTCGTCATTCTGAATATTTTCCAGTACAACAGCAACTGCTATTTTTTTCTTTCCTTTCTTTGCAAAACCTACAAACCAGGAGTTTACATTACCATCTCCTGCCATGTTCAAATCGGCAGTACCGGTTTTTCCATAGGCCTTATAATCACTATTTGCGAATATTTTTGCCGTTCCGTATTCACATACGGCGGCCATATATTTTTTCAACTGCTTTGCTTCTTTGGAAGTCATCAGTTCTTTTTCTTCCTTCACGGAAGATTCTTTTACTACCACGCCATCTGAACTTTCCACTTTGGCAATTAAATGAGGTTTCATTAATACTCCATCATTGGCTATTGCAGAGGCAATTAAAACCATTTGTGCAGGAGAAACCAAAACATCCTGCTGTCCAATACTAGATTCTGCCACATAATAATCATTGAACTGTTCTGATTTTGGATTCAGTTCAAAGCTTCCGCTTTTAACATAAGATGTGGAACTTGTTTTTAAATCGTCAATTGGCAATGCCTGATTAAAGTACAACGCCTCAGCAGTTTGATTAAATAATTTTGGCTTAATTTCCAATCCCATAGTTGCAAATGCTCCATTACAAGAATTTGCAAATGCTTCTTCCAAATTTTCGGAACCGTGTGCGGATCCACCATAGCAGGAAAGTTTGAAGTTTTCAAAATTCGTTGTACCCCTACAAGAAAATTGAAAATCTTTATATTGATCATTCTGCCTCATATAAGCTAATGTAGTAACAATTTTAAAAACGGAACCGGCCATATAACGTCCCTGGGTGGAACGGTTCATAAACGGAGCTGTTGTGCTTTTGTTTAATTTTTTCCAATTTTTTTCGAGAGATTCCGGATTGTAGGATGGCTTTGATGCGGAAACAAAAATCTCTCCGGTATCCGGATCTAATGCAATGATTCCACCTTTAAAATCTCCTAAAGCATTATATGCAGTTTTCTGTAAGTCAACATCCAGCGTTGTATAGATATTACATCCGCGAAGAACATTCCCCGAAAAATCATCCTCAATCTGTTTGATTGCGTTCTGCTTTGGCATCACCAAATCATAATTACAAACGTCTTCCAAACCGGTGAAGCCTTTTGTAGTATATCCTATTACCTGCGCAAATACCTTGCCGAATGGATAACGACGAACATCATCCTCGAAATTATCATCCGTTTCGTTGGTATCTGTAACGGCAAGTTCTTCTCCATCTTTTGCATAAATTGTTCCTCGAACAACCTTTTTAGCCTGTTCTTTAATTCTACCATTCTGAGAGCTGGATATCACTGTCGGTGCATCTTTTAAAACAAAATGCACATAATATCCAAGCATAAAAACGAAAATCGAGGAAAAAATAATCGTAGTTACAAGAGTTTGTTTATTTAGTCGTCTTTCTTCTTTTCGCTTTTGTTTAATATCTTTCTTGTAATTCTGTCGAGACATAACGTTCTCCTTTCATTGTTTTTTTACGTTGCTTTGGTGTCTTTTTCTTACTTCCAACAATAGCCAACCCCTGAATAATGGAAAAAACTAACAGAGTGCTGACAATGGAACTTCTACCACTACTGATTAGCGGAAGAGTAACACCGGTAGATGGAATCATATTGATTGCACCACCAACGGTCAGGATCACCTGAATTGCATATCCAACCCCTAATCCTACACATACAAGACGATTAAAGGTACTTTCCTGCTCCATTCCTGTGGCTAAAAATTCAATAAAGCAGCTTAGGCAGACCAAAATTAAAAGTCCGGCAAAAATTGCACCGAATTCTTCCCCGATTGCGGAAAAAATAAAGTCGTTTTCTACTAAAGGAACTTTTTTTGGAAACCCTTGATATAAACCGGTTCCGGATAATCCTCCGCTCCCTAATGCAAATAAGGACTGTGCCACCTGATGACTGGATCCATTAACGGTTTCTTCCGCCAGTGGATTCTGCCATGCTTGCACACGGACCTGAACATGTCCGAATAGATGGTAGGCAATATAAGATGCCACCGCCATTCCACCGCCTCCTAAAAACAAATAGATCGATTTTCTGGAAGCAACATAGACCATAAACAGATACATTGTGAAGAAAATCAAGGCACTTCCCAAATCTGTGGAGAACACAAGGATAATTACATATAATCCTGCAAAAATTGCAGAAATAAACACCTGTTTCAATTTTGCAGTTTCCCCTAAAACCGCTGCAATAAAAAATACAAATATAATCTTTACAAATTCAGATGGCTGAATTCGAACACCGCCAATGGTGATATAAAGTCTGGCACCATTAATCATCGGTCCCAGAATAATTACAGCCACTAATAATCCGATTCCAACAAAACAATACACCCATGTCAGATTTTTCCACCATTCAAAGCGACTCATAAAAAAAGGAACCATCAAAGAAAAAATCGTCATTACCGAAACAATCATGAACTGCATAATGCTTCGTTCCATTCCAAGTCTGGCAAGTACAATAAAACCAATTGTCAAAAGCATGCACATATTACTCAAAATAGCTTTATTGATGTTTGGATAAATAATCGGAAACACACCCAGAACAATAATCAGATAGCATAACTGGACTCCTCCTAAAATAATGACATTGAGTTCAGAAGTATCTGTCTGATTTAAAAATACAACCGTAATTCCCAACAGATACGTCAAAAATATGGCTGCGTTCTGTCTCTGAAAAATTCCTGCCTTATCCTCTGGCTGTTTGTGTCGCAATGCACTAAAAGATTCCCAAGTATAAAATAACATTAATAAAACAAACAAATATTTTGATATTACAGTAACAAATAATTCCATAGTTTTCTCCATTCGTTATAAAACACCACGCTGAAAATGTCCCCTTGTGGTAGAATCATCTTCCCGGACTATTTCATGTTCCTTGAAGCTACGTCTTGCTTTCTCAAGTATTTCTGCAACTTCTTTTTCACTTTCCGTTGTGAAAATAAATCGATAAGATGAACAGTTCAGTGTTTCAATTTCTTTAATATATTTCAACAAAGACAACGCCTTGCAGTTAAGCATCAGGTTGTAACAATGATCGCATACACATTGAACAGTAAAAGTATTGTTTTTACGGTCAATCAACTGAAATTGCTGATTTTGATGTCGGCATTGATTCAAAGATTTTAATCCACATCCGGCAGAAACCATCAGCGGTATTTTGCCATAAAGAATCATTTCGCTCTGCGACAAATTCATGCGTCTTAACTCTTTGTAATTTAATTCCAATGGAGCTGTTTGAGAAACTCCCAGGGATTCATAATACTCCACAGAATAATTATTCATCAGATATACATTATAATCCAATCGATAATCTAAAAAATACTTTTTTTCTTTCAGATAAAAATATTGTTCTATATTTCGTACAAGAACGCCGTCCACCTGATGGAGAACGCCTATAAGTTGTGCATCGAGTATTTTTTCGTTTTTTTTACGAAAGACATAAGGTAACGCAAGAAAAGCTTTCTTTGACGCATTTTTAATCAATTGAATGGATTGAATCAATTCTTTCTCCGGAAACTGAACCATTTCTAAATAGATGGTTTCAATCCATTGCAAGGAAAGAACCTGTTTCAACTGGTTGCTGTTCCATACCAATGCACTGGTCCCAGTCTTTTTAGTGAGAACAACATCCACCGTTTTTTCGCTGTGATTTTGAATTTTATCATATCGTTGAAATTTTTCCAACATTTTTTCGGTAATCTGATTTATAAACGAACGACGAAGTTCTTTTATTTCACTAACCGGTAAAAATATGTCAGAATCCATGTCAATTTCCAATGTACCCACCACAAAATCCGTGTTTCCTAATTTGGAAATCTGTTTGCGCACAGTATCCTCATCCAAAGGCCTTTTTTGAGCCGATTCCGGAATCGCACCAAAAACCACAATTTCCTTTTTTACGCTATTATTTTGTGCATCCAAAACAGAAAGATTCGTTTGAATGGATATTGGTTCATTTTTCTTACAGTTCACATAAATGTCAATAGATTCTTTCAATTTCTTTCCGGAATATTTTTCTTTTAATTCATTGGTATATTCTTCATTTTCTGCTCGAAAAGCCACTTTTTTGAGAGACATCATATTTCTTCCATTATGCTGTTTATAATAGCTTTCATGAAAGCCGTTTCGATTAAATAAACTTAATAGTTTATTGATGTCTTCTTCAGAAACTTTGTACGAATCAGGATTATTTAAGTATAAATCCAGGTATTTCCGGTATATTTCTACAACACCGGTAATGTATTCTAACTTTTTCATACGCCCCTCAATCTTTAAGGAATAAACACCGGACTCAATGATTTCCGGTAAAATTTTTAATGTACAGATATCCTTGGGACTTAAAATATATTTTTCATTCTTGGCGTTGATCGTCTGATTATTTAACTTTAAGTCATATTCCAT
Organism: Eubacterium sp.; assembly: GCA_024697845.1. Classification (GTDB taxonomy): domain Bacteria; phylum Bacillota; class Clostridia; order Lachnospirales; family Lachnospiraceae; genus Eubacterium_G. The sequence continues at coordinate 12,131 of JAILRZ010000026.1, read as the reverse complement.
ACGACATGGTTGTGCACAACGTCCACGGTTACCACTTCTTCCGCCAATAAAACTACTCATAAGACATTGACCGGAATAACAATAGCATAATGCACCATGAACAAAACTTTCAATTTCCATGCCGGTATTTTCATAAATCGCACTGATTTCCTTGAGAGATAATTCTCTCGGGGTGACAATTCGAGAAACACCAAGCCGCTTCAACTCATTCACTGTTCTGCTTCCAAAGATTGTCATCTGTGTACTTGCATGAATCGGAAGTTTTGGGAAATATTTTCGGAGAAAACAAATCACACCAAAATCCTGAACGATAACTGCATCCAAACCTTCTTTATATAGTGGTTCCAAATAGGAACATAATTCCTGTTCCAATTCTTTGTTTTTTAATAATGTATTAATTGTTAAATATAATTTTTTGTGATGAAGATGAGCATAATGAATTGCATCAATTAACTGTTCCGTTGTCAAATTGTCGGCACTTGCTCTGGCACCAAATTTTTCTCCGCCGGTATAAACTGCATCTGCTCCGGCATTCAATGCAGCCAGAACACTCTCATAACTTCCTCCCGGTGCTAATAATTCTACTTTCATCTTATCACTCATCCTCGAATCCTTTGCATTACATAGATAAAGCGACCAGACAAAACTGCCTGATCGCTATAACTTTATTTTTTGACTTTTGCCTGAAGTTTTACAACTTCTTTTTCCAGTGCGTTGATTTTTTCTAAAGCTTCATTTAACTCTTTTTGAGCTGTTTCAGCTTTTGAATCGGAAACAATCAGTTCATGTTTTAAATCATATACTTCTTTTTCTTTGATTTCCAAATCACTTTCTAATAAATCAGCCTGTTTTTTTGCTTTAAAATAATCATTCGCAATATTAATTTCAAGAAGAATCCGCTGCATATCCATTTTCTGCATCCGATAACCTTCATTTTGTTTGAATTCCATAATCATATTATTGATATAGGAAGCTACCTTCTGCAAATAGGCTTCGCTTTCAAAGCCGCCAATATTATAAATTTTTCCGTCGATGATTACATCGATATAATTTTTCGATGACATTGTTTTCTCCTTGTATCTCTATTGAAGCATTTTATTATTTCTTAGTTTTAACTTTAGCAACTAAAGACCAGTCACTCTTTTCTTTTCCGTTTACGCTACGAACGCGAACATAGTATTTCTTTCCAGCCTTTAATTTCTTAATCTTAATAGTTTTCTTCTTAGTAGCTTTTAAAATCTTTCCGCCTTTAACTTTTCCTTTTTCCTTATCGTATTTTGTACCATACTGTACTTCATACTTCTTAGCAGCTGTTGCTTTCTTGAAGGAAACTTTGAAAGAAGTCTTCTTAACAGACTTTGTTTTGATTTTAGCTGGTGCAACAGGTCCCTGCTTAGCAGCTACGAACTTCATATCTCTAACAGAGATTGTTCCTGACATGTTGTTTTCATCGATGAATTCTTTTAAGAATGCACCAAATGCAAATTTAAATCCAATAGTAGCCTGTTTTTTCTTCTTCTGGTATGTAGCTAAAGAACTTGGAATCTTAACGCTGAATGAAACATTAACCCATCCATCATCTGCAGTATTGCTGCTGTCTAATTTAATAAAGTTCGCATAATCAGCTAATAATTTCTTGCTTGTTTCGCTAACATTCTTTCCACCCTGTGTTGCCTTTAATCCTTTTAATTTTAAAGCAGCACCATCTTTATCGGTGTCATCAAACAGTTTGAAATGGATGTGCTTAACATAGTTGAACTTTCCTGTTCCATTATTGTAATAAGTCTTATCCTTACGTTCAACTTCTTTTTCCAACTCGTTCTTTAATGTACTCTTAATCTTGAAAGAAACTTTATATGTACGTCCACGATCAACGTTGATAATCTTAGTTGCTGTTACACCCCAAGGGTTAGATGCTGCAACAGTTCCCATTGGAGTCCATGTAGCACTCCATCCTGTACTTACAACGTTCATATCAAATCCTGTACCGGATTTTGCTGTAATAGATGCATTTTCACCAAAACATTTGTGAGAATCCTGAACACCCCATGTATCAGCATGCTTTGTTACTGTAGGATTGTTCTGGTTCTTCTTCTTATTATCTGCTTTGATTGCATCATTTAATGTTTTCAATTGAGCATCTGTAACCTTATCTCCTACATAATGCTGATCTGTTAAAATATTTCCTGTATCTAAAAGACTGTGATACCAGCAAATATTTTTCTTTGCTTTTGATTCTGTGCTCTTATGGTCTTCATGCGTATAAATTGAAAATCCAGACCAAGCCTTTCCTGTAGCAACAACATCTGTTCCGTTTTTAACGGCTGCGGAAGCAGGCAATGCAGATCCAACAATCATCGTTGCTGAAAGAGCTACTGCAATCATTTTCTTTGAAACTTTTCTCATTTTTTTCATTCTCCTTTTCTAAAAATTACTTAGTTATTAGCATATCATTTTTATTCTGTTTTTTCAACACCTAGATGCTGGTAAGCCAGCATCGTTGCAATTCTTCCTTTCGGTGTTCTTTGAATCAATCCGTTCTGAATCAGATAAGGTTCATAAAAGTCTTCAATCGTTCCGGAATCCTCTCCCAAAGCCGCCGACAATGTATCCAATCCCACCGGCCCACCGGTAAATTTGTAGATAATAGTTTCCAGAATACTGCGATCTCCTTTATCTAGTCCCATTTTATCGACTTCCAATAAATCCAGAGCTGTTTTTGCAACCTGCTCAGTGATTTTTCCGTCATATCGCACTTGGGCAAAATCACGAACTCTCTTCAAAAGACGATTGGCAAGCCTAGGGGTTCCGCGGGAACGTCGTGCCATTTCCTCTGCTCCGGCAGAATCAATTTCAACACCCAGCACTTCTGCGGAACGAATAATGATTTGTTTCAGTTCCGCTACGGTGTAAAATTCCAGCTTATTAATCACACCAAAACGATCTCTTAGCGGTGCTGTTAATAAACCGGCTCTTGTAGTGGCACCGACCAGAGTAAATTTGGGAATATCTAAGCGAATGGATCGGGCAGTCTGTCCTTTCCCAATCATTATATCAATAGAAAAATCTTCCATAGCTGGGTATAAGACTTCTTCTACCTGACGATTCAGACGATGAATTTCATCAATAAATAACACATCTCCCGGAGATAAATTGTTTAAAATTGCTGCCATCTCCCCCGGTTTCTCAATTGCAGGACCGGAAGTTGTCTTAATATGAACTCCCATTTCCTCAGCTATGATTGTAGCTAATGTTGTTTTTCCTAACCCAGGAGGTCCGTAAAACAAAACATGATCCAATGATTCCCCTCTGGATTTTGCTGCTTCAATAAATATTTTTAAGTTATTTTTTACTTTTTCCTGCCCTACATACTGGCTCAAACGACTAGGTCGTAACCCACTTTCCAGCATTTTGTCTTCTGTGGTTGCCTCTGTTTGTATCATTCTTTTTGTCATAGTTTACCTCAATCCAGTTTAAAAGATATTTTTTAATGCCAACTTTAATACATCTTCCACATCAGCATCGTCCGCGATATTAACTTTCTTTACAGCCTGGAAGGCAGCACTTTGAGAATATCCCAATGAAACAAGGGCCTCTATGGCATCTTTTTGAACTTGTGATGCAGGTCCTGCCGCATCCTTCTCAGCTGTACTATTGACAATGATTTCTTCCAGGTCAATTTTATCTTTTAACTCAATAATAATTTTCTGTGCTGTCTTATTTCCAATCCCGGGTGCTTTTGAAATTGCTTTAGCATCACCAGAAACAATAGCCATATGTAGCGAATCTCCGGGGCAGGTAGAAATAATTGCTAAACCACCCTTCGGTCCCACACCGCTGACACCCAATAATAATTTGTAAATGGTAAGTGCCTCTTTCGTCAGAAAACCAAATAATTGCATAGCATCTTCCTTAACGCTAAGGTAAGTATATATCTTAACGTCTTCACCACTTTTCATGATTTCCAAATCTGACTGAGGCATATAGATTTGATATCCGATTCCCTGATTTTCAATAATAACACGATCCGTCTCTATTTCTTCAATAATTCCTTTTACAAATGAAATCATATGTATCTCCATATTCAAAAATTAATTCAGGAAACATTCAAAAGCGAACAAATGTTTCCTGAATCATCATAACATATTTACTTTTTTTATACAAATATTATTTTGATTTTAAAGACACACGAAAGAACCTTTCCAAAAACGCTTTTCCACGAAAAGGAAGTAAAGGTTCAATATAGCTTGTTTCGGCAATCGTTTTGTTCAAAACAATAGCAAGTACGGCTACAATACATCCAAGAATAAATCCATAAATTCCAAACAATTGAGTCAACACCACCGCAATGATTCTTAAAAATTTTATAGAATAAGCCAATTCATAATTTTCATGGGTAAAATTTGCAATGGCAACCACTGCCATATAAAGCATTGTATGAGGATTAAACCAATGGGTCTGCACCGCATAATCTCCAATGACAATGGCAGCAATTAAACTTAAAGGGGTATTTAATGTGCTAGGCGTATTAATGGCTGCTAATTTCAACCCATCAATAGAGAGTTCCAACAACATAATCTGCCAAAAAATCGGAACATAATCCACTTCATTATATTTGGCAAAAGAAAGCCATTGCGGAATTAGTTCCTGATTGTTAGCAAAAAGCAGAAATAAAGGGATTAACAGAAACGACATCAATGCCATAAAAGCTCTGGCAAGACGTAAATACGTTCCGGTCACCGGAGGAAAATAATAATCATCCGCTTCTTCTATTACATCAAAAATTGTTGTTGGAAGAAGCATGGCCGCCGGAGAATTATCCACTAAAATCGCAATCTGCCCTTCCAGAATTTCTGCCGCCGCGGTGTCCGGTCGTTCCGTGTACCTGAATTTTGGAAAAGGATTAAACCAATGTCCTTTATAAAGACATTCTGCTAAACTTTCCTGATTCATTGGCAATGCATCCACTCGAATTTGACTTAATTGTTTTTTTATTCTTGCAAGCAACTTTGGATCCACTCTGTCCTTCATATAACAAATTGCGATATCTGTTCTGGAACTTTCTCCGGCACGTACAATTTCGCAAAGATATTCCGGACTACGAATCCTTCGTCGAATCAAAGCGGTATTGTAAACGATTGTCTCAACAAAACCATCCCGGGAGCCACGCAAAACTTTATATTTTTCAGGTTCCATTACATTTCTTGCCGGATATTGTCTTGTGTCAATTAAAATCGCTTTTTGAAATCCATTCACTAAAAAACAGGTTACACCGGATAAGAAGAATTTGATTACATTATACTCATCTGCATATAAATCAACTTCCACATAAGGAATGAACCGATCAGCAAACTGTTTCGGATCCTTTCCAACATCCGCTTCCCGAATTTTGTACAGACTTTCTTCCAGACGCTGCATTAAATCTTCCTGGCAAAATCCGTTTATGAAATAAAACACTGCCTGATGATTTCCTATAACAGTCTGCTTTTTTAGAATGTCGAAACTTTCATTGATATGAAGCATCCTGTCAATTTTGTTCATATCTTCAGAAAGATTTCCAGTTATAAAATTAGAAACTACCATATCGCACCTCGCTCAATAGTAGTTTCTCTAATTTCGTTATAAATTATTCATCTATTCTTTCAATTACTTTCTTTGGACATTTTTCGGCACATGCTCCGCACCATTCACACATTTCCTGATTAATCCATGCAAGATTGTATTCGAATTCAATTGCATCTACCGGACAGATTTTTGAACACATACCGCATCCGATACATCCAACACTGCAGGATTTCATAACATCCTTTCCTTTGTTTTTGGAAGAACATTTCACCATATATTTTGTATCTGCAGGAATAATTGAAATTAATTTCTTCGGGCAGGCTTCCACGCATTTTCCACATGCCTTACATTTTTCCGGATCCACAACAGCTTTTCCATTTTCAATATGAATCGCATCAAATTCGCAGGCTGCAACGCAAGAACCCAGACCAAGACAACCGTATTCACAGGCCTTGGCTCCACCTCCCGGAATATTTGCCGCATCAACACAGGAAGTATTTCCGTAATAGTTATATTTATTTTTTGCAGAATCACAATCACCGGAACAGGCAACGTAAGCAATTTTTTTTACAACCTCTGCTTCTACCCCCATAATGTCTGCAATGACTTTTGCTACCGGTGCTCCACCTACAGGACATGCCCCAGGATTGCTTTCTCCTTTTGCAATGGCCGCAGCAAGACCATCACAACCCGGATATCCACAACCTCCACAGTTATTTCCCGGAAGTGCTTCTCTGATAGCTACTTCTTTTTCATCAACTTCCACTGCAAAGAATTTTCCTGCGATTCCTAAAGCGACACCAATCAAAAGTCCAACGCCACCAACAATTAATACCGCATATATTATTTCCATTCCATTGACCTCCATTCCATTAAATCAGACCTGTAAAACCGGTAAAAGCAATTGCCATTAATCCGGATGCAATTAATACCATAGGGGTTCCCTGAAATGGTTTTGGAATATTATTACCTTCAGACTTTTCACGGATTCCTGCAAGAATTACAATTGCAATCAGAAATCCCACAGAGGTACCCAGAGAACATGCCATACTCTGTAAAAATCCATAACCATTATCAATATTAGAAATTGCAACACCTAATACCGCACAGTTTGTGGTAATCAAAGGCAGGTATACTCCTAATGCCTGATAAAGAGGTTTTACAAATTTTTTCAAAATCATTTCTACCAGCTGAACTAATGCTGCAATTACAAGAATAAAAACAATGGTCTGTAAATATTCGAGACCGAATGCTACTAAAATCCCATAATAAATTCCGTAGGTAACTGCCGAAGCAATTAAAATTACAAAGATTACAGCCGCTCCCATTCCGGCAGCTGTATCTGTTTTCTTTGACACCCCAAGAAAAGGACACAAACCAAGGAACTGGCTTAAAACAACATTATTCACAAGGGCTGCCGCAACAGCGATTAATAACAATGAAACCATTATGCCTCCTCCTTTTCTTTCTGACAGGATGTACCATCAGCACATCCGGAACAACCTGCACAACCTGACTCGCACTGAAGCTTTCTTGGACGTTTTCCTTTACGCATTCTCAGATAATTCTGTGTTGCGATTAAGAATGCCAGTACAAAGAATGCTCCCGGAGCCATCACAAAAATACCAATACCATCCCATCCCGGAATTTTATTTCCAAGGATCATTCCGGCACCAAGGATTTCACGAAATCCTCCCAGTAAAGACAAAGCAATAGTGAATCCTAGTCCCATTCCCAATCCGTCAAGAATAGATAAAACGACCGGATTCTTGGATGCATAGCTTTCCGCTCTACCTAAAATAATACAGTTAACTACAATTAACGGAATATAAATTCCCAAAGATTCATTTAACGCCGGCAAATAAGCCTGTAACAAAAACTGTAATATTGTTACAAAGCTGGCCACAACAACGATAAAGGCCGGTACACGAACTCCGTTCGGAATAATCTTACGAAGCATTGAAATAACCATATTGGACATAACCAATACTGCCAGGGTACTTAATCCCATTCCGGCACCGTTCATCAAAGAGGATGTAACAGCAAGTGTAGGACACATTCCGAGAATCAATACAAAGGTAGGATTCTCTTTAATGATTCCGTTATATAAACGTTCTAAATATCGATTCATTATTCTCCCTCCTTTGTTTGTTCCAGTAGATAGTCCACAGAATAAACCGCTGCATTGACGCCGTGGGTTACTGCGTTACTTGTAATTGTTGCAGAACTGATTGCATCAATTTCATTGTCTTTTACCGCGCCGGTTTTGCTATATGCAAAATACTCAACCTTTTTATTCTGGAACTGTTTTTTGAAGGCATCTTCTTTCGCCTTCATACCAAGGCCGGGAGTTTCTTTTAATGTCAGGAAAGAAATCCCTTTAACTGTTCGGTCTTTTAAAATACCAACCGTCATCTGAAGACTTCCACCATAAGCTTCCTGATCGGTAACGGTAACGATATAACCGATTTCTTCCCCTGCGCTGTTTTTTGCGCAGACAATTTCATCAATATTCGCATTAAATGCTTTAATTGGCGTAATGTGATTTTTGGACTCAATGTCTTTATTTTTCTTTTTAACAAATGTAAGAACATCTGCCACGTTCACAACTTTTACTTCTTCGTAATCTGCCATTTCCGGCATAACTTCTTTGTAGGCTGCAATCTTTGTTTTTTCTTCCTGCTCTGCTCTTGCATCTTTGGTGACATTGTACACCACACCTAATCCCAATCCGGCAATCAAGGTAATCAGGAATAAAATCAAAGTATCTTTTATCATCTTATTCATATTATTCCTCTCCTTTCACAATACCAAAAGCTCTTGGAATCGTATATTTTTCAATCAATGGAACAAGAAGGTTGCAGAAAATAATAGCAAAAGATACCCCTTCTGCATTGGCACCAAAGGTTCTGAAAATTGCTGTTAATACGCCAAGACAAATGCCGAAGATATAACGTCCCTTCTTCGTGATTGGAGAAGTTGTATAATCGGTAGCCATAAAGAAAGCACCAAATACCAGACCGCCGCCAAAAATATGACGAAGAAGAAATTGAACATCCGTGGTCTTATTAAAGCAAAGAATGCAAACTGCAAATACGCCGATATATGTAAGTGGAATTCTCAAATCAATTATTTTACGAACAACTAAATACAAGACACCAATTAATAATGCAAGTACACTGGTTTCACCAATGGTTCCGGCGTAATTTCCAAGGAATAATTTTGTAATGGAAATTGTTGTATCTCCTGCATTTTTTAACGCTGTTAACGGAGTTGCAGATGATACCGCATCAATCTCTGCTACATCCTTTGGGAAAAATGCTGTCATGTCAGCAGCAAAGGATAACGCGAGAAAACATCTGGCTCCCAAAGCCGGATTCATAAAATTCTGACCCAATCCACCAAAAAGTTGTTTTACTATAATAATTGCAAAAAATCCACCTAATGCAGCTTTCCAATAAGGAAGTGTGCACGGAAGATTCAATGCCAGAATCATTCCGGTAACCACTGCACTAAAATCAAACAAAGAGTTTTCTCTCTTTGTGATTTTATTGAAAATCCATTCTGAAAGCATACAGGATGCTACTGTCACTAAAATTAACATTAGGGAACGGATTCCATACTTCATTCCAAATAAACTATAATTATTATATATTCCAAAAAGCGCCGCAGGAATCATTGCAAGAACAACATCTCGCATAATCATCTGCGTCGTCATTTTTGCCTTTACGTGAGGGCTTGAAGATACATTATACATTCTTTAATCATCCTTTCCGACGTGCTGCCTGTACTTTTCGTTTCATAGTACGAACAGACTGTGTAATATTTCTGTTTGCAGGGCAATTGAAATTACAAGTACCACATTCGATACATTCCATTCCATGCATTTTCACAAATAAATCCATTTGATCTAAATCCGCTGCCTGTGCAATTTTTGCACAAATCAGTCCTTCCGGACATACCTGCGCACACTTACCGCAATTTAAGCAGTTTGTCTGCTTTGCATGAGCAATTTCATCAAATTGAAATGCTAACAACGCAGAAGAGCCTTTCATTACAGGAACATCCAAATTAAATAATGCCTGGCCCATCATTGGTCCGCCGGACAAAACTTTTTCTGTATTTTCTAAGATACCGCCAGCTTCTTCCACTACTTCCTGATGGCTCATACCAAATGGCACAAGAAAGTTCCCAGGATTTACGATTCCGTCACCGGACACCGTCATAATTCTTTCCACCAATGGTTTATGATAGTTTACTGCCTGATAAACGTTAAACACTGTATCAACATTATCTACAATACATCCTGCATCAGCAGGAAGCATCTTTGAGTTAATTTTTCTACCGGTAATTGCAGAAATAATATGTCTTTCAGACCCCTGTGGATATTTAGTTTTTAATTCTGCAACCGTAATCTTTTCTTCATTTTTTGTTAATTTCTTTAAATTGGCAATCACATCTGGTTTGTTATTTTCCACTGCAATTACACCTTTTGCGTTCGGGAACAGTTTCAGGATGATTTTCAATCCTTCAACCACTTCTGTCGGCTGCTCTGTCAAACGACGATAATCCGCAGTAATGTATGGTTCACATTCCGCAGCATTCACAATTACATAATCAATTGCTTCATCATCCTTCGGAGTTAACTTCACATGTGTTGGGAAACATGCACCACCAAGACCAACAATTCCGCAATCTTTTACAGCTTCACGAATTTCTTCTTTGGACTCTGCAGTTTTTCCTTCATATTGAATCTCTTCATACTGATCATCGTTTTCAATGATAATACAAAGACCTTTATTTCCGTTTGTTAATAATCTCTGTTCAATTTTTTTCACAGTTCCGGAAACAGAGGAATGAACATTTGCTGATATAAACCCATCCGCTTTTGCAATTAACTGTCCCCGTAAAACCCGTTCTCCGATTTCAACAATTGGTTTTGCAGGTGCACCAATATGCTGAGACATTGGAATAACAATTTCTCCTTTTGGATATATTTTTTTTACAGGAATATCTTTTGTGAGTTCTTTTCCTTCATAAGGATGTACTCCACCTTTAAAGGTTAATAATGACATCTTCTCATACCTTTCTTCTATAAATATTCATATATTTTTTCGCACTCAGATTCCTATTTTAATACTTTTCATCCATTTCTTCAATGAAAATACATTGCCTTTTTCTGTTTTTTTGTTATTTATTTAACATTTTTGTCAATCTTTTGAAGAATTATGATAAAATGTCCTTATGTTAGTATTTAGAAATCAAGTTACCGAACCAATTGAATATCCTATTGAACAAATCAATCAAAAAGATAAAGTACTTTATTTTGATATTGAAACAACAGGCTTTTCCAGAAGTCATTGTTTCATTTATCTCATTGGATGTATGTATTATGTAGGAGATACTTTAATGTATACCCAATGGCTTGCAGAAAACAAAAATGACGAAGCCAATGTTCTTATGGCTTTTCATCAGTTTATGCAACCGTTTCAGACAATAATACATTTTAACGGTATCGGTTTTGATATCCCCTTTGTAAAGGAACGAGGAGAAAAAATCAATCTGCACTTCGATTTTAAATCCAAAAAGCAGGTCGATCTCTATCAATGTGTTTCAAAAATTGCCCCACTGTTATCTTTAGAAAACAAAAAACAGAAAACATTAGAAAAATTCCTAAAGATATCCAGAATGGACCCTTTTAATGGTGGAGAATTAATCGAATTATATCAGGCTTACATCACCTCGAAGGATGAGAAACTATTGCTTCCTTTGTTAATGCACAATAAGGAAGATGTATGGAATATGGGAAAACTGACTTCCCTTCTATCCTATATGGATTTCTTTCTGGGGAAATTTCAAGTTTCAAACTTTCGTAATATTAGGCTTTCTGATGATGCAGTAACAAAGTTATCTATTGAATTAGCTCTTAAAAATACCGTACCACAACCAATTCAATTTCAACGGGATGGAATCACTTTACTCTTACAGGAAAACACGGCAACTCTTATGGTATCTGAGATTTGCGACACCTTAAAATACTATTTTGATAACTACAAGGATTATTATTACCTTCCATTGGAAGACCGGGCAATTCATAAAAGTCTTGCCCAGTTTGTCGATTCCAAATATCGAAAAAAAGCAACCAAAGGAACCTGCTATGAAAAATTTTCCGGAACGTTTCTCCCGTTATATCAACCTACGGATTCTTTTTTTAGAACTTACCAAAAAGATATCAAAGAAAAAATTTATTACGTTCAAACCACCGACATAACAGAAGCTACAATTCGTTCCTATGTTGATAATATCCTTTCAGAAATCTGTCAAATAGAACCAAAATGAAAAAGGATTCACCCCAAGGTGAATCCTTAAATAATTGGAAGAAACCTTATCTTCCACTCATCTGTCTTTCCTGAGCTTCAATCATTTTCTTAACCATCTGTCCACCAACAGAACCTGCTTCGGCAGATGTTAAATGACCGTTGTATCCATCTTTAAGCTGTACACCAACTTCTGATGCACATTCCATTTTAAAACGATTTAAAGCACTCTTTGCTTCAGGAACATTA
>JAILRZ010000003.1 GCA_024697845.1 Eubacterium sp. | reverse complement strand
TCAGATTGATTCTTTGCTTTTTCGAATGGATGCTGAAGAAAGATTGCGGAATGGAATGGACGAATTAGATGAACGGGACAAAAACTTGTTAATTTATAAATACTCCTATGATATGAGTTATAAAGAAATATCGGATGAAATGTGCATTCCAGAAGGTAATATTGGAGCTTATATCAAAAGAGCAAAGAACAGATTTAAAGAAAAGATAAAGAAGGATTAAGGATATGAAGAAACATCAAGAAGAGATGCTCTTTCGAACTGCGGCAAACAGTTACGTTGAGCAGGAAGATGCGGAAATCCGTAAAGAGATGGAAGAAGTCGAGGATGTCTTTAAAAAGATGGCCGAAGAAAATACTGCGGATTTTGAAAAGATTTTGGAACGTGAATTTAAAAAGAAAAACAGTAATCAGCCGTCTAAGAAACCAACGAAGGTTCCGGTGTTCTATAAGGTGGCTGTGGTATTGCTGGTGTTTACAATCGGTGTAGGGGTCAGTGTCGTGACAGTACCTGCGCTGCGAAACAGAGTCGTAGACTTTGTGAATTATGTGACCGGAAGGTATGCAGAGGTCGGTGGTTCAAGGAAGGATGAAGTGAAACGTGATACTGAAAAAAACAAATTCGATGCAGAAAATAATAAGAAATATGTGATTGGCTACATACCTAAAGGCTATATTTGTTCAGAAAAAATAGAAACAATACAAAAAACAGTATGGTACTATATTGATCCACAAGATGAGGAGGCGTACATATTGTTTTCACAATATGCAAGAAATGTATCATCGAATATAGATTTTGAAAGGTCAGATGCTAATAGTATAATCCGAGGAGATAAAGAATTTAGCATCATAGAAAAAGAAAATTCGTTAATTATTTCGCTTGAAATAAATGGATGTGAATTATTGCTTGAGAGTAATAGATTGGATAAGAATGAACTTCTTAAAATGGTCGATAGTATAACAGAATAATATTTAAATGAAAAATGACAGATTTTAACTTTTTTGTTAAAATCTGTCATTTTTTTTGGTTTCGGAGTGTCTCTTATACATAAAAAAAAGGGGGACACGTATATGAAGCGAAAAATAATGATGTTACTAATGGTTTTTGTTTTAATTATTAACACGCAATGGAGTATTCGGGCGGATGATGCTGAAAATGAAATTAGCTTACGCTATACACATATTTCTAGCATTTCCGCAGGGTTATCGATTGATTCATCAAATGTTGCTAATTGCTTGGGAACTGTAACAATCAGAGATAACTACAAGTCAAGAATGTATGTATCGTTGTACAAAAGTTCTTCGTCTGGTTCATATTCAAGAATTAAGATGTGGGCACAAGATTTCACGGGGACAGGAATGAAAATAATGAATAAGTATTACACTGTCACACGTGGCTATAAGTACAAAGTAAAGGTTGAAGTTCGTATTTATAACAGTGCCGGTAATGTCATTGAAACAGCGGAGAAATACTCAGTAACAGTGGATAACACTTAATTGCTAACTAGTTTTAATTTTGCTATACAGGGGGCTCAGAGCATATTTTTGCTCAGAGTGACAAGAAAAAAGGGGGAGGTATGATTGCGGTGGCCGGAAAACCCGCCGCATCGATAGGGGACCCCGCCGGCATCTAATGTCGGTGGACTTCTTCTCACAATATAATTGAATAATGAAAATAAAAAAGGTCTGTCGAAAACTTTTTTCGACGGACTTTTTTTGTGGGGCAGATTACAATGATGTAAGAAGGAGATGGCAATGAATTATGTGGTGTATCTGGATGTGTTTTTCTGCTTTAATTTACTGATGGATTGGCTTCTGTTATTGATTCTTCGGAAAATGGAAGGTTGCAAGAAAAAGCGGATATGGTGTTTTGGAGCTGCAATCTTTGGTACGGTCTATTCAGTGGCGGCTTTTGGAGTACAGCTCCCGAAAATGATGCAATGGGTTTTTACATATCTGATTGTTGGACCGGCAATGATCGGGATGAGTATGGAATGGAAAGGGATTCGAAACCAAATACGAAGAATGGTTTATTTGTATATTGGAATATTTCTGTGTTCTGGAACGATGCTGATGGTATCTACCGTTACGGAAAGGCAGAAGGAGTTGTACCAATATACCGGACTACAACGGCAGGTTGATTGGAAAATCTGTATTGGCACTATGGTGTTTTATTATGGAGCGGTACGAGAAGTGGTAAGGAGTTTTCGGGATAAATTTATTAGACAAGGGATGATTACGGACGTTGTTTTGAAAATGAAAGACAGAGAAGTGGCTATGACTGCTCTGTGTGACACGGGAAATCGACTTGTGGAACCGATGACTGGAAAGTCTGTGTGCGTTATGGAAGAAAAAATCTTTGAAACGTTGGGCAATGACGATAAAAACGTTCTTTACATTCCTTATCATTCAGTTGACAGAAGCCATGGGATCATGGAAGGGTTCTGGGGAGAAGTCCTTACGGTTTATGGAAAATCCTATGAAAAGATTCCGATTGCAATTAGTCCGAAAAACATTAGTAAAAATAGGGAATACGATATAATTTTGCCGCCGGAATATTTTATGGAAAAGGGGAAGCGATATGAGTAAGGCATGTGAAATGAGAGAATATTTAGGTCTGTTCAAAGGGTGGATTCTTGGCACAGGTGGAGAACTACGTTACATCGGGGGCAATGATGTGTTGCCGGCACCATTGGAAAATGAGGAGGAAAGCAAATGTATCCGGATGCTTTGTGAGGAGCAGGATTCGGAAGCCAGAAGCAAGCTGATTGAACATAATCTTCGATTGGTGGTGTACATTGCCAAGAAATTTGATAACACTGGGGTGGGCGTGGAAGATTTAATTTCCATCGGAACCATTGGATTGATTAAAGGAATTAATACTTTTAAGGTAGATAAGAAAATTAAACTGGCAACCTATGCATCCAGATGTATTGAGAATGAAATTCTTATGTATTTAAGAAAAAACAGTAAAGTCAAAATGGAAGTGTCCATTGACGAACCCTTGAATGTGGACTGGGATGGAAATGAATTGTTGTTATCGGATATTCTAGGGACCGATGAGGATGTGATTTCGAAGGATATTGAGACAGAAGTTGAAAAAAGACTGCTTTACAAGGCAATTGAAAAATTGAAACCGAGAGAGCGAATGATAGTGGAAATGCGTTACGGATTGAAGGAAAAGAATGGAAAAGAAAAGACACAAAAGGAAGTGGCAGATGAATTGGGAATCTCTCAGTCTTACATTTCGAGATTAGAAAAAAAGATTATTAATCGATTGAAAAAAGAAATCGTAAAATACGAATAAAGTGAATAAAGAGCCTTCAAAATGTGAATACTTTAGAGGTAAGGTAAGGGAGGTTTTGAAATGGCTCTTTATAAGGTGGATATTTGTGGGGTGAATACTTCAAAATTGCCATTACTTTCAGAAGAAGAAAAGAGGGAACTGTTTGAGAAAATAAAGCAAGGGGATGCAGAGGCAAGAGAACGATATATTCAGGGGAACCTGAGATTGGTACTCAGTATTTTGCAGCGGTTTGCAGGAAGCAAAGAAAATATGGATGATTTGTTCCAGATTGGATGCGTTGGATTGATTAAGGCGGTGGATAATTTTGATGATTCATTAAACGTGAAGTTTTCCACTTATGCCGTTCCTATGATTGCGGGAGAACTGAAACGGTTTTTGAGGGACAATGCAGCAATCAGGGTTAGTAGGTCTGTAAAAGATGTGGCTTACAAGGCAATTTATTGCAGAGAGCGGATTGCCAAAACCACAAATCGAGATCCTTCTATTAGTGAAATTGCAAAGGAAATTGGAATCAAGGAAGAAGACATTGCCTACGCTTTGGATGCGATTCAAAGTCCGGTGTCGCTGTTTGAACCGGTTTATGAACAAGGTGGGGACACGCTTTATGTAATGGATCAGATTAGCGATAAGAAGAATAAGGAAGAAAAATGGGTCGAGAGCATCGTGCTGGAGGAAGCATTAGCACGGCTGTCTAAAAGAGAACGGCGGATTATTGATATGCGCTTTTTCAACGGGAAAACACAAATGGAGATTGCGGACGAAATAGGGATTTCACAGGCTCAGGTCAGTCGATTGGAAAAGAATGCGTTAAAGGTTATGAAACACTACATTCGTTCCTAAGAACAAAAACATGAAAAAAGCATAGGATAAAATAAAAATGAGAATTCAGGATTTAAAACGAAAAGAAATAATCAATACCTGCAGTTGCAGGGTTCTTGGGGTAGCAAGGGATTTGGAATTTGATTTATGTTCCGGTGATATTCATTCAATCATTGTTACGGCTCCGACAAAGTGGTTTGGATTGTTCTGCAGTGATTATGAATACGTGATTCCAATCTCCTGTATTACGCAGGTTGGACCGGACATCATCTTGGTGGAAGTAGAAGAAAACCGGGTGCGTCAAAAAGTCAAAATACCTTGACCAAAAGGGGATTCTTCCTTATAATCGTTTTATGTGAACCGATTAGAGGAGGAAGGCAAATGAAGTGTCCATATTGTGGAGCAGACGATACAAAAGTAATTGATTCCCGTCCGGCTGAAGATAATAGTGCTATTCGAAGAAGACGTCAGTGTGAACAGTGCACGAAAAGATTTACAACTTATGAAAAGGTGGAAAGTATTCCGCTGATTGTAATTAAAAAAGGAAATATCAGAGAACCATATGATCGCGGAAAGATTGAAGCGGGAATTTTGCGTTCCTGTCATAAACGTCCGGTTTCTTATGACCAGATTGTATCCACAGTAGAAGAAGTGGAAAATGCAATCTTTAATATGGAACAGAAAGAAATTCAAAGTGAAGTAATCGGTGAATTGGTTATGGAACGATTAAAAGCGTTAGACCAGGTAGCGTATGTTCGTTTTGCATCTGTATATCGAGAATTTAAAGATGTAAATACTTTCATGGATGAATTGGCAAAACTTTTGAAATAAGGGGACAAACGACAGATGCTGGAAAGATTTTTTCCCGATGAATATTTAGATTCTGTCTATGATATTGATTGGGATATGTATTATAACCAAGGAATTCGCGGGGTGATTTCCGATATAGACAACACGTTGGTGCCACATGGTGCACCGGCCACAAAAGAAATTGTTGCGTTCTTTGAACGGTTGCATGAAAAAGGAATTGATACCTGTCTGATTTCAAACAATAAAGAACCGCGGGTAGAACCTTTTGCTTACGCGGTAAAATCCAAATATATTTTCAATGCCCATAAACCTTCCACGAAAAATTATGAGAAGGCAATGGAATTGATGGGAACCAATAAAGAAACAACATTGTTTCTGGGAGATCAGATTTTTACGGATATCTGGGGAGCGAATCGCTGTGGGATTCAGACGGTGATGGTGAAGCAAATCGATAAAAAGGAAGAAATACAGATTGTATTAAAACGAATTCCGGAAAAATTTGTTCTGTGGCGTTGGAGAAAACGATTGATGAAAGAAGGCAGATAAAAGAGAGGACTGTGAAAGCAGACCATAAAGAAACAGACCTGTTGCGGGTCTGTTTCTTTATGTTGTATAGATGTACCGTAATAGGTCGGTAAAAATGAAGATGACTGGTAGCGAAAATGCAGAAAATGCAAAAACGCTACTAGCAAAAATGAAAAATACTAGTAGCGAAAATGCAGAAAACGCCAAAACGCTACTAGTAAAAAAGAAAAATACTAGTAGCAAAAATGCTGAAACCGCAAAAACGCTACTAGTAAGAAAGAAAAATACTAGTAGCGAAAATGCAGAAAATGCCAAAACGCTACTAGTAAAAATTCATTAAATGGTTATAAATTGAAATATTTCTTTTTGATTTCTTCCACCGGCATTTCTTGTCCGGTCCAAAGTTTAAAAGCTTCAGCTCCCTGGAACAGTAACATATATAATCCGTTTGAAACAGAGCATCCTGCATTTTTTGCCATCTGATATAGCTTTGTTTCCAATGGATTGTAGATAATGTCAGAAACAAAGAGGTTTTCATGGAGCATTTTTTTGTCGGTGATTAGGCAACCATCAATGTTTGGGGCCATTCCTACAGTTGTGGCGTTACAAAGCAAATCGCTGGTCTGGATAGAAGCGCCCAGGGTGTCTTCGCAACCTAGTTCAATTAGAGTTGCTTTACAGGGAGTTTTGGCGTTAATATCAGCAACCATAGCACCAGCTTTCTCCCAAAAACGACCTTTCCGACTGAAAACATCAATTTCTCTGGCTCCGTCTAAGGCGGCTTGAACCATAATGGAAGAAGCAGCACCGCCTGCGCCCAATAACGTCATTTTCTTTCCTGCAATTTCAAAGCCTTCTTCTTTTAAAGAACGGATGTAACCAATGCCGTCGGTGTTATGCCCTACAAAGGTTCCATTTTGATTCACCACAGTGTTTACCGCACCAATCATGGAAGCGGCAGGGGATAACTCATCCACCAATTCACAGATTTTTGTCTTGTCCGGCATAGTACAATTAAATCCTGCGATATTTATCTTTTTTAATCCTTCATATGCAGTAGCTAATTCATCTTCTGTCACATCAAAACAAAGATATACATAGTCGAGCGCTAGTAGCCGAAATGCTTCGTTGTGCAATAACGGGGATTTGCTATGTGCCACCGGACTGCCCAATAGCCCTGTAAGTTTTGTGGTTCCGGTAATTTCATTGATGCATCCCATTCTGATTCCTCGCATTCTGTTGATTTTTTTTCTCATATCAGTATAATTTGAAATAGCAAAAAAGTAAACTGTGAGAAAAGGACAATTATGAAGACAATCAAATCAAACCATATGGTATTGGGAGGACAGACAAAAATCTGTGTTCCGGTTACGGGAAAAAACAAGGAAGAAATTCGTAAACAATTGAAAAAAATCAAGGAATGCCAGCCGGATGTGGTAGAATGGCGCGCTGATTTTTTGAAAGAACTAATAAAAGATATAGAAGTGATTCAGGAAGTTCTTCAGATTTTCAAGGAAGAATTACCGAAGATTCCAATCATCTTTACAATTCGTACCGCCAATGAAGGTGGTGAGTGGAGTGTGGAGGATGATGTTTATGAAGAAATCTGCCTGAAGGTTGCATCTTTGGCGAAGGAAAACTATGTGGATTTCATTGACGTGGAAGTACAACGATTGAAAGCAGTTGAGCAGTTTCTCCTCAAACTTCACCAATATAAAGTTTGTGTCATTGGCTCAAACCATCATTTTTTTGAAACACCATCAGAAGAGCAGATGCTTACCATCTTAAAAAATATGGAACAAAAAGGGGCAGATGTCTGTAAGATTGCGGTTATGCCTAAAACAAATCAGGACGTCACTCGTCTGATTGAAATGTCTGCGAAGGCAAGTGAGGAACTAAATTGTCCAATTATTACAATGTCCATGGCAGAAAAAGGAAGTGTTACCAGAGTGTGCACCAGTCTGACCAAATCGGCACTGACTTTTGCAGCGGCAGTGGAAGCGTCAGCACCGGGGCAACTGGATGTGGAAACGGTCAGAACACTTTTAAAAATTAATGAATATTGCAAGGTTCATGGAAATATCAGTTTGATTGGGTTTATGGGAACCGGAAAAACTACAATCTCCAAAGCGTTGTCTAGAATTACCGGTTTGGAAGAAATTGATGTGGACCAGTACATTGTGGAAAACGAAGGGAAAAGTATTAATCAGATTTTCGAAGAAGTGGGAGAAAACGGATTTCGAAAGATTGAAACGGAAGCGATTCGGACTATTTGCTCCAAGCAGGGACAGATTATTTCCTGTGGCGGAGGTGCCGTGCTGAAAGATGAAAATGTGGAACTGTTAAAAAACAGTGGAATTATTGTTCTTTTGAAGGCAACACCGGAAACAGTTTTTGAACGGGTAAAGCATGATCAGAACAGACCGCTTTTAAAGGGCAATATGAATATAGAATATATTG
>JAILRZ010000207.1 GCA_024697845.1 Eubacterium sp. | reverse complement strand
TGTAGCTGACTGATACTAATAGGTCGAGGGCTTATCCATGAAGGAAGGACGAGGAGTTATCTCCCCGGATGTAGAAATTGGAAAAAGTTTTCTAAAAAGGCTTTTCAGTGTGTGGTTTTGAGTGTATAATGATTATGCTCAATTATATATTCAGAGAAATCTGATGAAAATAATCCTCGATAGCTCAATGGTAGAGCACTCGGCTGTTAACCGAGGGGTTGTAGGTTCGAGCCCTACTCGGGGAGTTTTTTCTTTAGTAAAGAAATTTATTAGAGAGTTATGGCTCCATGGTCAAGCGGTTAAGACACCGCCCTTTCACGGCGGTAACAGGGGTTCAAATCCCCTTGGAGTCATTTTTTTTGTCACATTGACAAAAGTATTTAATGCGCCGATGTGGCTCAATTGGCAGAGCAGCTGATTTGTAATCAGCAGGTTAACGGTTCGAGTCCGTTCATCGGCTTTATTGTATGAGATTTATCTTATATGATTTAATGGACCTGTAGCTCAGTTGGTTAGAGCAACCGGCTCATAACCGGTCGGTCCCGGGTTCGAGTCCCCGCAGGTCCACTGAAATTACTCATTTATAAAATTTGGGATCTTAGCTCAGCTGGGAGAGCATCTGCCTTACAAGCAGGGGGTCACAGGTTCGAGCCCTGTAGGTCCCACTTATCCGAAAGGATATAGTGATTTAAAATATATGCCGGCGTGGCGGAACTGGCAGACGCGCAGGACTTAAAATCCTGTTGTAGCAATACAGTACCGGTTCGATTCCGGTCGCCGGCATCATATTTTTGTACGTGTAGCTCAGCTGGATAGAGCGTCTGGCTACGGACCAGAAGGTCGAGGGTTCGAATCCTTTCACGTACACGAAAGAGCTTCAATTGAGGCTCTTTTTTTATTTCATAAGAAAGTTCTTTGAACTTCCCCATGAAATAAAAATGCTCCGCAAGGATGCGCAGCTCGCGGAGTTGTATTCATGCTGACGCATCCGCTCGCGCGCGAAGTGTCGCAAGCGACACTTTGTTCTCTGTGTATTGATTAGAAAAAAATGTTCATAATAATTTCTGTAGCAAATCGATGGATTTGTTCAATCAATGAATATGGAGGTTATTATGGCAAAAAATAGTAGTTCCAAGAATCAGGCAAAGAATCAAACAAGTAACAAGCAGACAAAGAATTCAGCAAAAAACTGTATGAAGTCTGATGTGACTGATACAACAAAAAGCTGTAAAGATTCAAAGGATTGCATGTCCGTGAAAGACTGCAATTAACGTAACGCTCTGATTCAGTAAAAAGTACAGAGAGTATTCGCTTGCGGATACTCTCAATTTTTGAAAAATCGCATAGTATAAAATAAAAAGGGAGCCCATGGGAAAATTTCAAATTGTAAATCGGATGAAAGGTAGAACCATGGCAGAGAGTGGGGACTTTCTTGTGATTGATTTAAGAGAGAAGGAATTATATGATTTATACCATTTAAATAATGCAATCTCCATGCCGGATGCAACCATAGACGAGATTGAGCGGTTGAATAAACGAGATGCTCAGTGGTTATTATATTGTGAGCGAGGAAATTTGAGTTTTCGTTTAGCTTCCAAAATGGTCAAAAATGGATATCGGGTTTATGCAATAGGAGAGCCTATTGTCTGAATAGAAAAGAAAAAACGAAGTTTTTCTGCTTGGTAGTAAGGTCTTTTATTGACAATGTTTAGGGCAAAGATTATCATTATTAGAGGCGAAGAACCACAGGAGGATAAAATGCAAGAATTACGATTGATTGCACCTTGCCACTTTGGCGTTGAGGCAGTGTTAAAAAGGGAAATACAGGATTTAGGCTATGAGATTGAAAAAGTTGAAGATGGTCGAATTACTTTTTTAGGTGATGTGGATGCTATTTGTAGGGCAAATGTGTTTTTGCGGACTGCAGAACGTATCTTATTGCAGGTTGGTCGATTTCGTGCGACTTCCTTTGAAGAATTATTTGATCGTGTGAAAGAATTGGATTGGGCTACTTTGATTCCGGAAAACGGAAAGTTTTGGGTCAAGAAAGCAAGTAGCGTGAAAAGTAAGTTATTTAGTCCCTCTGATATTCAAAGTATTGTGAAAAAGGCAATTGTTGAAAAATTAAAAGAAGCTTATGATGTAAGCTGGTTTCAAGAGGATGGGGCCGAATATCCAATACGAGTTTTTTTCTATAAAGATGAAGCAGTTGTTGCATTGGATACGACCGGTGAATCATTGCACAAAAGAGGGTACCGGAAATATACGTCCAAAGCTCCGATTTCAGAAACTTTGGCGGCTGCTTTGATTTTGTTGACGCCGTGGAGGAAGGAGCGAATTTTGGTGGATCCTTTTTGTGGCTGTGGAACTTTTCCAATCGAAGCAGCAATGATTGCTGCCAACATTGCCCCGGGAATGAATCGGGAATTTACTGCAGAATTATGGACAAATTTTATTGACAAAAAATGCTGGTATGCAGCAATGGATGAAGCTTTTGATGGAGTTCAGGATGAAATTGAGGTTGATATTCAAGGATACGATATTGATGATGAAATGATTAGTTATGCAAGAAAAAATGCGGAGCTTGCCGGTGTGGATCATTTAATACATTTTCAGACGAGACCAGTGGAACAATTGAGTCATCCGAAAAAATATGGTTTCCTTATTACCAATCCTCCTTATGGTGAACGATTGGAAGAAAAAAATGCGTTGAAAGGGCTTTATCATGTCATCGGAGAACGGTACAAGGCATTGGATTCCTGGTCAGCATTTATCATTACTTCTTATGAAGATGCTGAGAAAGATATGGGGCTGAAAGCAACGAAAAATAGAAAAATTTATAATGGTATGATAAAAACCTATTTTTATCAATTTATGGGACCGAAGCCTCCCAGAAAAAAGGATTAGTATATGAAAAAGAATCGTTGGTGGATTCCTTATGCAATTATTGGATGTTTATTTTTGGTTATAGGGATTCTGATTATTTTTGTAAAGCAAAAGAATGTTCAAAAAAATATTTCTGAAGTGGCTTACAATGAAGAATGGAATCAGATTATGGCGGATTATATCAACCAAAATGATATTAAACTGTCCATTGATAAACATTTCATTCGACAGGATAGGGAAAAACCTTATTTTACAAAGAATATGCAATTGATGCTTCCTTGCGGAATGCTTCAGGAAGGCTTTAATTGTGCTGAAAATATATATAATAAGAAAAAACTTGTAATTGAGCGAGGAGCGAACCAAGCAGTATTGAAGTTGAACAGCAGGGTTTTGATTTTTAATGACAATGAATATGAACTGGCCGAGTCGGTAAAAAAGATTGGAAAGGAATTGTATATTCCGGCGGAATTATTTACGGACTATTTTAATTACAAGTATCAGTGGGATAGCGAAAGTAGAACATGCTCTTTCGAAAACAGTGCGAAGGAGGATTCGTTCCTTCCGGATGCTTATAGTTATTTAGACCGGGGGAGAAGTGTTCCTGCAAAGGATCAGGGAAATTACGGAACCTGCTGGGCTTTTGCCACATTAACGGCGTTAGAAACCAGTTTGCTGCCAGAGGAAAGAGAAGATTTTTCAGAGAATAATCTCATTCATAATAATGTTCTTTCGGAAGAAATTCATGACGGTGGAGATTATATTCGTTCTATGGCATATTTGATGTCCTGGAATGGACCGGTGCTGGAAAAAGACGACCCTTATGGAAGCGCGGTCTCTACAAAGAAGAAAACGGTTGTGAAACATGTACAGGAAGCGAAAATGATTCCTTCCGGAGATTATGAACAAATCAAGGAGATGGTGTTCAAGTGTGGCGGTGTGGAAAGTTCCATTTTTATGGCTTCTACTGCTTCGAATATGGATCAGACCTACTATAATCCGGAAAAAAGTGCTTATTGTTATAAAGGAGATGAAAAACCAAATCATGACGTTGTAATTATTGGATGGGATGATCATTTTCCGAAAGAATCCTTTAAAGATAATACCGTAAAGAAGGATGGGGCTTTCTTATGCATGAACAGTTGGGGAGAGGATTTTGGAAACAAAGGAACTTTCTATATTTCCTATGAAGACAGTCAGATTGGAAAGCTGAATGTTTGTTACACCGGTGTGGAAGGGGTCCATAATTATGACCGGATTTATCAGGCAGATCTTTGTGGATGGATTGGAACTATGGGATTTGAGGGAAGTCCTCATGCGTATTTTTCCAATGTTTATCGTGCTAAAGAAAATGAAAAAATTCATGCCGTGGGATTTTATGCAACGAAAGAGTTGATTAGTTATGAAGTTTTTGTCTGCAATCAATATGAGGGGAAAAGTTCCTTGAATGACCGAACTCATATTGCTGCATCCGGAACAATAAAAAATCAAGGGTATTATACCATTCCGTTGGATAAAGCTTATCCGGTGCAAAAGGGAAAAAACTTTGCGGTAATTGTAAAAGTTGAAGATATTCATGAAAAGGATTACAAATTAATTCCGGTAGAGATTAATTCGAAAGATATTGATGTAAATGTCCGTTTGGATGATGGTGAAGGTTATATCAGCTCCGGCGGAGAAAAATGGCAATCTGCCGAAAAACAGAAAAGTAATATTTGTTTAAAAGCATATACAAAAAAGATGAAGTAAGAGGTGTCAAATGAAAAAGATTATTTTTGCTACAACGAATAAGGATAAAGTTCGTGAAGTTCAGATGATGATGGAAGGAACAGATGTGGAATTACTGACGATGGAAGAAGCAGGAATTCACGCCGATATTGTCGAGGATGGAACAACTTTTGAAGAAAATGCTATAATTAAGGCAAAAACTGTAATGGAAATCAGCGGGGAAATTGCATTAGCGGATGATTCCGGACTGGAAGTGGATTATCTGGATGGTGCACCAGGGATTTACTCTGCCAGATTTTTAGGTGAGGATACTTCTTATGATGTGAAAAATCAGTATATTATTGATAAATTAAAAGATGCAAAGGGAAAAGAAAGAAGTGCTAGATTTGTTTGTGCGATGGCAGCTGCTTTCCCGGACGGAAGTGTAGAAGTTTGTCGAGGAACCATTGAAGGATTGATTGGTTATGAACAGAAGGGAACTAATGGATTCGGATATGATCCGATTGTATATGTGCCGGAATACGAAATGACTACCGGAGAAATGACTCCGCAATTGAAAAATAGCATCAGTCATCGAGGACAGGCTTTGGAACAGATGAAAGAAATTTTGAAACGTAAATTAAAATAATACAAAAGAGGTTTTTATGAAGATCTTAGTAATTAGCGATACTCATGGAAGTATGGCTGGGGTGGAACAGGTACTGGAAAAACATGGATCTTTCGATTTAGTAATTCATTTAGGGGACATTATTAAACAGGAGAAACTATTGGAACAAATGTGTAAATGTCCTGTGAAATATGTATGTGGAAATTGCGATTACGGATCAGAAAATCCGATTGCAGATATTGTGGAATTTGGAAAAAATCGCGCATTGATTACCCATGGACATTACTATGACTGTAATTGGGGAATTGACCAGCTTTGTTATGCGGCTGATGGAAATCAGTGCAACATGGTGATGTACGGACATACTCACATTCCTGAGATAGTAGAGAACGAAGGAATTATTGTATTAAATCCGGGAAGTTTGACAAGACCAAGACAATTAAATCGAAGAAAGAGTTACATCATTATTGAAGTCGATGAAAAAGGGAAAGCGGATTATCGGTTATATTATCTTTAAACGAAAGGTTGTTTCCTTGACGTTCTGTGATATAATGTAGAGTATTGGAGAATGATACGGAAAAATGATCGGAAAGGAATAAATTAATTAGAACGTAAACTATGAAAAAAATCGTAAAGAGTTTGCTGCTGACAGTCGGAATGGTAACGGTAATGCTTGTTTCTGCGGTGGTTACTTATCATCTATCCAACGTGGAAGAAGCAGAAACTGCGCAGCACATCAGTTCAATTCGCAAAATTAAGTTAGAGAAAAGCTTGGTAGAGCAGGTGACAATTGATCCCATTTTTGAAAAAACGGGAAAAGGAGATATTGCCTTCATTGAAGAAAAATCGGAAGAAAAGCTGGCCAAGAAAAAAGAAAAGAAAAAGAAATTAACCAAAGTTGAAAAATTCAGAATGCAGTTTGCCAATATGGGGGTAACCGACTTGACAGATTGTGATGACGAGGCATTAAGTATCTTTAAAAAGGCAAGCACAAAAGCTAAAATCAAAGGATATTTACCGGATGGTTCGGTTATGACCATTGAAAAGAAAAAAGGAAAATGGTATCGGGTCAAATCCGGAAAGATTACCGGTTACGTACAGAAAAAATACGTGGTAGGAAAAAAAGAAGTTGAAAAGACCGTAATGGAAAATGAATACATGACTGCCCATATTGTAAAGAACAGCGTTCCGGTGAAAAGTCAGGCGAAAAACAGCGGAATTACTGTTGGAATGGGATATCAGGGTGGAGAATATCCGATTGTTGAATTTAGCAAGAACAATCAATATGTTATGATTCAGCGAACAGAAACTATCGCCGGTTGGGTACCGGTTTCAAAGATTTCCCTCAAGATGACAGCGCCAACAGCAATGACTAAAGAAGAATTTGAGGAATATCAGGAAGAACAGGAACTGAAAGAACAGCAGGCGCTACAAAGTTATATGAATCTGAAAGTTTCTTCTACCGGAAATCCATTGCAGGACAAGATTATTAAATTGATTGCTCATAATGAATCCGGAAACTATAAGGCAGCAAGAAATCCGATTACTTCCGGGGAAAAGACCATTACCGTAGGTGCATGGCAGTGGTATGGTGAAAATGCTCATGGAATTTTGAAACAGATTTGTGCGGCAAATCCTGCCAAGAGTAAGTCCATTATTGAGGGAGTATTTTCCGGTAAAAAAGGAAAGGAAAAGGCTAAAGAATTATATCAGGATATCATTAGTGGTGGAAACTGGGAAGGTTCCAGAAGAATATTTACAACAAAAGAATTGATAGCAATTAAAGAGTTGCTGGGAAGTGGACATGGCGTTCAGGTTCAAAACGCTAGAATTCATTCAGATATTCAGGCGAAGGTTCGCGTGGCCATTAGTTCCTATCGCCTTACCAATGACGCACTCGCCGCTTATTTCTGTGATTTGTTCTGGCAGAATCCACAGAATGCAAGAAAGATTGTCAATGAGTGCATTAAGCATTACAAGAGTGCCAAAAAGTTCAGTGAGGCCGAGGATGGATTGCGGTTTTTTCATAAGACTGCATTAAAAAATGGAGTGATGGGAAAGTATAGTAGAAGACGAGCATATTCTTATTATTACTGTAAAGGATTGCAATAAAATTGAATTGACGAATTGGAACCCCCCTGTAAAAATGGGGGTTTTCTAATGTCAGAAAAAAAATAAAAAAAAATAAAAAAAGTTGTTGACATTAGTGTGACCATCCTATATAATAGTCAATGTTCTGTGAAAAACAGAAACGCAAGAAACACACAAAACGGGGTGTGGCTCAGCTTGGCTAGAGCGCCTGATTTGGGATCAGGAGGTCGCAGGTTCGAATCCTGTCACCCCGACTCTTGCGGGTGTAGTTCAGTGGTAGAACACCAGCCTTCCAAGCTGGATATGTGGGTTCGATTCCCATCACCCGCTTCGTTTTACAAATTCATCTGAAGTTGTAAAACAGGGATACAGTGAATATTGTATGACTGTGTGTCCATAGCTCAGCTGGATAGAGCAACGGCCTTCTAAGCCGTGGGTCGGGGGTTCGAATCCCTTTGGGCACATTTCTGGATGAAACCAGAGACATGGTGGCTATAGCGCAGTTGGTTAGCGCGCCAGATTGTGGCTCTGGAGGCCGAGGGTTCGAATCCCTCTAGCCACCTTACACAATGGGCTATCGCCAAGCGGTAAGGCACAGGACTTTGA
>JAILRZ010000202.1 GCA_024697845.1 Eubacterium sp. | reverse complement strand
AGTACCCCATTGTCGCCATGTTAAGCCCCTTATCGCCTAACTGAATAAGGCATTCCTGTGTAGTAATCTCTCCCTTACCCCATTTTTTTAATGTATCACCTGTAACGATAACCGCAGTAATAATCTTACCTGGCACATTATTTTTTGCCAACGCTTTGACAAATTCTGAAGAAGAGTTTGATAATGTTTGAGAAACCACCGTCATTCCTCCACCCATCGCATAACCTGTTACTGCGGCTTTTCCTCCGTCTTTAACTGTATCTACAATAGCATCTTCTCCACTTTTCTCACCTTTAATAACTGAAACCACATTCATGATTCCAGACATTGTTAATGCTGTAACTCCTGCATTCTGCGCACCATCTTTTCCGGCTTTATGTGCGGTTCCTACTGCATTCTTAACGCCTTTTTTGAATGCTCTACGATTATTTCTTTTTTCGGCAGCCTTGCCAGTATCTTTAATTCGTTTACTAACTTCTCCAATAGTCTCTCCAGATTCAATATTATCAGCTAATCCTTCCATCCTTGTAGCATCGTCAGCCCACTCCTGCTGCGTACTGCCACCTTTTCCAACATCCTTACTTCCTTGATTTAGTTTTCTAGACAGCACCTGAAAATTATCATCACTATTACCAATTTCACGAACATCATCGGGAGTCAAGAAGGGATTCTTTTTCGTTCTTTTCGCTATTTGACTAAGAGGATCTATATGGTCAGCTTCTGCTGTATGCCTCTGCCAATCTTTACCATACTGCATTTTTGCATCTCGTTGTTTTTTTACTAACTCGGCTCCTGAATAAGGATCTCTAACTGTTTTTCCACTAGCAAATGCATCGTCAATTGCTTTTTTATGCGCACTACCATTATCATAAAACTGTTTTCGAGTTTGTGGATTGTACGTAGGCCTACTAAACTTAGCATTCGCTTGAGCAGTTGAACTTCTTATTGAGGAGTCTAATGCTATTCCGGCTCCAATCTTGCTTTTTGAATCATCATCCTCATCACGTTTTAGAGCCACTTCAGTAGATTTTTCTTTATCCTTTTTTAGGAAGTCAAACAACCCCATACCACATACCTCCTTTACCCAAGAACAAGTTCATTAATTCTTCCTTGAAATCCAATGTATTCATTCAATATACATTCGCACCTATTAGCAAAATCAGAATCTATATTATATTCTGTGAGCATCTGACTTATAAGTTTTCTTTCATCGCTATCATAATTTCCATCAGCCATAGCCAAGCCAATAAGTTCAAAAATAATAATCTTCTTTGCCCTTTCACTGCTATCAATTTTGATAGTTTGAATCAATGATTCCATAGGTTTTACCATAGTTTTTTCATCAAATTGACATTGTAGTTCCTGGCAATATCCGTTAATCATAGCTTTTTCGGAATCACTGTAATCTCCATCAACAGTTGCCATATTATATGCTATTCCCAAAAATACAGTTTTTTCACTTTCATTTAATAATGCTAGATACATTTTTATACCTCCTCTTTTTTAAGCTCATTACAAGCCTCATAATTCAATTGATAGTATTCTTCAAGTGTCATCTTATCTTTGAAAAATCTTTCGTATGTTTTATCTACGCTACATTTTTCTGGTCTTTCATCATAAATAGTACATAGCTTTGAATTAATATCGAAATATCTACAAATGCCATCTCCTCTATCTAGATCTTCATATATCTGAGACTTATTTAGATTCATGCAACAAAGACCACAACAATCACATTTAAACATAATAAGTATACCCATCTACCATGACAAACTTTGTCGTTCATTCTTTTTTCTCCAATTTATATATTCGCCTGTAGTAATTCTTCCATCAACGAGCCTGTCTGCATCTACCGGAATTGCCCATGATTTTCCCGACTTTGCCGCCCCCTTGATCAGTCCCTCAGAACACATTGCACGCACTCTTCTTGGTGACAGGTTCCACTTTTTTGCTATTTCATTAATCGACATATAACCATTTATCATTTTTCCCTCATATAAATAAAAAACACTGCTATTTCTAGCAATGTTATTAACGTGTAACTGGCTACCATTTTACAGGCATATAACTTTGCGTCATACTCTTTCAAGCATTTTGCCAAAAATATATAGTTATATTATATTCTTCAATCGGTATTTTGGCAATTCCCTTCAGCTATTATGCTCAATATCTCTTTCGTAAGATGAAAAAAGAGACAGATTTGAAAATTATTATTGATATGTTTTCGGGATTGTTTTTTGCTTACAAAAGGTACCATTAAGCATAAAAAAAAACAGAACCATTGATTTTACAATGATTCTGAGCTTTCGTGGATTATTCCATCTCGATAGTTCCAGGTGGCTTACTCGTCAAGTCGTACATTACTCTGTTGACTCCCTTCACCTCATTAATAATTCGATTCATTACCTTATTTAATACTTCAAATGGAATTTCTGCAGCTTCCGCAGTCATGAAGTCAATTGTTCTTACGGCTCTCAACGCTACAGCGTAGTCGTAAGTTCTTTCGTCACCCATAACACCTACGGAACGCATATTTGTTAATGCAGCGAAGTACTGGTTTGGCATCCACGGTGCTTCGGTTCCGTGTTCTTCAGCGTACTTTGCAGCAGCAGTGTCAACTTCTTCACGGTAGATGGCATCTGCATCCTGTACGATTTTTACCTTTTCACCGGTAACTTCACCGATGATTCGGATTCCAAGTCCAGGACCAGGGAATGGCTGACGGAATACTAATTCCTTAGGAATTCCAAGTTCCAATCCTGCCTTACGAACTTCGTCCTTGAACAGGTCGCGAAGTGGTTCGATGATTTCCTTGAAATCTACTGTATCTGGTAAACCACCAACGTTGTGGTGAGACTTGATTACTGCAGATTCTCCGCCAAGTCCACTTTCAACCACGTCAGGATAAATAGTACCCTGAGCAAGGAAGTCAACCGCACCGATTTTCTTTGCTTCTTCTTCAAATACACGAATGAATTCTTCACCGATAATCTTACGTTTTGCTTCCGGTTCAGATACACCGGCAAGCTTTCCGTAGTATCTTTCCTGAGCGTTTACACGAATGAAGTTCAAGTCGAAGTCACCCTGAGGTCCGAATACCGCCTCAACTTCATCGCCTTCATCTTTACGTAACAGACCGTGATCAACGAAAACGCAGGTCAGCTGCTTTCCAATGGCCTTGGACAATAATCCGGCAGCAACAGAGGAATCAACCCCTCCGGAAAGTGCAAGTAATACCTTGCCGTCACCAACCTTTTCACGGATTGCCTTGATAGATTCTTCAACGAAAGAATCCATCTTCCAGTCGCCTGCACAACCGCAGACATTGTATACATAATTGCTTAAGATTTCTTTTCCGCGAACAGTATGAAGAACTTCCGGATGGAACTGAATAGCATACAGTTTTTTATCTTCATTTTCCGCAGCTGCAACAGGACAATCAGCAGTGTTTGCAACAATCTTGAATCCCGGTGCAATCTGTGAAATGTAATCAAAGTGACTCATCCATACCACAGAATCTTCTTCTAAATCTTTAAACAGCTTTGATGTCACATCAAAGTGTGTTTCTGTCTTTCCGTATTCACGAACAGGAGCCTTTTCAACCTTTCCGCCTAAGATGTGCTGCATCAGCTGCGCACCGTAGCAAAGTCCCAATACAGGAATTCCCAATTCAAACAATTCCTTTGTATAGGTTGGTGCACCTTCCTCATAACAACTGTTTGGTCCACCGGTTAAAATGATTCCCTTCGGATTCATTTCTTTAATCTTTTCTATATCTGTTTTATAAGAATAGATTTCACAGTATACATTGCATTCTCTGACACGACGGGCAACTAACTGATTGTACTGTCCACCGAAGTCAATGACAATTACTAACTCTCTGTTCATGTTTCCTCCTATTTACTCTCTTTGTAAATGATTACAGGGGCAAAAGCCCATTGCTAAATATCAATTTTACCCCATTTTTCGCTAAGACGCAATATCTGAAGGGTAGTGTTTTTGCCAAAATATGAAGGGAGTTTCCAATTCTTTTTAGTTCTTTTATTCAAAAGTTTACATTTGAGGAAATAAGGAATGCAAGCGCAGGAAAATCGAGATATTTATCTCTTTGCGTATATGAACAAAAAAGATGATGTGATAGAATAGCAATAGAGGCTTATAATGAAAAATATTCAGGGAAGAAAATAAGTAGATTAATCATTGTCATGATGACTATGCCATATTGTGAGATAATGAAACAAAACAATTAGGGGGATTCTATTACAACAATATGGATGAAGCTTTAGATGACCTGAAAAGCCGGTATGATGGTATGGATTACGAAGAAATCGATGAATACTGGTGCACAATGGGAGTGTGGAAGCATCTTTGACAGGGTGATTAGTAGTGGAAGCTGCTATATTGTGAAACTGCTACTAATAATTGCCTGGAAACATAGTAGCAGAAATGGCGAATGGTCAAATTTGCTACTAATAATTGTCTGGAAACATAGTAGCAGAAATGAAGAATGGCCAAAGCTGCTACTAATAATCGGTTGGAAACATAGTAGCAGAAATGGCGAATGGTCAAACTTGCTACTAATAATTGTCCGGAACCATAGTAGCAGAAATGAAGAATGGTCAAACTTGCTACTAATAATTGTCTGGAAACATAGTAGCAGAAATGGCGAATGGCCAAAGCTGCTACTAATAATTATCCGGAAACATAGTAGCAGAAATAACAAAATAGCAAAGCTGCTACTAATAATTGCCCGGAAACATAGTAGCAGAAATAACAAAATAGCAAATCCGCTACTAATAATTGCCCGGAAACATAGTAGCAGAAATGACAAAATAGCAAAGCTGCTACTAAACGAAGGTGGTGAAATAAATGGCATTGTTTTTTAACAAGAAAAATCAAGCACAAAGTCCGAAATATGACGTTGCGAACAAGGAACCAATCATAAAGGCCAGCATATGCAATGGAGAACAGGTGGCTGGCTTTCGAGATATTCAGACAGGGGAGTTTAATGAAGTGACGCTGATACGGGGCAAGCGTGATTTAGAGGAATTCAAGCAGAGGTATGGAATTGCTGGAGAGATAAAGAAAGTTTATTAAATAGGAGGAAGATATGAAAAAAATAAGTGGAGTAGTTATTACAATTACAATGGTATTAGCATTAATGTTAATGCCGGCAGAAGGAATGAAAACAGTTAGCGCAGCTGAAGAGTATCAGCTTGTTTTTGAACCGGGTGAAGGATCGGGATCCATGTCATCAGAAGTAGTAGCAGAAGGGCAATTTTATGAATTCCCTGAATGCTCCTTCGAAGCACCAAAGAACAAGACTTTTGGTTATTGGGACATGTCAGGAGTAGATGGAAGATTTAATCCTGGCGAAAATGTGAAGATTGCTAACAATTGTGTGCAGGAAGGAAGAATAAGAGTTACTGCCCACTGGAAAGATGCACCACAGATACATGATGGAATAACTTTTGAACCAACAAATACACTTCCGGATTCCTCAGGAAGTTATTATTTAACAGAAGATATTGAATTAGTTGACACATGGATTGTTTCAGAGAATAAAACAATTAATCTATGTCTGAATGGTCATGGCATAAAAATGAAAAAGAGCGTAAATAAAAGAGTGATTGCTGTGGAACAGGGCAGTACTTTAAATATATATGATTGTGATACTGTCACAGAACATAAGTATACATTGGGAGATGAATGCGCAGAATTCAATGAAGATGGAGATAAAACATTTGTCGGTGGATATATTACCGGTGGAAAATGTTCGGATGATGATTCTGAGGCCTATTATGGCGGAGGGGCAATCTTGTGTAATGGTGAGTGCACCCTCAATGGTGGTACGATTATTGGAAATAGATCACTATGTAACCATATATACGACCCGAAATACAAAGGCGGTGCGATTTATGTTTCTGGGCCAAAAGCAAAGTTTGTAATAAAAAAAGGCAACATTATAGGAAATCACTCATGTACAGATGGAGGAGGAATTTTTGCAGAAGACGGTGCAGTCGTAGAAATGTATGAAGGTGGAAATATAAGCGACAATTGTGGCGGTCGCTACATATACTCTGGGGGAGGCGGCGTTGCAGTTGTTGGAAACGCAACCTTTAATATGTACGGAGGGCGGATAAGCGATAATAAAGCCGTTACAGGTAGTGGTGTATATATTTATGATGGTGCGACAATGAATATGAGTGGAGGTATTATAGAGAATAATCGAACAAAAGATGATCACTCCATATTGGGAAAAGGCGGTGGAGTAGCGAATGGCTCAGTGTTCAATATGTCCGGTGGAATGATTCGAAATAATGTGGCTGAAAGTGGAGGGGGCGTTATCGTCTTCAATCGTCAAACTTTTAATATGTCCGGTGGAATGATTGTTGGCAATGAATCCACAGCAAACAGACCAGACGCAGGTATAGAATTGGGAACAGGAGCGCACTTTGAACTAAGTGGAAACCTTGAAATATATGGGAACACGAATAATGGGAAGGCAGCAAATGTTTATCTGGAAGGAGATTCGGATACTCAAAAATCGACAAAGATTTTAATTACCGGAAAACTGAAGAATACGTTACCGATAGGTATTACTATGGAATCAGTAACAGGAACATTTACCGAAGGATTGTCCAAGAATGGTGATTTCTCATATTTCAAGAGTGATGCAGATGGTTATGTTCCGATGTTTACTGCTAAAGGTGAGGCTCAAATCGTTGAGGGTGCTTGGAACTTTGTAGGAATTCATTGGACCGGGGATGCGAAAAAAGGTTACTCAAAAGCTATTGCTGATTATGAATATAGTAAAGATCAGAGTGTTAAACATTCAATGGCAACGAAGATGACAACCAAACAGGTTGGAAGAACAATGAACTATTATGCTATTGTAGATAAAAATTGGAGTATTGACGGCAAAGAACACCATGACAGTAGAACGGTGACAAACCTGAAAAAGTCCAACACCCTTTCAATCAAGGGAAAAACTGTTAAGGTTCAATATAAGAAACTCAAGAAAAAAGCAATCAAAGTAAAAGCAAAGAAATATATTAAATATAAAAAGAAAGGCAACGGAAAACTAAGATATCAACTAGTTAAAGTGAAAAAGTCTAAGTTCAAGAAATACTTTAAGATTCATAAGAAGACCGGAAAACTTACAATTAAGAAGAAGTTGAAAAAGGGAACTTACAAAATAACCGTTAAAGTAAAAGCAGCAGGAAATACCGATTATAAAGCATCGAATTGGAAGAAAATTACAGTTAAGGTGAAAGTAAAGTAATAAAATTTCTCCTACGAGAAGAATGACAAAAAGAAAAAATCGTGTTACAGTATGAACTGTAAGAAAGATTAAATGCGGTGGAAACATCCATCGGGAAAGGAAAAAGATTATGTTTGGATTTGATTTTGCAAACTGCTATAGCTATCAGTACGAACAGCAACTCGTTCAAGAATATGAACAGAGTTTAGTTTGTGTACGCTCAAAAACGGTAAGCAAAATACGAAAACGAACATGATTGCTATAGATGTCATCAGGACAGAATCATAAATAGGATTTTCATGAACCGCTTATCTTTTTGAGAGATAGGCGGTATTTT
Organism: Eubacterium sp.; assembly: GCA_024697845.1. Taxonomy (GTDB): domain Bacteria; phylum Bacillota; class Clostridia; order Lachnospirales; family Lachnospiraceae; genus Eubacterium_G. Next base: position 3,194 of record JAILRZ010000202.1, on the reverse strand, counting down.
TTTGTTAACCATAATGAGCCAAGTAAAAATTTTTGCTTGCAATGGAGTAAGCATTTGATGCCGCCGGCGAATTGATTAGAAAGATTGAATGGAGGATAAAAAGATGTTTACATTACCAACAATAGATACGGTTGGCACAGGAAGGAGAATCACGGAGCTTAGAAAGAAAGCAGGACTTTCGGTGAAAGATTTGCAAATAATGCTTGGGTTTGCAACACCGAATGCAATCTATAAATGGCAAAATGGTGCGGCAATGCCAACACTGGATAACCTGATTGTATTGGCAGCAATATTTGATGTGCCAATTGATGACATAATTGTTGTTGACAAAATGAACATGCAACTAGGTGCATGAATTAAAGCAGGCTCGGGAAAATGAGCCTGCACACGGTCCCCTAGTCTAAAGGTTAGGACACGAGACTTTCAATCTCGTAATGCGCGGTTCGAGTCCACTCCTACCCACTTTTGCACATATAGCCAAGTTGGAAAGGCGGCAGACTGCAACTCTGCAAGTCGCAGGTTCGAATCCTGCTATGTGCTTATTGCCCTTTAGTTTATTTGGTAGAACGTCAGATTCTGACTCTGATGGGGCAGGTTCGAATCCTGCAAGGGCAGCTCGTTGTCTCTTAGTTTATTTGGTAGAACATCAGACTTTGACTCTGAGAGGGCAGGTTCGAATCCTGTAGAGGCAGTTATGAATGGTATTAAATATATTAGAGAAAAAAGTAACATTACGCAATATTGGCTAGCTGAGCGCATAGGCGTTACAAGGCAGACTGTAACACAATGGGAAAAAAGGTGTACGAAAGCCTAACAAAGAACACCTAAAATGGCTTTGTGAGTTTTGAGGCTTTGTCAGAGTTTGCTTGTGGAATTTTTCTTTTATACAAGTGTAGGATATGGTAAAATATTTCTATGAGATTTTGAACGGAAAACAGGAAGGTGATGGCCTATGAATTTACCATATGAACCAAGTTTGGAAATAAATAATTTTAGTCGATTGTTTGATAACACTAGTGAATGCTACAAGTTTTTCTGGTTCCAGGCAATTCTTACAAAGATATTGGAAGGCAAGGATACAATGACTTTCGAAGAATTGATTGACGAAATGATTGCAGATGCATGGTATATGGTTACGGAATATCATCTGAATCTGGGACCGAATGATGCATTGGAAAAAGTGGTCAATTACTTGCAGGAAACGACACAGATGAAGTCGTCTGAAAAGAAAGAAGTAATATTGGAGTTTCTTAAGAATTGTTCTGACAGGGAGGTAAATGAAAAAAAGAGAACGTTGAGAAGAAATGTTCCGTACCGTTTGCAGGCACCTTTTATGGAATATGTAAAGGGGAAAGAATGGAATGTTTCAGAACGAGCCCGGATTGCAAAAATCAATCAAGAAAAGCGGTTGATCTATTACTTCAGTGAATTCAATGGAATGAATACGACAATACGGATTGAGCCGGATTGGCTGGTATATATCCATAAGAATCAGGAAATAATTAGAGGATGGATTCAGTACAATATGATTACCTACCTTCAAAGGCGTAATCCAAGTGTTCCCGGTATCGTGGAAAAGTTGTATCCGCCGCAGGAACGGAAATTGGAAAAGGTTAAGAAATATTGGAAGTTGTTGCTGGAACTTCATCCGATGAAAGAGATATATGGGCACAATGAATTGAACGGACAAAGCATTTCCATTGACCATTTTGTGCCATGGTCTTATGTGGCACATGACGAATTCTGGAACTTACATCCGACGACTAAAAGTATCAATAGTAGCAAGAGCAATAATCTGCCGGATTGGGATATTTATTTTCCACAATTAGTGAGCCTAGAGTATCAGTCTTATGAGATGATGTGGAAGTATGACTCGGTTCACGCTGCCTTTGAAAAGTGTGCCAAAGAGCATTTGAATAGTTTTGAAATTCAGGGGCGATTATATCGGGAGGGACTAAGTCTCAATGAATTTTCCGATTCGCTGGAAGAGGTAATACGTCCGGTTTATCAATCGGCGAAAAACTGCGGATTTAGAAATTGGATTTATTCGGAATAAAGGAAATAGAAGATGGACAAGACGATTGAATATTATAATAACAACTCACAAGATTTTTTTGAATCAACCGTCAATGCTGATATGACAGAACAATATAAGATGTTTGAAAAATACTTGCCGCAGGGAGCACGTATTCTTGATTTGGGATGTGGCTCCGGAAGAGATAGCAAATATTTTTTAGATAAAGGGTATGCAGTTACGGCAATTGATGGCTCAGCGGAATTATGCCGATTGGCAAGGGAGTATTCAGGACTTGAAGTGCGACAAATTTTTTTTGAAGATTTAGATTTCGAAAATGAGTTTGATGGGATTTGGGCTTGTGCCAGTTTGTTACATGTTCCACAAGAACGGCTGGAAGTTGTTTTGAAAAAAGTGATTGATGCGTTAGTACCAGAAGGCATTTTATATATTTCATTTAAATACGGTGAGTATTCAGGTGAACGGAATGGACGGATGTTTACGGATTTGGATGAGGAGAGGCTGGAGGAACTGGTTGGAAAGACGCAAGGGTGTGAGATTGTTGAGATGGGGAGGAGTGAAGACGCAAGAGAGGATAGGGAGGATGTGTGGTTGAATGCTGTTGTGAGGAAGATGGTGTAAAAAACAGCATTGCTCAAATGCAAAAGGAAGTAAGATACACAAGAAATTTCAGATAACAATGAAGATGGAGTGGATATAAGAGTATCTGCTCCATTTTAAATAATAAATATTTCGGGAGAAAAAATTTTTCATAAGTATTGACCTTTTTTTAGTGTTTTGATATTATCAAAAGCAGTTAGTTTAAACTAACTGAGTTGAATAAATGAGGAAGGAACAACAGTAATGGAACTAAAATTAGGAGATGTACAAACTACGGCTCTTATCCCTTTAGCGATAAAAGCAAATGAAACATTGAGAGAGAATCCAAGAATAGAGGACTACAAAGCTGTAGAGATTATTAGTGCCCTTAATATTGATACAACGCAGTACGATAAATTTATGTCTCACGAGGGAGTTGTAGCAAGAACAATTATGCTGGATAAACAATTGAAAAATATCATAGAAAAACACCCAGACACAACAGTCGTAAATATAGGAGCAGGGTTTGATAACAGATTTTCCAGAGTAGATAACGGAAAAATAAGTTGGTTTGATATTG
>JAILRZ010000176.1 GCA_024697845.1 Eubacterium sp. | reverse complement strand
ACAAAGTTTTTGATGCCTTTTCTTGTCTTTTCAATTGACCTGCTAGTAGCGAGAGAGGGATTTGAACCCACGACACCACGGGTATGAACCGTGTGCTCTAGCCAACTGAGCTATCTCGCCATATATTGCATTTTTAAATTTGTAATGGGACCTACAGGGCTCGAACCTGTGACCCCCTGCTTGTAAGGCAGATGCTCTCCCAGCTGAGCTAAGATCCCATACAGATTTAAACTGCTCTGCTAGTATATAATTTTAGTCGTTCTTTGTCAAGCACTTTTTTACAATTTTTTCATATTTTTTCCCATTAAGAAAATCTACTTTTCTAACAGGTATCCTTCTCCCCGAATGTAGCGTATTTCATGCTGCTCCGTGTCTAATTCAATCGAAATATTTGTAAGAAAAATATCCCTTCCTGAATCAACAGAATACATTTCTCGCCCTTTTATTGAAAAAGAATAATCATTATCTTCATCGTAATTTTCTTCACCCCACCGAATCAGCGAGCGAATATCAACTTCACAAGTTTCAACGGTATCCCTTGCATCTCTTCCAAAAATCTTTACAATTGCAATATCATGATTTTTCATTTCGTAAATCTGAATTTTCATAATTCTTCTATATTGTGATACATCTATATCTGAAAACTCAATCCGATCATTCAAATAGAGAATCTGTGGTGTATAACTGGCAACGGAATTATAATTTTTGATTTTCTCCAACTGTTCCTTTGAAAATTCTTCATTAAGTGCTTTTCTTCCACGATAACCAAGCCTATAAATTTCGTTATATGCACTCCCTACACTTCTTTCCCGCGCAATAACATTTTCGATTTCCATTCCCTCTATCACTCGCGGAATTTGGGAAGAAATTACCACATCCTCGTAATTGAGATGCGGAACCCATAGAGCAACAACGCAGATACCAATCAAAACGTATAAGCACCAGGATATCGCTTTTTTTATTCCTTTCAATTGTAAGAAATAGAAAACGTAATATAAAATTTCAAATACTACCAGCATTAAACCCTGGTATCTACGAATCGTAAAACCGCATTGCTGGATTCGAAGTGCCATGCTATAGATTTGTAATACAATCAGAGGACAAAATAGATACGGCAATATTTTTCCAACGGAATAGAACCCACCTTCTTTTCTACTTGTAGCATGTGCCATAGTCCATATTGGCATTCCGAGAACAAACAGCCAGGATAAAATTTCAAAAATTTTTCTTTCTGAAAAGTCTTTCATCACACCGATTTTTATGATGTATAAATAAATGATTGCCACCGCAATAAGCAACATTGGTTGCAATACATATAAAACGCAATTTTCATAATATTTTTCCATCGGCTTCTTTTTTCCTGAAAACGCTCTAAGAAGCATCGGAGCATAAACACCGCCGACCAGAAAAATCTCAATTCGCTCCAAAAAGGAATCCGTATCTAAAATTAACGAATTATAAATCCAGATAATAATTGCCATCCCTAGAGCAAACATTCCATAAATTGCTGTAACTTTGCATATTTCCCCCATTGTTTTCGTACAGTAAACCTCAAAATCTTCTTCAGTTCTGGTGTACATATGATGAACACTTAAGCACACAGCAATCACCGCATAAACAACAATGACCTTCCACAGAATATAATCTGTATATTCTTTTTGAAAAACTGACCAGTTTCTATGAGAACCGGAAAGGAGCCAGACAGAAAACGCCGAAAACGCCATTGCAAAAACAGTTCCAATCCAATACACGTTTTTCCTTTTTCGAAACATTTCTTCTAGCAGCAATTCCTGAAAAGATAAAAAGAAAAAAAACATCTCAATTCTTTCCAATGTTTCCCCCATTGTCCTTGAAGAAAAATCTACTAACATTGCACCAATTACCGATGCAATAATGATTGTCGTCATCGTCAGTGGATAATCCCGAAACACCTCTCGGAATTGTTCCTTGATTTTTAATATGCTTTTTTCAAATTTCCCTTTTGTTTGATTTTCAGAAGATTCCATATCTACTCTCCTTTTGACACATACTCATCCTCTCTATCAGGCCCTCAATAATATATCTAAAATTATAACATACAATCAAATTTATCACTACAAAATCACAGCAGAAACGATTATAATGAAAGTAGTATGTTGCACGGGACATTCACAAAAAGGAGCGTTTATGGAATTACTACAGTTACGTTATTTTAAAGAAGCTGCAGAATGTGAAAACTTTTCACTGGTTGCACAAAAATATATGGTACCACAGCCTTCCATCAGCAAAACGATTAAGAAGCTTGAAGAAGAACTGGGGGTTCAATTATTTGACCGTCACGGAAAAAAGATTGTTCTTAACGGAAACGGAAAGTTTTTTTATGAAAAAGTCAGCACAGCATTAGACAGCATTGATGAGGGACGAACACACTTCAACACTTCTAAATGCAATATTATCTTATATCCTCAGGCAGGGGGACGTCTGGTATCATTACTGATTGCCGACTTTTTAACCAGTAACAATGATATCTTTTTATCCTCAGTCTACTATTCCCCTGAGAACGAAAGTCACTATGACTTTACCTTTATGCAGATGTTGGATGATATGTCACCTTATAATTACGTGGACTTAATGCAGGATGAAATTATATTGATTGTGTCTGAAAATCATCCGTTAAGTGGGAAAGATGAAATATCAATTAAAGACTTAAAAGACGAGAAATTCATTGCCCATTATCCTTCTATGAATCTAAGGCAATTCACAGACCGTTATTGCAAAGAAAAAGGCGATTTCACCCCCAATGTCACCTTTGCAACCCATGACTATAGTGCTTTGCGTTATCTGGTAGAGAAAAACCGTGGTGTTGCATTACTGCCAAAGGCGTTTTTCCAAATCCAGCAGGGAAACCATATCAATATTGTTTCTTTGAAGGAAAAGGTTTATCGGCCACTGATTCTAGCCTGGAGCAAACAAAAAATATTAAACGCAGCGGAGAAAAAATTCATTGAATATACAAAAAACTGGTTTAGTCAATTCTAAACCAGTTTCGTTTTTATGCCTTCTTCATAGAAAGCTGTATTCTTTTTTTCGCTTTATCCACACCGATTACACGAACATCTACGATGTCCCCTACGGAAACCACTTCAATTGGGTGTTTAATATATTTGTCACTCATTTCTGAGATGTGTACCAAACCATCCTGATGAACTCCAATATCCACAAAAGCGCCAAAATCAATGACGTTACGAACAGTTCCCTTCAGTTCCATTCCTTCTTTTAAATCATCAAAATCAAGAACGTCGCTTTTTAAAACCGGCTTCGGCATTTCATCACGCGGATCTCTACCCGGCTTTTCCAACTCGGAAATAATATCTCTCAGAGTAATGGCATCTGTTCCAATCTCTTCAGCAACTTCTTTTACATCCGATACTTTTTTCTTTAAATCAATTTTGGACTTTAAGATGTCCTCGGAAGTAAATCCATATTTTTTCAGTAATTTCTTCGCTGCATCGTAACTTTCCGGATGAACGCTTGTATAATCAAGTGCTTCTTTTCCATCACGAATTTTCAAAAATCCGGCACACTGTTCGAATGCTTTTGGTCCCAATTTTGCTACTTTCAATAATTCTTTTCTTGTTGCAAAACTACCGTTTTCTTCTCGGTACGCAACAATGTTCTTTGCCAATGTTTTATTAATTCCGGAAATATATTCCAACAATGCAGCAGATGCAGTATTTAAGTCAACGCCGACACTATTTACACAATCTTCTACAACATTAGATAATGCCCCCTCTAACTTCTTCTGGTTCATATCATGCTGATACTGACCAACACCTAAAGCTTTTGGTTCAATCTTTACCAGTTCTGCCAATGGATCCTGTAGTCTTCTGGCCATGGAGGTCGCACTTCTCTGTCCCACATCAAAATTTGGAAATTCATCCGAAGCAAGTTTGCTGGCAGAATAAACAGAAGCTCCTGCCTCGTTTACAATAACATACTCCAATTTTGTCGGACATTCTTTAATAATATCAACAACAACGGCTTCCGATTCTCTGGAAGCTGTTCCATTCCCTAAAGAAATCAGTTCCACCCCATATTTTTTTACAAGGTCCAGAACAATTTTCTTGGATTCTTCAATTTTATTCTGTGGAGCCGTCGGATAGATAACTTTTGTATAAAGAACTTTTCCAGTAGCATCTACAATAGCCAGCTTACAACCGGTACGGAAAGCCGGATCCCATCCAAGAACGACCTTGTCTGCAATCGGTGGTTGCATTAACAGCTGTTTCAAATTCTTTCCAAACACTGTAATTGCTCCGTCTTCCGCACGCTCTGTTAATGTATTTCTGATTTCACGCTCAATTGCCGGTTTAATCAATCTTGTATAACCGTCCTCTACGGCTTCCTGAAGCACAGTTTTAAACGGTGATTCTCCTACGATAACTGCCTTTTCCAACACCTTAATGATATTCTCATCCGGCATTTCCACGGAAACCTTCAGAATCTTTTCTTTTTCCCCTCGGTTAATCGCTAAAATACGATGTCCCGGCATTTTCTGTACAGACTCAATATAATCGTAATAATTTTCGTAAGGGCTCTCTACTTCCTCGTCCTTAGCCAGAGAACGAACTTCCCCATGTTTCATTACAGTATTTCGAATAGCATTACGATATTCTGCATTGTCAGAAACGGTTTCTGCAATAATGTCCTTCGCTCCCTGAATCGCCTGTTCGATAGTTTCAACACCCTTTTCAGCGTCTACAAATGCCTCTGCTTCTTCTTCCGGAGATTTATGGCTTTTCTGCAACATAAAAATCATTGCTAAAGGTTCCAATCCTTTCGCCTTTGCTTCTGTTGCTCTGGTCTTTCTTTTCGGACGATATGGTCGATAAATATCATCAACTGCCACAATTGTGGTAGCTTCTTCAATTTTTTTCAAAAGTTCCGGCGTCATCTTTTCCTGTTCTTCAATACTTGCGATTACCGTTGCTTTCTTTTCTTCCAAATTTCTAAGATATTTCAAACGCTCATCCAGCGTTCTCAATTGTT
>JAILRZ010000158.1 GCA_024697845.1 Eubacterium sp. | reverse complement strand
CTTTCTATGGCAAGAAGTATGATGCCAAACTCAGCCGGATCCCAGTTCTTTATTATGCATCAGACCTCTCCACATCTGGATGGACAGTATGCTGCATTTGGTAAGGTAATTGAAGGAATGGATGTTGTAAATAAGATTGCTGAAGTTCCTACCGATTATCAGGATAAACCGTTGGAAGAACAGAAAATGAAAAAGGTTACTGTTGAAACCTTTGGTGTATCTTATCCGGAACCTGAAAAGTACTAGAAAAAATAATTGTTTGAAAAAAAGAAGTTTCGTGTTATGATAGTTAGGAAATTTTAATTGAGGAGGTACAATCATGGCAGCAAAGATAACTAAGGACATGATTATTGCAGATATTTTAAATATTAATATGGGATGTGTTCCAATTTTATTAAATGAAGGGATGCACTGTATCGGATGTCCTGCTTCACAGGGAGAATCTTTAGAAGAAGCTTGTATGGTTCATGGATTGGATGTTGATCCGTTGGTGGACAAGTTAAATGAGTTCCTTGCAAACGTGGACGGGGAATAAAAATACTTTTTTTAGAACAAATTAATAAGAAGAAAGAAGAGTCACAATTCTGTTGTATTGATAGAATTGTGATTTTTTGTTGTGGAAATGTTGTTTTCACTGGGAAGAAGTTGTAGAATATTCACGAAAAAGGGGAAAAATGTTTATAAAAAACGTTTCAACCCTTATAATATATGTGGGCAAATATAAAAAACTTAAAAAGGAGAATGCAATTATTATGAACAAATGGAAGAAGCAGATTGCTTATGTGCTTGTAATTACTATGTTGTTTAGTGGATTAGGAATTCATTTTGGAACGAAAAAATCTACAAACGTTGTGGCAGCTGCACAGCAACAGATGAAGATGCCGATCGTCATTTACGATCATTTGAATGACACTTTATTGTTCGAGTACTTAAACACAGATACTAGTTTTGGATTGACTATGTTTGTGGATACACCAATGGGACAGGCAACAGAAACTAGTGGAAAAAATTTGGTTGAAGATGAATTAGGACCAAATGGAACACCTGTTTATAAGAAAGAAGTCGTTGAGCGTGTGGCTCAAATTGTAAAGAATACTGTTGAACAGGTTCGTACAGATGCAAATTATGAATCGAGAACAGATGTTTCCGAATTATACAGAACAATTACAAATATGGTTCTTGAACAACAGCCAAAGGAAACAAAGATTGAAGTAAACGGTATTGGACCGGTTGTAAATACCTTGAATGAAATTGGCTGGAGTTTTGCAAAGGGAGAAGATTCTGTCATTGATGGAAATAGAAATAATATTTTGGATGAGTCCCAAAACGTTCTCTGGTATCAGGAGGGTGATCAATTACATGCACCAAATGGAAATCCTGAAAATACAGCAACCTGCAATTTAGGAACGTTGTCTGCGGGAACGTATAGATTATATGGATGGGCTGTAAACAATATGGATGCAACAATTAGCATCGATGGTACATCAAATGCTATTGAATTCGTGGAAAAGGGTGAGGCTGATTCCGGAGCAAATCGTCCGGGAAAAGTGTATGAATTTACAGTAGATAATGACAGTGAAGTATCTGTAACCTTAATTCCGAAAAACAATAATGATGCTGCAATTATGCCATTCTTTCTTTTGAAGAAGAACGGCGATAAATGGGAAAAAGAAAAAGATCTGTTGGATCGAACAGGAAGAGTAAGTGCTGCAAAACTTGGATGGAAAGTGGAGGATGGTTCTTCCTGGTCTGTTTTCTCAGGTGGTGGTATTACTTGTAGCGGTGATGAAAATACAGTTGCTTACAAGGAAGTTGAAGTAACACCAGGTAAAACTTATCGATTCAAAAACGGAATGAATGATAATGGAATTTGCAAAGTATGGCTGACTGATGCTGACGGAAATGTATTGATTGATAAATTACCAACACAGTATGAAGAAAGCGGTGCTGCCGCTGCAGACAGAAAGGCAACAATTACTATTCCGGAAGGCGTGAATAAAGTTCGTGTATGTGTTGAAAATGACCTTTCAAAAGACGAACAATTAACCCGCCGTGTTGGAGAAATCTATATGAATCAGCTTGCAAGTGCAAGATTGGGCGACTATGAGGCTTCCAAGGCAAAATATGACGGTGGTGCGAAATTAAATGACATTACAACATGTATGGATTATGCATACTATTTCTTGAATAGTTTCTGGACAGATACAAACGGAGACATTACGCAGAAAACAAATTTATATCAGTCAATGACTTTGGATTTGGTAGAGAATACAGATAAGTATCGTTTCTCTAATGGACAGAAGATTATTTATGATTTAGATAATAAAAATATTTCTCAGGATTTAAGTACTTCGGGAACTACAGGATTATTCCCGTTGGATAGTGCGGTTTTGGGAGAACGAAGCGATTTGACAGCACCTTTTGGTGTTGCGGATAAAGAATTAACGGATGGAAAGCACAATTATCATTATGGAATGAAAGCACATTGTCAGTTCATCTATGATTCTTCAAAGGATCTGGAATTTAATTTCTCCGGTGATGATGATGTATATTTATTTATCAACGGAAAGAAAGCAATGGATATCGGTGGTGCACACGGCGCCGTTTCCGGTTCGGCAGTATTAAGTTATCAGGCAAAATCAAATAGTGAAGCAGAGATAGCCAAGGAAAACAAGGCAAAAGAACTTGCACAGTCCTTAGGACTTCAGGATGGAGAAATTTATGACTTTGATTTCTTCTATTTAGAAAGACATACATCTTTAAGTAACATTACGATTGAAACAAATATGCCTTTAGTTCAGGCAGGGGTAACACCGAAGGTAACATTTAAAGATAAAGATGGAAATGTGTTAGAAGAAGGAGCGGAAGTTCAGGTTGGTCAGAAGGTTCAGGTCGAATATGAAGTGACCAGTGCAACAAAGATTAATCAGAATGCACCAAACAAATTAACAGGATTAGAAATCAATGATCCGCAGCTTGGAGTAAAGATTGGAAAAGATGAATCAGGACGTGCGGAACTTAATTTGCTGAATGCTGATGTAGATGATGCGATTACTGTTACTGTTAAGGATGCAAACGGAAATGTGAAGAAAACCTTTAGCATTTCAAAAGACGATCTTTATAATCAGCAGAAAATCAATGAATTTGTTGATGAATTAAGTACTGTTCAATTGGATAACAAGGAATCTGTTACAATTTCCGGAATATCCAGAAGAATGCCGGCAGATGAAAAATTAGTATCTGAGTTAGATGTATCTGTTGTGGCACCGGAACCATATTTTGATGATCATGGACAGATTCAGTTCAGAAATACTCCGGTATCTACGGTTCCTGTTGAAACAAGTGTAATCCCTGTAAATGATCCAAGCATCAAAGTGACAGGGGTGTTAAAGGATGCAAATGGAAATGCATATAATAAAGATACAGAGGGAAATTACAAAGATGAATATCTTCCAAAGGGAACAGAAGTTTATCCGGAATTTGTAATTACAACAGACGCCGGAGATATGAGTGATATTATTCTGGATGACAGTCAGGGAACCGGTTTTGTTCTGGACGAAGAGGGAGTTCATGATCCAAACGGATTCTTGGGAGAAAATGATGTATTGAAGGTAACATACGAGAGAGAAGACGGAACTTCAGAAGTACTTCAGATTTCGAAGGCAGAAATGAATCCGCAAAGTGAAATTTATCAGGCATTTATGGGAAAAATCAGAGAAATCCAGTTAAGTGCCGGAGAAAAAATTACAATTTCGGGATTACATAAGGCATTGGGAACAGAACCAATTCAGATTCATCCAAAGGTAACTGCATCTGGATTGAAGCCAAACTATAATTCTGAAACAAATCAAGTAACAATTGATGAAAAAACAGTTACTGATACGGATCGTGTCCGTAAAGCTATTCCGACTGTTGAAGTGAACTTCCAGGATGGAGATCACGGAACGATGGAAGGTACGAAGGAACAAACTCTTGTCTGCAATGGCAAGGTTACTAGTGTTCCAACAAAGAAGACAGCAGATGAAGGATATTCATTTGTTGGTTGGAAGAAAACAGGAGATAATAGCGGTAAGGTATACACTTCTGATGAAATTAAGGAATTAATGATTGATGACAATATGACCTTTGTTGCACAGTGGGAACTTGGAAAAGTTAATGTTCAGTTCAAGGCTGGAAAAGATGGCGCTTTAACAGGCGAAAGTGATGATAAAAATCAGACAATTGATTATGGAACAAAGGTTACAAAAGTACCGGGAACACAGGCAAGTACAGGTCATGAGTTTAAAGGATGGAAACGTCAGAGTGACGGAAAGATGTATACCGAAGAACAAATTAAGAATATCACATTCAAAGATGATGATGTTTTTGAGGCGGTCTTTGAACCAATTCCAATGACATATATTGTTACATATGTAGATGAACAGGGAAAACCTCTATTCCCACAGAAGAGCGTACCAAATACACCTTACGGAACAGAGGTAACAGAAACAGCGATTGATCATGAGGCATATGATGTTGACAAGACTTCAGTTACAACATCCATTACGTCCGACGGCCAGGTAATTACTTTTACTTATTCCTTAAAGAAGTTAACTGTAACATATACTTCAGGTGAAAACGGTGAATTAGAGGGAGATGACAGTGAAACGGTTACTTATGGAGAAAAGCCTGAAAATGTACCAACACCGAAGCCGGCAAAGGGATATAAATTTAATGGTTGGACGATGAAGGTAACCGGAGGAGATTCTTCCGTAGATGATCCGACAAATGAAACAATTACAGAAAATACTGTATTTGAAGCAGTATTTGTTCCATTGAATTCAAACTACATTGTAAAATATGTCGATGAAAACGGAAAAGAAATTTTCAAGACAAAGCAGGGAGAAGAAACACAGGTTGGAAAGACTGTAACAGAAAAATATGTGAATGTGAAAGGCTATGAATTGATTAGCGAAGAAACAGTCTCCAAGGAAATCTCTGAAAATGCAGAAGAAAATGTAATTGTATTTACATATCGAAAAGTGGAAGAACCAACAACTGTTGAGGATGAAGAACCAACCACAAGTAAAGAAAAGACGACAAAGAAAGAAAAAACCACAAAAGAAAAGACGACAGATAAGCCGGAATCAGCATATGATGATCACAATAACGGCGACGGAAATGGAAATCCGGGAACAACCGGAACGTCAGGAAATAATACATCTCTGACATCTCCAAAGACCGGACATAGTATGGATTTGTTCATCTTACTATGGATGATGTTTGTATCTGTTCTTTTTGGGGGAGTAGCTTTCAAAAAAGCACAAGCTGAATAATTAAAAAATAAAAAGCGTTGTTTTTGCAGTAGCAGGGACAACGCTTTTAAGGTGCAAAAAAACTCCGGTAAAACTACCGGAGTTTTTTATTGCAATGTTAATTATAATGCTACATCACCGAATACATCATCGATTACATAGTAAGCTTTTGCGTCTGCAGGCTTAACGTAAATCTTAACAGACTTAGGTGCAGTCTTAACACCGGATTTAGTTTTGTAATCTGCGATTGCATTAGCTTTAATTGTTTCAACATCTAACTGCTTTTCTGCGAATTCTACGAAAAGTGCAGATTCTTTCTTAGCAGCTGTCTTTTTAGCAGCTGGCTTAGCAGCAGCTTTCTTAGCAGGAGCCTTAGCAGCAGCTTTCTTAGCAGCTGTCTTAGTTTCAGCCTTCTTAGCAGGAGCCTTAGCAGCTGTCTTAGTTTCAACCTTCTTTTCAGCAGCTTTAACAGCTGTCTTAGTTTCTGTTTTTACTTCAGCCTTAGCAGCTGTAGTTGCTTTTTTTGCTTCAACAGCTTTAGCTTCAACTTTCTTTTCAGCAGCCTTAGCAGTTGTAGTTGCTTTTGTTGTTGCCATAATAAAAATCCTCCTTTAATTAGGTAGGTCGAATGCAAGTCTGTCTTATTAAGTTTTCACATATCAACCGATTTTAATATTTTCTTACACGATGACTATCATACATCTACAATTTAAAATATGCAAGAATATTAAAAAAGTTTATGAAAATGTTACAAAAACTCCGAAAAATCCAAGAAATAATACTAGTTTTATCCAAAAAAATGCATAAATAAACATTTAAATATTCATCGAAACATGATGGAAATGCGAAGAATAAAGAAAAAAATGTCAGAAATTTGTTTGACAGAAGGGGAAAAGAGTGTTAAAATCCACAAGCGTGTATTGAACAGTGGAGAAGTAGAATTATGAATCGATTTGAAAAGAGAAAGTTAAAACAGAATATATATAAGAACGCAAATACAATGATGTACATATTGATTTTTGCGATTGCATCAGTTATTACAATTCTTGCGGCAGTTCAACGGGATGATGACATTGCGTATGTAGATGAAAAGCAGTTGGCTGCATCATCCACAGAAGCCATTGAAATTGCCAATGGAGAAAGCGTGAAAGTGGCTGCGAAAGAAGAAACGGTTGAAACAACAGAAGCAGCAAAACTTCCGGAAACAACCGAGGAACCGACAGAGGAAGAAACAAAGACAGAAGCAGCAACTGAGAAAGAAGTTCCTACACTTTCACAGAAAATCCGTATCACTGCTGATACGCTGACGGTACGAAGTGATGCCTCACAGGATGCAGAATCCTTGGGACTGGTGGATGAAGGAGATGTTTTTGAAATCCTTTCTGTTAAGAATGAATGGATTCAGATTAGCTTTGAAGGACAGACCGGTTATGTCAATGCTGAATTTGTGGAATTGGTAATGGAATAGAAAGTCGTGGAAGAAATCCTATACAATTAGGGTTTCTTTTTTTGCGTAAAATGTTATAATGGTCGTAATATTATAAAGAAAGGAATAGGGGCTATGGAGTATATGTTATGGATTTGGCTCGGTGCATTTATCCTGTTCGTCGCTTTTGAACTTATTTCCTTAGGATTGACGAGCATTTGGTTTGCAATCGGTTCCCTGGCAGGTGGCTTGGTTTGTTTCCTGGGAGGAAATCTGTTTTTGCAGATCGGAGTATTCTTTGCTGTAACCATAGGGGTATTGGTTCTAATACGTCCTTATGCCGTAAAGTACATTAACAATAAGGCAGAAAAAACAAATGTGGAAGCCATTGTTGGAAAAACGGCAAAGGTTACGGAACGAATTGATAACATTGCCGCTACCGGAAGGGTTCTGGTGGATGGGATGGAATGGTCAGCAAGAACTGCAAAGGATCAGCCAATTGAGGAAGAAAACTTAGTGACAGTAAAATCTGTCAAGGGCGTAAAGCTTATTGTAGAAAAGAAAAAGAGTTAAATGAATGGAGGAATTTAAAATGGAAGCAGGAAGTATTGCAGTACTTATAATAGTAGGTTTATTGATAATTATTGTGTCAACTTGTGTACAGATTGTACCACAGGCGCATTCTTATGTTATTGAACGATTAGGTGCGTTTAAGGAAACATGGTCTGTAGGTTTGCACTTCAAGGTGCCTTTTATTGATAAAGTGGCAAGAAAGGTAAACTTAAAGGAACAGGTTGCAGATTTTGAACCACAGCCAGTAATCACAAGAGATAACGTAACAATGCAGATTGATACAATTATCTTCTATCAGATTACAGACCCTAAACTTTATGCTTATGGTGTGGAAAATCCAATTGTTGCAATCAAAAACTTAACAGCTACAACACTTCGTAACATCGTTGGTGATTTAGAATTAGATGAAACATTAACATCCAGAGAAACAATTAACGCAAGAATGCGTTCAGAATTAGACGTTGCAACAGATCCTTGGGGAATTAAGGTTAACAGAGTGGAATTAAAGAACATCATCCCACCAAGAGATATTCAAGAAGCAATGGAAAAACAGATGAGAGCTGAACGTGAAAAACGTGAACAGATTCTTCGTGCAGAAGGTGAAAAGAAATCAGCTGTCCTCATTGCAGAAGGTAAGAAAGAAGCAGCAATCTTAAATGCCGAAGCTGACAATAGAGCAGCAGTATTAAAGGCTGATGCTGAAAAGCAGAAAAAGATTCTGGAAGCTGAAGGTGAGGCTGAAGCGATTCTTAAAGTACAGCAGGCTACTGCTGATGGTATCCAGGCAATTAAAAATGCCGGTGCAGATCAGGCCGTTCTTACAATTAAGAGCTTAGAAGCATTTGCAGCAGCAGCAGACGGACAGGCAACAAAGATTATTATCCCTTCTGACATTCAGGGAATTGCCGGTTCTGTAAAGGCTTTAGCTGAAGTGATTAAAGAATAATAATAAGGATTTTAATATGTTTGACGAAAAGATTGTTTTGTGTGGGTCTAATGCCTACGAAAAAAAATTCTATTTAAATGAACAGTTCTCCAATCTTCCGGAGCAGATTAAACAGGAACTTCAAATTATGTGTGTGCTGTTTACGGAAGAAATCGGCGGAATTCTGTTATTGGAATTTGACGAAGATGGTACGTTACAATTTACCACGCAGGCAAAAGAAGATGATATTTTATATGATGATATTGGCAGTGGTTTGAAGGTTCATCAGCTTCAGGTTAATAAAAGAGATTTGTTAGAGTCTTTGGAACTGTATTATCGAGTTTTTGTATTGGGAGAAGACGCAGATGTTATTGACAATTGATGTAGGAAATACAAATATTACCTTGGGATTATTTGAAGGAAAAGAGGTTTATGCTACTTTTCGAATTACCACAAAAAGCAATAAAACTTCTGACGAATATGGAACACTGATTGTGGATATGATTAAAGGGAGAGGGATTAGCATCGAAAACATTGATGATGTCATTGTATCTTCCGTAGTACCGAAGGTAATGTACTCTTTAAATAGTGGAATTATAAAATACCTGGGAATTGAGCCGATTATTGTAGGGGTTGGAACAAAGACAGGAATTCGTATTAACCGTACGGATCCGAGAGAAGTTGGTTCTGATCGTATTGTTGATGCGGTAGCTGCAGTAGAATTGTATGGAGCTCCTTGTATCGTCATTGATTTCGGAACCGCTACAACCTATGACTTGATCGGGCCGGAAGGCACTTTTGATGCCGGCGTTACTTCCCCGGGAATTAAGATTTGTGCTAAGGCTCTGTGGAATGAAACCGCAAAATTACCGGAAGTGGAAATTATGAAACCGGAAAGTATTTTGGGGAAAGATACGATTTCCAGTATGCAGGCCGGAATTGTTTATGGCTATATTGGACAGACCGAATATATCGTGGAACATATGAAGAAGGAAAGCGGAATTTCAGATTTGAAGGTGATTGCTACCGGAGGTATGGGACGTATTATTTGTGAAAATACAGATTGTATCGACGTATATGACAATCAGCTGACACTTCAGGGAATGCGCTTGATTTACGAAAAAAACAAAAACAGGAAATAAAATGAAAATAGGAACAATTGATATTCAGAATAATATTGCATTGGGTCCAATGGCAGGTGTAACAGACCTGCCTTTTCGTTTCTTATGTAAGGAACAGGGATGTGGACTGATGTATACAGAAATGGTTAGTGCGAAAGCCATTTTATATAAGAACAAAAATACAAAGCCATTGTTGGAAATCGGAGAAAACGAACATCCAATCGGTGTTCAGCTTTTTGGATCTGATCCGGATATTATGGGAGAAATCTGTGGCCAGGTGGCAGAGGGCGCCTGTGATTTTATTGACGTGAATATGGGCTGCCCGGTGCCAAAGATTGTAAATAATCATGAAGGGTCCTTTCTCCTGACACAACCAAAACTGGTGGAAGAAATCCTGACAAAGATGGTGAAAAGTACTTCAAAACCGATCACTGTAAAAATTAGAAAAGGATTTAAGGATGGAGAAACCCAGGCGGTGGAAATCGCAAAAATTGCGGAGGCCAGTGGAGTGTCTGCCATTGCCGTACATGGAAGAACACGTGAACAATATTATAGTGGAAAAGCGGATTGGGATGTGATTCGTGACGTAAAAAATGCAGTAAAAGTTCCTGTGATTGGGAACGGTGATATCTTTACGCCGGAGGATGCCAAAGCAATGAAGGAGTATACCGGATGTGACGGCTTGATGATTGGACGGGCAGCCAGAGGAAATCCGTGGATTTTCCATCGGGTAAATCACTATCTGAAAACCGGAGAAATTCTGCCGGAACCGACAATGGATGAAGTGAGGGATATGATTATCCGCCATGCAAAGCTGCTTTGTGATTTCAAGGGAGAATATACGGCGGTACGAGAAATGCGAAAACATATTGCATGGTATACTCAGGGCCAACCCCATTCAGCAAAGTTGAGAAAGCGTTGTAATGAAATCACAAGTATGGAAACCCTCTATGATGTTATTAATATGAAACTTAGTGAATAGCAGAAAGGAGTATAAAATGCCGATTGCATGTATTACCGGAGCTAGTTCGGGAATTGGAAAAGAATTTGCAAGACAATATGCAGCAAAAGGGTTTGACCTGATTCTGATTGCCAGAAATCGTGAGGCTATGGAGCGAATTGCAGAAGAAGTGTCCGTAGCAGTTGAAATTATAGTATGCGATTTGTCTAATGAATTGAAAACAATGGAACTGGCAGAAAAACTGAAACAGAAGAAGATTGATGTGTTTATTAATAATGCAGGTTTTGGTGATGTGGGGGATTTTGAAACCACAGACATTTATAAAGATTTGGATATGATTAATGTCAATATTAAGGCGATGCATATTCTGTTGAAGAAATTGTTGCCTCAATTTTTGAAAAGGGACAAAGGGTATATTCTGAATGTTGCTTCCAGCGCAGGAATGATGCCGGGAGGCCCCTATATGGCGACCTATTATGCCACAAAAGCATATGTAGTTAGTATGACCGGTGCAGTTTATGATGAACTGAAACGAAGAAAAAGTCATGTACGGATTAGCGCATTGTGTCCGGGGCCGGTAGATACTAATTTCAATGATGTAGCAGGAGTGAAGTTTTCTCTTGCGGGAATCAGTGCGGAGGAATGTGTATCTTATGCAATTAAGATGCTTGCCAGAGGAAAGCTGATGATTGTTCCTACATTAACAATGAAGGCAGCAGTGATTGGATCCAAATTGATCCCGAGAACATTGGCGCTTCATATGACAGCGGGACAGCAGAAGAAAAAAATACAGGACTAAAATGAAGATGCAAAAATTGGACGAAATAGAAATCTGCACAATTTTAGGCAAGGATAAACAATTTTAGTCATTCTAATAAAAATCTGAATGTATATAATTAGAGATGGTGGAGGAAGAGGTTTCCCTAAACCATCTCTTTTTTGACGAAAAGATTTGCCCAACACTCCACCATATTTTTTTGACAGTAGGAATGGAGAAGAAAATGAAATACGGATACTTTGATAATGACAAAAGAGAGTATGTAATTGATAAAATAGATGTTCCGGTTTCCTGGACAAATTATCTGGGATTGAAGGACACTTGTGTTGTAATGAATCATACTGCCGGAGGATATATGTTTCATAAATCGCCGGAATATCACAGAATGACCAGATTCCATGGAAACACGGTGCCAATGGATCGTCCGGGACATTATGTATATATCAGAGATAATGACACAGAAGATTATTTTTCAATTTCATGGCAACCGGTATCGAAGGATTTGAATCAGGCAAAATATCGTTGTCGTCACGGCCTTTCTTATTCCGTGTTTGAATGTGAATATGACAAATTAAAGGCATCTCAGAAAATGTCTGTTCCAATGAATGACGATGTGGAACTCTGGGATGTGAAAATTAAAAATGAAGATGACAAACCAAGAAACTTAAGCGTATTCTCATATCTTGAGTTTTCTTTCCATCATATTATGATAGACAATCAGAATTTTCAGATGAGTTTGTATTGTGCAGGTTCTTCTTATGAAGACGGAGTCATTGAAAATGATCTGTTCTACGAAGAATTTGGATTCCAGTTCTTTACTTCCAATTTTGAACCGGATGGTTTTGATTGTCTGAGAGATACTTTTATTGGTACATATAATTCAGAAAACAACCCGCTGGCCGTCTCCCGCGGTCAGTGTTTCTCCTCTTTTGAAAAGGGCGGTAACCACTGCGGCTCCCTGCAGAAGAATCTTGTTCTTATGCCGGGAGAGGAGGTCCGCCTGATCTTTATCCTTGGAGAAGGAAACAGAGAAGTAGGTAAAAAATATAAAGAAAAATATAGCGATTTCGCAGAAGTGGATAAAGTCTATGATGAATTAAAAGCATACTGGGATGACAAATGTTCCAGACTTGTTGTAAACACTCCGAGTGATGCAATGAATACTATGTTAAACATCTGGAATTTATACCAGTCAGAAATCAATGTGATGTTCTCCCGCTTTGCTTCCTTTATTGAAGTAGGTGGAAGAACCGGATTAGGATATCGTGATACAGCGCAGGATTCTATGACGATTCCTCACTCCAATCCGGAAAAATGTAAGGAACGTATTTGTCAGTTGTTAAACGGTCTGACTTCCCACGGCTACGGCCTTCACCTGTTTGAACCTCGTTGGTTCGAAAAGGAAAAGGAAGAAAAGAAACCGTTCAAGTCTCCGACTGTAGTTCCGGGAATTAATAAACAGGATATTATTCATGGAATCGAAGATGCCTGTGCGGATGATGCATTATGGTTGATTCCTTCCATTGTAGAATACATTAGAGAAACCGGTGAAATTGACTTTGCCGATATGGAAATTGATTATGCAGATGCAGGCAGAGATACCGTTTATGACCACATGAGAAGTATTTTGGATTTCTCAACAAAGGAAGTTGGAAACACCGGAATTTGTAAGGGACTCCGTGCAGACTGGAATGACTGCCTGAATCTTGGTGGTGGTGAAAGCGCGATGGTATCGTTCCTTCATTATTGGGCATTGGATCATTTTATTGATCTGGCTAAATATCTTGGAAGAGATGAAGATGTTGAAAAGTACAGCAAAATTCAGGAAAATGTGAAAGCTGTTTGTGATAAGGAATTGTGGGATGGAGACTGGTATATTCGTGGTATTACAAAGAATGGAAAGAAAATCGGTACTCATACCAATGAAGAAGGAAAGATTCATTTGGAAAGCAATGCCTGGGCAGTTTTGTCCGGTGCGGCACCAAAGGATAAAGCCGTAAAAGCATTAGACAGCATTCACGAATATTTGGCAACACCGTATGGTATTATGCTGAACGCACCGTCTTATACGGTACCGGATGATGATATTGGATTTATTACAAGAGTGTATCCGGGTGTTAAAGAAAACGGAGCAATTTTCTCCCATCCGAATCCATGGGCATGGGCTGCGGAATGTATTGTAGGAAACGGTGACAGAGCAATGGAATATTATGATTCTCTTTGCCCTTATAATCAGAATGATCAGATTGAAATTCGCCAATCAGAACCATACTCCTATTGCCAGTTTATTATGGGAAAGGATCACACAGCCTATGGTCGAGCAAGACATCCGTTTATGACCGGCTCCGGTGGATGGTCTTACTTCTCAGCCACAAGATACATGTTAGGTATCAGACCGGGATTTGACACGATGGAAATTGATCCTTGTATTCCAGCAGATTGGAAAGAATTCTCAGTAAGCAGAGTATGGCGTGGAGCAACCTATGACATCCACGTGACAAATCCGTCCGGCGTAATGAAAGGCGTAAAGGAAATTAAATTAAACGGAGAAACCGTCAACGAAATTCCGGTAATGCCGGCTGGCACTACAACAAAAATTGAAGTGATAATGGGTTAATCCCATATGAACAACAGGAATTGAAAGAAAGGAGTCAAACATGATCAAGTTTGGAACAGGTGGTTGGAGAACCATCATTGGAGATGAATTTATTAAAACAAACATTCAATTAATTGCCACCGCAATGTGTGACAAGATGGAAGCAGAAGGAAAGACCGATAAGGGAATAATTATTGGTTATGACAAAAGATTTTTGTCGAAGGAAGCAATGCAGTGGTTGGGAATGGTATTTGCAAAAAGAGGAATTAAAGCTCAGCTTGTAAATAAAGCAGCTCCGACTCCGCTGATTATGTATTGTGTAGAAAAATATAAAATGCCATATGGTATGATGGTAACAGCCAGCCATAATCCGGCACTTTATAACGGGATTAAAGTGTTTACTTATGGTGGTAGAGATGCGGATCAGGCACAGACAGATGAAATCGAGCGTTACATTGAAAAAATTGATCCTGCAACAGTAGAAGAAATGCCATACGAGGAAGCACTAGAAAAAGGATTGATTGAGGAAATCTACCCTTTGAATGAATACATTGACAATATTATTGCCAATATTAATATGGATGCTATTAAAAATGCAAGATTGAAGGTTGCATTGGATCCAATGTATGGAGTTTCTGAAATTCCTTTAAAGACCTTGTTGTTGACTGCAAGATGTGATGTGGAAACTATTCACGATGTACATGATACATTGTTTGGAGGAAAACTTCCTTCTCCATCTGCAAACACTTTAAGAGGTTTAATTTCCAGAGTTATGGATTATGATTTTAATATTGGTATTGCTACAGATGGTGATGCAGACCGTTTAGGTGTCATTGATGATACGGGAAGATTTTTACATCCAAATGATATCCTTGTACTTTTATACTATTATCTAGTAAAATATAAGGGATGGCACGGTGCAGTCGTTCGAAATGTTGCAACAACCCATATGCTTGATAAAGTTGCAAAACAGTTTGGAGAAGAATGCTACGAAGTGCCGGTAGGATTTAAACATATTTCTGCAAAGATGACAGAAGTAGATGCGGTAATTGGTGGAGAGTCTTCCGGTGGATTGACAGTAAGAGGTCATATTAACGGAAAAGATGGAATTTATGCGGCAATGCTGTTAATCGAAATGATTGCTGTCACAGGCAGAAAGATTTCTGAAATTTATAAAGACATTGAAGAAGAATGTGGCAGTATTTATATGGAAGAACGGGATTATCGTTTCAGTGCTGAAAAGAAAGTGGAAGTAAACCGCGTGCTGATGGAAGAAAAGAAACTTCCGGAATTTCCGTTTGAAATTGAAAAGGTATCTTATATGGATGGTTGCAAGGTGTACTTCAAGAATGGTGGCTGGGTAATCGGAAGATTTTCCGGAACAGAACCATTGATCAGAATTTTCTGTGAAATGCCAAAGAGAGAAGAAGCAGTTCAGGTATGCGATATCTTTAAAGAATTTTTAGGTCTATAGAAAATTAAACACATCAAGTGTTTAATTTTCGTATTTGACCAGCACCGAAGGTGCGTGCTTTGCGAAGCAAAGTTAAAAAGCGGTAAACCGCTACCGCTTTTTAAGTCGTAGAAACACATCAAGTGTTTGTAAAAGCCGGTACAAAATAATACTGCGAACATTGAAGATGGAGGAATAACCGTGAAACTTGGGAAAAGATTTCAAAAGACGATTCACAAGTCCAGCCTATCAATCGGAATGATTCGAGTGATTATTTTGTGCTGGCTTTTGCCGTATCTGCTGGTTTCAGCATTCTGGCTCTATTATATTGAAACAAAGAACGAAGAACGAATTAGTGATACTTCGATGATTTCCGTGGGAAATGCAGCGCAGAGCAGTGGAGGACTCATTGAGGAAACATTAAACTCTTCTTTAATGGCTTCGTATGATGGAGTGATTCGCTCCAGTTATGAAAAGTTCCGTGGAGATAGCAATGAAGAAGAAATGTGGGGGACAGTAAACGGATATTTACAGCAGCGATATAAATATTCGAAACTGATTTCCAACACCAAGTTGTTGTTCACAAGATATATGAAATACAATTATGAAACCTACAGTACATTTGCAGGAGCTTCTTCCAGCGAGGCGAGAAAGATCACTACAGAAATGGTAGAGATTTTAAAGAGTGAATCAAAAAGTCTTGGAACGGATACGAAAATTTTAAGTGCCAACAATCATATTTTTATGATGCGTAATATGATGACGAAAAATTATCAGACCTTTGCAACGTTGGTATTTGAATTAAACAGAGATAATGTTTTCGGGCCGATTGCCAATGCAGTCTGGCAGGAAGGCTGGGAAGTGTTTGTGGATGACAAGTATCTGACCGGAAGTAAAGACCTGGATCCAAAAACGAAAAAAATGCTGGAACAATATCATCAGGAACGGTTGGAATGGGAAAAAATGCCCCAAAGCAATATGCAGAGCAATTTTTTTGAAAAAAGAAGAAAAATTGCTAGTTCCATTGTTAATGTAAACGGACAGAAAGTCACCATTGTAGTAAAACTGAATGAAGCTGCAATTGGAGACAATTCAACTTATTTTGTTGCTTACTTTGTTGTGTTTATTATGCTGATTCCATTGTTGATTGCAACAATTTATTATTTCTATCACAACATTAACCGTCCAATCGGAAGTCTGGTCGAAGCATCAAAACATATTGAAGAGGGAGAATATGGATATCAGATTGAAGAATTTCATCGGAATGGAGAGTTCGAAAGACTGATTAACACCTTTAATCATATGTCGGGAAGTCTGGAAGATTCATTCAATCGAATTTACGCCGAGGAGGTTGCTGCAAGGGATGCCAACATGAAGGCACTACAGGCACAAATCAATCCACATTTCCTAAATAATACCTTGGAAATTATTAACTGGAAGGCAAGGCTGAGTGGCAATGAGGATGTGAGTAAAATGATTTCATCCTTAAGTACTATGATGAATGCCACGATGAACCGAAAGAATGAAGCCTTTATTACCATTGAAGAAGAAATGAAGTATGTGGATGCATATCTATACATTATCTATGCAAGATTTGGTGGGAAGTTTAAATTCACCAAAGAGATTAGTGAAGATGTATTGGAGTGTAAAATTCCAAGACTAATTATTCAGCCGTTGGTCGAAAATGTTGTGGAACACAGCGGTGATATTAAAGGGAATATGGAAGGAAAACTGGTGGTATCCAAGCATGATGAATTTTTAGTGATTCGTGTAGAAAATACGGGAAGTCTATCCAAAGAAAATAAAGAACGGATTGAACAACTCTTATCCCAGACAAAACTAGGTGATAGCAATGAAAACATCGGAATTCGAAACGTTAATCTGAGACTGAAAATGATTTATGGTGAGGAAAGTGGATTGACAATTAAAGAAGAAACGGAAGGGATTACTGTCAGTGAAATACGAATTCAAAACCGGGAGGATCTTTCGACAAAACATACCGTAATCTTTGACGAGTAGGAGGTTATAAAAACCTTTCAAGCAAGAATAGAAAAACTGAACCAAGAATAGACAAATTTTAAAAGAAAAATTACAAAATAAAACAACAAAATGCCAACAAGATTCATTCTCTTATTGGCATTTTTTGTATAATATATACATATAATATTCGCAAGGGTTTAGTCTCCCTGCGAAAACAAAGAGGAGGATATAAAGATGAGACTAAGAAAATTAACAGCGCTCGCTATGGTATCTGCAATGACAGTTGCATTAGCAGGATGCGGTAGCTCAGACAAAGCAGGCGAAACAAAGAAGGCAGCAGAAGCAACTGGCCCAGTTGAATTGAATGTAGTATCTACATACGCTGGTGAAGATGGTAATGCACAGAACTATCAGGATGCAATCGCAGCTTGGCAGAAAGAAACAGGAAACAAAGTTAAAGATGCTTCTGCAACAGCAGATGAAACATTCAAGACAAGAGTTACAACAGACTTTGAAACAGGATCAGAAGCAGATGTATTATTCTACTTCACAGGTGTAGATGCAAACTCATTTGTAGAACAGGGAAAGGTTGTTTCTATTGATGAGATTAGAGCTGAATATCCAGACTATGCAAAGAACATGAAAGATGATATGTTCCCAACATCACCAGTTGACGGAAAGGCTTATGCAGTTCCTGTAAACGGATACTGGGAAGGTATGTTTGTAAACAAAGAAGTATTAGAAAAAGCTGGTGTTGAAGTTCCTACAAAGGATACAACATGGGCAGAATTCTTGGATATTTGCCAGAAGATTAAAGATGCAGGTTATACACCAATCGCAGCATCACTTCAGGAAATTCCACATTACTGGTTTGAATTTGCAATCTTAAACAACAATAAATTAGATGTTCATGCAACAGTTCCAAAATCAGCTGATGAAGAAATCGGTAAGGCTTGGGTTAACGGATTAGAAGACATCAAGGCATTATACGAAAAAGGATTCTATCCTGACAACACATTAACAGCTACAGATGCTGAAACATTCCAGTTATTCGCAGATGACAAAGCTGCATTCTTAATTGATGGATCTTGGAAGATCGGTGGTATCAAGGAAGCAGTTAAGGATATCGAAAACTTCACAGTTACACATGTACCAGGAAGCAAGGCTGACGGATTAAGAAAGACATCTGAAACAATTTCCGGTATTTCAAGTGGTTACTATATTACAAAGAAAGCTTGGGAAGATCCTGCTAAGAGAGAAGCAGCTGTTAAATTCATTGAATACATGACAACTGACGAACAGGTTACTAAGTTCTCTATCGCAACACTTGCTGCAACAGCATTAAATAACGGAATTAGCACAGAAGGTGCTGACCTTACAGCATTAGAAAAAGACGCAGTTACATTTACAAGTGAATTCACAGGAGTTACAGGAGCAGTACAGGATAACCTTTCAGAAGCTCAGAGAGAACCAATCTTTGGTGAAATGGCTGCAATCGTTAAGGGTGAAACAAGTGCAAAAGACGCTGTAGAAGCAGTTCTTGAACTTGTTAAGGAAGACGAATAATTAAAAAAATATTGCTAATGTATCAATAGAACATTAGATATGTGCGTCGGATAGGAACGTTAAAGTTTCTATCCGATGTATTAGGAGGAACGAAAAATGAACGCAAAAATCTATCAAAAGAAAAACATGATTGTATTTTTCTTAATCCCAGCGTTTTTGTTTATCGCAGTATTTCTGTTTTACCCATTTCTTCAGAATATCATCAACAGTTTTCAGCATATCAGACATCTGGGTACAATGGGTGGTGAATGGAACGAACCATGGTTTAAGAACTATACAAAAATGTTAGACGATCCAAAAATCAAAATAGCAGTCCAGAATACAGGAATCATGATTTTGGCTACATTAATTGGACAGGTTGGAATTGCCTTGCTTCTTACCTTATTGGTAAGCAACATTAAAAGAGGTGCAGGATTCTTCCGTGTAGTATTCTTCTTTCCAATTGTAGTATCAGCTACTGCTTTAGGTCTGTTATTTAATCTGATTTTCTTGTACAGCGATGCGGGAATGATTAACAGCGTTCGTTTGGCATTGGGGGCAAAAGACATCATTAATTTCAAGGAAGTGGCTCCAATGTTTACAATGATGACTCCGGTTATATGGCAGTACGTAGGTTTCTATTTTATCATTATGCTGACAGGTGTCAGTGGTATTCCGGAAGAATTATATGAGGCAGCGTCTATTGATGGTGCTTCCAGATGGCAGAGTGTTCGCTATATTACATTACCATTACTGAGAAACAGTCTCTGTACTTGTGTAGTATTAGCTGTAACCGGTGCTCTGAAGGTATTTGATCTTCCTTGGACAATGTTCCCTAAGGGAATGTCAAACACATGGTTAACAGGAACTTATATGTATTCTAAGACTACAAGCGACGTTGACTATGCAGCAGCAATTTCAATTTTAATTGTAATTATTGGTGTGGTATTGTCCGTTGTTGTAAATAATGTCTTTAAACAGAATTCAGATTATGATGTATAGGAGAGGTGCAAGATATGAAGACAAGAAAATTTAAAATATCCAACATTTTTATCTATACCATCTTAAGCGTATGGGCATTGACAACCATTTTCCCGCTAGTTTGGTCCATTATGAATTCTTTCAAAGACAAAAAACAAATCTATCGGGATTCTTTTTCGTTACCATTAGGAAATTTATTCTCGCTAAAGAATTATGAAATGCTCTTTGAACGTTATGACATCGCAAGAGCATATATGCACAGTATTATTATTTCAGGAACAGTTACGATTGCAGTAATCCTGTTTGCAGGAATGGCAGCATATATTATGTCAAGATATAAATTCAAAGGAAAAGGAATTTTGGAAGCAGTGCTTTATGCAGGTATGATGTTCCCGGTATTTTCAACCATTGTACCAAATATGAGCATGCTGACCGAAATCGGAATTGCAGGACAAAATGATACTGCACTGAATATGCTTGCGGTAATACTTTTACAAATCGCAGGAAATATGTGTTTTGCAATTATTGTATTGACATCATATATCAGAACGTTGCCGATTGAATTGGAAGAAGCAGCGTATATGGAAGGATGTAATATCTTCCAAATTTATTTCAAAGTGATTATGCCACTCAGCAAACCATCCTTTGTAACAGTTGGTGTGTTCAGCTTCCTTTGGAGCTACAACGATTTGTTTACTCAGATGTTCTTCTTAAGAACACCGGATGATTATGCGATTACCGTTCTTCTTAATAATATTGCATCAAAAGAAGGTGTGAACTATGGAGCATTGTTCTCATCTGTAACATTGATTGTAATCCCGGTATTGGTTGTATACCTTTTATTACAGAAATATATTATAAAGGGAATGACAGTAGGTGCAGTAAAAGGTTAAAGACAAACGCCCGGCGCCGTTTGCCGGGCGAAAAATTTGTCGAAAATTGGGTGAAAAACTTCTTTGCTTTTTATAGTCAAAATCAATTATAATAGAAATACAAAATTGATGGACTCTATAGATAAATGTGAGGAATGTATATGTATAAGGTGATAATAGTAGATGATGAACCAATCATCTGTGAAGGATTACGCGTTAGCGTGAAATGGGAAGAATATAATTGTGAAGTTGTAGGAACTGCCGGCAATGGTCTGGAAGGTCTGGAATTAGTGCGGGAATTAAAACCGGATATTATTTTTTCAGATATTTCCATGAATAATATGGACGGATTGGCTATGGTTGCGGCAATCAAATCGGAATTTCCGAAAGTGGAAGTATGTCTTTTGACGGGCTATCGAAATTTTGAGTATGCACAACAAGCAATTAAATTGGGGGTTACAAGATATCTATTAAAGCCGTCTCAGATGGATGAAATCAATGAGGCGATTGAATGTATGACGGAAAACTTGACCAAGGGTACGGATCAGGAACAACATTTTGAAGGAAAAATATGGAATGTTTCCGACAAAAAAGAAAAATATCTCTATGAGAATTTTATTAAGAATCGTCCGGAAGTAGAACAGGATTCGGACAACAAGATTAAAGAAACCGAAGCAAATAATTACATTGCAAAAAAAGCATTGGAATATTTGTATGACAATTACAAGATGAAATTGTCGTTGAAGGAAGTTGCGGAATACTGCTATATCAGTAGCTGGCACTTAAGCAAGCTGCTTAATCAGTACACCGGCCGTGGATTTTTTGAAATTGTCAATAAAATCCGTGTGGATGAAGCAAAGAAGCTTTTGAGAACAACGGCCTATAAGGTACAGGATGTGGCAGATATGGTTGGCTTCGTGGATGTGGCACATTTCTCAAGAATATTTAAAAATTATGAAGGGATTGCCCCTTCAGAATACAGACATCAGTAGAGGATGCTTAGGAGGCCAAAATGAGAATTATTAAAGCACCGGACTATCAGTCCATGAGTAGAATGGCAGCAAACATTATTTCAGCGCAGATTATTATGAAACCGAAATGCGTTTTGGGACTTGCAACAGGTTCCACACCATTAGGAATCTATGCACAGTTAATTGACTGGTATAAGAAAGGCGACCTGGACTTTAGTGAAGTGCAGACAATTAATTTAGACGAGTATAAGGGACTGGCTCCGGATAATGATCAGAGCTATCGTTATTTTATGAATCAGAACCTTTTTAACCATATAAATATTGATATGAAGAATACTTACGTGCCGGACGGATTGGAAATGGACAGCGAAAAGGCATGTAATGATTACAATAATATTATTTTAAATTCCGGCGGTGTGGATATGCAGCTGTTGGGACTTGGAAACAATGGACACATTGGTTTTAACGAGCCAGGAGAGGCATTTGAAAAAATGACTCATTGTGTGAAATTGACAGACAGTACCGTACAGGCAAATTCCCGTTTCTTTGAAACTATCGATGAAGTTCCAAAGGAAGCATATACTATGGGAATCAAGTCCATTATGCAGGCACGTAAAATTGTGGTTGTAGTGAACGGAAGTAAGAAAGCGCAAATCGTTAAGGAAGCGTTCTTCGGACCGGTAACCCCAAAGGTTCCGGCTTCTGTGTTGCAGTTACATAATGACGTTACGTTAGTTGGAGATGAAGAAGCGTTGGCTTTATTAGATTTATAAGAAAAAGGGATGTGTGAATGCATATCCCTTCAATTATATTGTGGGGGAAGGTTTCGGCGGCAGAGAATGCATAGAATAAGAGGATAGTTTTCTAATTAGTGATAAATAAAGGAGAAAGAAAATGATTATAAAGAATGGTTTGGTTTTTATGGAAGATTTTAAGTTTCGTCAGGTGAACCTGAAGGTGATTGACGGAATGATTCAAAAGATTACAGATACAGAACTTCCGGAAGAAATTGGAGAAGAAGTGATTGAGGCCCAAGGTTTGAAGGTGATTCCGGGATTGACGGATATTCATTTTCATGGATGCATGAATTCAGACCTTTGTGATGCAACTGATGAAGCAATCTCAATAATGGCAAAATATCAGAGAAGTAAAGGGGTTACTACAATCTGTCCGGCGACAATGACTTTGCCGAAGGAGCGTCTGATGGAGATTTGTCAGGTGGCTGCAAACCATGAAAGAACAGAAGGGGAAGCAGAAATTATCGGGATTAATTTAGAAGGACCGTTTATTTCTCCTGCAAAGGTTGGAGCGCAAAATCCGGAATATGTGCATCGAGCAGAGGTGGATTTTTTGAAGGATTTGATTGAAGCATCCGGTGGGTTGACAAAGTTAGTAACCATTGCTCCGGAAGAAGATGGGGCTTTGGAATGTATCAGTGCCTTAAAGGATGATATTAAATTTTCCATTGGACATACTAGTGCCAACTACGAAGAAGCGGTGGCAGGAATTCAGGCAGGAGTACGTCATATGACACATATGTTTAATGCAATGCCGGGACTGACACATCGTGTTCCGGGACCGATTGCGGCAGCAGCAGAACGTCCGGAGATGACAGTGGAACTGATTTGTGACGGGTACCATATTCATCCATCCATGATTCGACTGGCTTTCCGATTGTTTGGACCGAATCGTATAGTGACCATTAGTGATAGTTGCCGTGCCTGTGGAATGGAACAGGGGGGCGAATACGAATTGGGGGGGCAGACCGTTTACCTCAATGACGGAGTGGCAAGATTAAAAGACGGAACTATTGCAGCCAGCGCAACGAATTTATTTGATTGTATGGTCAATACTATGAAATATGGGATTCCGGAGGAACTGGCAGTTCGTGCTGCGACTTTCAATTCGGTGAAGGCTATTGGAATGGAAAAAAGATATGGCTCCATTGCAGAAGGAAAGGTGGCAAACCTCGTTTTGGTTAATGAGGACTATGAAATTCAGCAGGTGATTGGACAATAAAAAGCATTTGTCTATAAACCAAAAAGCTGCCAAAAAGGGACAAAAAAATTGAATAAAATTGTTTCGGATTGCTCATACTTGGCGAGTTTCTCTAAAAGGTTGATTTGTAAAAAACGTTATGTTAGGATGACGCATGGACGTGCACGTTTAGTTTAGATTATTATCTTACAAATAGGAGATTAAAATGAGAAAGAAAATATTAGCAAAATTAGTTATTTGTACATTAGCAATTAGTAGTGTACTTCCAGTAGCAAGTGTATCAGCAGCTTATAAGGGAAGCAAAGCAGCAGCATATGCAAAAGATTGGGCTGAGAGTTACAATACGAAACAGTATTATATAGCTGATTTGGATTGTACGAACTTTGTATCACAGTGTTTAGTTGCAGGTGGAAAAACTCCATCGAAAAAGTTACCAAAATATGATGATGTTAATTACTGGAAACCACATTCAGCAACTTGGGAGAATGCGACTTATTTCAGAAAATACTGGAGCAAAAGAGTATTTTCTGGCAGTAAAAAAATTGAAGGAATGTCTAATGATGCGAAGAAGAGTTATGCCATATCTTTGGCAACGTTTTTGTCAGAAGGAGATGTAATTCAGTATGCATATAATACGGATAAAGTGTACCATTCTCAAATTTGTCATGCTAAAGCAAGAGATAATAGCGGCAATATGATTATGAAAATGGCTCAGCACACAGATGGAAAAAAGAATATTTCTTTACCTGACTATTTTGCAGCTAAAGGTTTTAATTATGTTTATTTTTATCAGATGAGTAGAACAATATAGATTGGGAATTAGTAAAATGAAAAAGGTATATCGCATTACATTAATATGCTCAATAATGGCTTGTGTGGTTGTTGGCTTTTCAGGATGTGGGAATAAAAAAACAGGTGATGCTACTGTAAAAAAAGAAAAGGTTGCAATTGAAACTACAAGCGAAAGTGTAACTGAGAAAGTTGATGAACAAACTAATTATAAAGATGAAATTGATACGAGAATAGAGACTTTAAAAGTCGCAGTGGAAGATAATAAAATGGATTTGGAACGCGGGGTAGTTCCAGAAGATATGATAGCTAACATAAAGGAAAGAAATAAAAAAATTGAGAAAGTTATCAAAAAATACGAAGAAATTCTTTCCGAAAAAGATTTAGATTATCAAATAATTGCTAAGCAATTGGATCAGGAATTGGAAAAATTGTATGAAGAAATTAACTCATAATAATTAGTTGTAAAATCACAGACTAACAGAATCTGCAAAATAAATGAATCTGCAGATTCTGTTTTTCTATATGTGAAAGATGAATCAGATGATTGAGAAATCAGCAAAAACATTGACAAATAGGGGCGTTATAGGCTATTATAAAGTGTAAAACTCAAGGATGGAGGAAGTTAGAAATGGCAGATAGCATGAAGAAAAACATTCTGACTCATGAAGGACTTCAGGAATTAGAAGCAGAGTTAGAAGATTTAAAAGTAAATCGTAGAAAAGATATTGCTCAGAAATTAAAAGAAGCAAGAGCTCAGGGTGACTTATCCGAAAATGCTGAGTACGATGCTGCAAAAGATGAGCAGAGAGATATTGAAGCCAGAATTGAAGAAATTGAAAAGATTTTGAAAAACGTTGAAGTCGTAAGTGCAGAAGACGTTGATGATACAAAAATTAATATTGGTTGCCACATCAAAATTCATGATTATGAATATGATGAAGATTTGGAATTTAGCATTGTAGGTTCTACACAGGCGAACAGCCTTCAGGGTAAAATTTCCAATGAATCTCCACTTGGTTCTGCTTTGATCGGTCACGAAGTTGGTGATGAAGTTGAAGTGGAAATGGGTGAAGTAGTAAATAAATACAAAGTATTGGAAATCAAAAAATAAGAAATGCAATCAAAATGACTCAGGTATTCGAAAGATTATCTGAGTCCTTTCTAAGATAAAATAAAGGAGTAGTGTAATGGCACAGGAAAATAACAATGGTCAGCCAAGCAATCTGAAGCAGCTTTTAAAGGTGCGTCGTGATAAGCTTGCTGAATTACAGGAAAATGGAAAGGATCCATATCAGATTACAAAGTACGATGTAACACATCACAGCACAGAAATTAAAGATAATTTTGATACAATGGAAGGACAGATTGTAAGCATTGCAGGCCGTATTATGTTAAAGCGTGTAATGGGGAAGGCTTCCTTCTGTAACGTACAGGATAGAGACGGAAACATTCAGGTTTATGTTGCAAGAGACAGCCTGGGTGAAGAACCATTTGATGAATACAAGGCATTCAAGAGAATGGATATCGGTGATATCGTAGGAATCAAGGGTGAAGTATTCCGTACAAAGATGGGTGAAATATCTATCCATGCAACAGAAGTAACTTTGCTTACAAAGAGTTTGCAGATTTTACCGGAAAAATTCCACGGTATGACAAACACTGACTTAAGATATCGTCAGAGATATGTTGACTTGATTATGAATCAGGAATCTAAGGAGACATTTATTAAGCGTTCCAAGATTATCAAAGAAATCCGTAACTTCTTAGACGCAAAGGATTTCATGGAAGTAGAAACACCGATGCTGGTACACAATGCCGGTGGTGCAGCTGCAAGACCGTTTGAAACGCATTACAATTCATTGGACGAAGATGTAAAACTTCGTATTTCTTTGGAATTATACTTGAAGAGATTGATTGTCGGTGGATTGGAACGAGTATACGAAATCGGACGTGTATTCCGTAACGAAGGTGTTGATACAAGACACAATCCAGAATTTACATTGATGGAATTATATCAGGCATACACAGACTACTACGGAATGATGGACTTAACAGAAGAAATGTTCAAGTATCTTGCTGAAAAGGTTGTAGGAAGCTCTAAGTTTACTTACAACGGAATTGAAATTGACTTCAGCAAGCCATTCGAACGTATTACAATGAATGACTGTATCAAGAAATATACAGGAATTGACTTCGACGAAGTAAAGACTGATGAAGAAGCAAAGGCTTTAGCAAAGGAACATCATGTAGAATTTGAAGAGCGTCACGGAAAGGGTGACATCATCAACCTTTTCTTCGAAGAATTCTGCGAGAAGAATTTGATTCAGCCAACATTCGTAATGGATCATCCAATTGCAATCAGTCCATTAACAAAGAAGAAACCGGAAGATCCGGAAAAGGTAGAGCGTTTCGAATTGTTCATCAACACATGGGAAATGTGTAACGCTTATTCAGAGCTTAACGATCCAATCGATCAGAGAGAACGTTTCGCTGCACAGGAAGAAGCATTTGCTTCCGGTGATGATGAAGCAGAACATACTGATGAAGATTTCCTCAATGCATTGGAAATCGGTATGCCTCCAACAGGTGGTATCGGATACGGAATCGACAGACTGGTAATGCTGTTGACAGATAGCCAGGCGATTCGAGATGTATTGTTGTTCCCAACGTTGAAATCTGACTCTAGCAATATCAAATCAAAATACACTAAATAAACCTATTATTCCCTTGGAGTGTAGTCAAAAGTAGTCAAATGACAACATTTTGACAACATTATCCTAGTTCCTTTAAGGAAGCATGAGTTTTACGTAGGAAAGCAGGGAATTCAACATTTCAAAATCTAAAGGACACTTTTAGAAGATTATTTCTAAAAGTGTCCTTTTTTTCGTGCTCTTTTTATGCTGATAGGGAAGGGAGAAAACAGTGAGTGAAAGTTATTACGACATCAAACAGTTAAAAGAAGTCAGAGAAACTAACAAAAGATTAAGAAAGCAATTCTTAAGATATCAGGAGGCAGAAATTGTTTACAGCATCCAACACAAGAAATTGTTAGAACTTGCAAGTAGAGCAGGTGCCATATACAGAATTGATGGATACGTGCTTATTAACAGAGATATTTTCAATGAATATTTGGAACAGTTTCGTGAGCCGGCAAGGAGGGACAAATGACAGGAAATATATGGAAGTTTTCTGACCAAATTGATGAAGAGGATGTAGAAATGCTTAGGAAGGACTTTATTACTTTTGCAGAAGGAGCAGAGTACTACAGGCTCGGTATGAAACCATTTGTCAGAATGTGTAGAGAGGCAGGAGCTGCTTATAAGATTGGGAAAATGGTTCGAGTTAACAGACACATACTAGAACGATATTTCAGAGAGATAATGCGGAAGGAGAAAACAGATGAAGAGTAATGCAGATACAGTTAAGAAAACAAAAGAGCGAATAAAGAAGTTTGTCAGATACAAGGAAGGGGCTGAAATCTACAGTATAGGAATTACAAAGTTTCAGGCATTGGCAAAAGAAGCCAAGGCAACATATAAGATTGACGGAATAGTTTTAGTAAACTGTGAAGAGTTTGAAAGATTTATTGAAGGATTTAAAGAATTTTAGGAGGAAAAAATTATGAATGCTGTAATGAATAAAGAGAAAAAAGAAAATAGAAGCGAAACAGTTAGAAGAACAAAAGAAATGACGAAGAAGTTTGTCAGATATAAAGAAGGAGCAAATCTCTACAGTATGGGACATTGCAAGTTTGAGCAACTGGCAAAAGAAGCAAAAGCAACTTACAAAATTGATGGAATAGTTTTAGTTAACACTATGATTTTCGAGGATTATCTCGAAACATTCAGAGAAGTTTAGGGGGTGATTTTATGTGTAAAGTAATTGCAATAGCAAATCAGAAGGGTGGAGTGGCCAAGACCACTACAACTTTAAATCTTGGTATCGGATTAGCCAGAGAAGGACGAAAAGTCCTTCTCATAGATGCTGATCCACAGGGCAGTCTTACAGTATGCCTTGGAATACAGGAACCGGACCAGTTAGACAATACATTGGCAGATATATTAACAAAAACTGTAAATGAAGAAGAAATCAGACTGGAGGATTTTATAAGAACACATGAGGAAGGTGTTGACTTCATTCCGGCAAATATTGAGCTGTCAGGTGTTGAAGTATCTCTGGTTAATGTAATGAGTAGGGAACAAATTTTAAAGCAATTTTTGGAAACGGTTAAGGATAAGTACGAGACTGTAATAATTGATTGTATGCCAAGTCTAGGAATGATTACGATTAATGCTTTGGCATGTGCTGATTCGGTTCTTATTCCGGTCCAGGCCTCTTATCTTCCGGTAAAAGGTTTGCAACAGTTGATTAAGACCATCACCAGAGTTAAGAGACAAATAAATCCGGGACTGGAGATTGAAGGAATACTTCTTACAATGGTGGATTACAGAACCAACTATGCAAAAGATATAACAGAAGCAGTAAAAGAAACTTATGGTAGTCAGATAAGACTTTTAAAGAATTATATTCCTATGTCTGTTAGAGCTGCTGAAACATCTGTTGAGGGAACAAGCATTTACAAACATGATCCCAAAGGCAAAGTTGCTAAAGCATATGAAGATTTAACTAAAGAGATTATCGAATTGAATTAATGAAAGTGAGGAAGATACTATGGCAAGAGAAAAGATTAAATTAACAAGTTATGATGAATTACTTGGTGTACAGAAAGATGGAACTATTGAAGTGAATTTGACGGAGTTACATGAATTTAAAAATCATCCATTCAAGGTAATTGATGATGAAAAAATGCAGGAATTAGCGGAGTCAATTAAAGCAAACGGTGTTTTATCTCCTGCACTTGTTAGAAAACGTTCTGAGGGCGGATATGAGCTTATATCGGGTCACAGAAGAAAAAGAGCATGTGAGATGGCAGGGCTTAGTAAAATGCCTGTTATCGTGAAAGAATTATCAGATGATGAGGCAACCATAATTATGGTGGATGCTAACATCCAAAGAGAAGAGATTCTTCCAAGTGAAAAGGCTTTCGCTTTTAAGATGAAGATGGAAGCAATGTCGCATCAAGGAGTTAGCAACGGAAAAATTACAGCAGATGAGATAGGAGCTGATAATGGAGTATCCGGTAGACAAGTAAAAAGATACATTAGGCTTACAATGCTGATTCCAGAATTATTGCAGTTGGTGGATGAAAAGAAACTTCCATTTGTTGTAGGCGTTGAAATTTCCTACTTGGATGAAGAGTTTCAAGAGGTGATATACAAAAACCTTATGGAAGGCAAAAAGGTTGGTAAAAACGAAATACACAGTCTAAGGCAGAATGAGGAACTGGAAGAGGGAGAATTAACTATTTATGACATTGAGGGACTTCTCTTCCCTGAGAAAGCAAAAAAGAAAATAAGTAATGTAACTTTGAATCAGAGAAAACTGGCGAAGTACTTTACACCAGATTATGAAGTAGAACAGATAGAAGAAATCATTCTTTCATTACTAGAAAAGTGGAATGAGGAACAACGAAAGAAGGAGGCAAGTGATTAATGGAATTTAATTATTACTATGGAACGCAGGCAGATCAATATACATTTCTTAGAATTCCTAAGAACATAATTACGGACAAAACATTTGTCGGTTTATCTTTGCCTGCCAAGTTACTATATGGATTATTACTAGATAGAATGTCATTATCTATGAAAAACAAGTGGCTGGATGATGAAAACAGAGTTTATATCATTTATCAGATCAAGGAGATAATGAACGATTTATCTCTTAGTGAAAAAATGGCAATCAAACATTTAAAAGAATTGGAAGAGTTTGGTCTTGTTGAAAAGAGACGTAGAGGATTCGGACTTCCAAGTATTCTTTATGTGAAGAATTTTATTGTACCGGATGAGTCAGAAAAAGAGCATACAAAATCGGACAAAAATGATATCGACCAAGGGGAAAGTGCGCCTGAAAGCACCTCGCAATCCCAGGAAATAAACAGAACTGTCGATTTGGGCAGTTCAAGAACTGTCGATTCGGGAAGGTCTAGAACTGTCGAAACGGGAAGTTCAAGAGCTGTCGATTTGGGAAGGTCTAGAACTGTCGAAACGGGAAGTTCAAGAACAGTCGATTTGGGAAGGTCTAGAACTGCCCAAAAGGAAGTTCAAGAACCGCCCGATAGGGGTGCTCTAAATAATAAGACAAATATGAGTAATAATTATATTAATAATACTAAAATAAATAAAACTAAATATAATAATAATCAATCGAATCATATCTTATCAGACCAGGGGGAGAAGTGCGCCCAAATGAAGGAATCAAGTTCAAACAATAAACCGATGGATGGGATAAGATTTGAATACGATAAAAAAACACAAGTAAGAGGTTATGAGAAAGTAATCAAAATGAAAATCGATTATGATTATCTAATCGATAGGCATCCTCATGAAAAGGAAAGAATTGATGGTATGATTGAGATTATGGTTGAGACTTTAGTCAGTGATAGCGACTATATAAATATCGGCGGAACAGAGTATCCAAAGGAATTGGTTAAGTCCAAGCTGCTTAAATTAGATTCATCACATATCGAGTATGTTATGATGTGCATGGATAATAATACAACCAAAATACATAACATCAGGAAGTATTTACTAGCTGCATTGTTTAATGCACCGTCAACGATTGATAGTTATTATATGTCTTTGGTTAATCATGATATGTATGGTTATCACGATGAAGAAGAGGAAACTAGACCTAAAGGTACAACAGTAAGGATAGTAAGTGAATAAAGCAGGAGGTATAGCGATGACTAATGGGGAATTTATACGAAGAGAATTAATAAACATTATTAATAATGCTGATTATGAATTATTAGATCGAATTCTAGGAAATTGTGATGAAGTGGAAGAGATATATAGTTTTGCTAGGAAGATGTACAAGCAGCTGGATACTTACATCAAGGAGAAAAATGGACCAGGGGATTTGGATGATAATGTGTTGTTTGATAAGTGGGTGGATGAGTGGTATTTGGAGAAGTGTTCTGTATAGTATGGCTTTATAGACAGAACTTTTAGTTCTTGGTAAAATGAAAAAGAATTATTTTAAGATAGAGACAAATCGGAATTTGTAGGAGAAGATATTTATGAAAAAGTGGTATGATGAAGAATATGAATTTAACATTGAAGTGACGGGTTTTCTTCGTGGTGAACATACGGAGCGGTATTGTCGAAACGGAGAAGAAATAGGGGATTGCTATACCTGTACA
This sequence comes from Eubacterium sp., assembly GCA_024697845.1. Lineage (GTDB taxonomy): Bacteria > Bacillota > Clostridia > Lachnospirales > Lachnospiraceae > Eubacterium_G. The sequence continues at coordinate 518 of JAILRZ010000158.1, read as the reverse complement.
TATGGCTGCCCCGTAAACAAAGACGGGTACGGTATTTGTTCGAAGACTATGATGATGTTGTTTCCGATTATGGAAGCTGTTAGAAGCGGCGGGGATCTTGAAAATTTAGGAGGAGATGGCAAATACAGCAAGACAATTGTCTGCCCAGATGGATGTGTTGTTTTCAAACTAACAGCTACTCCTTTGGGAAACATTAATTTCCACAAGGGAGAGTTTTGGAAAGAGCCATAAACAAACAGAGTAACAAATTCAAATTTGTCGATCAATTATATTTCAGTTTTATTGAATAGATTATCTAATATGATATAATATTGTATTAACAGAAACAAAGGCGTTTCATCGGGTTAAGATGAAATGCCTTTTTCTTTTAGGAGGTGTAATTATGGAAAAAGCGATTGTCGGTGTAATGCCCTTGTGGGATGATAGTAAAAAAAGTATATGGATGTTGCCATCTCCTCCTAAATTTTCAAGATCCCCGCCGCTTCTAACAGCTTCCATAATCGGAAACAACATCATCA
>JAILRZ010000132.1 GCA_024697845.1 Eubacterium sp. | reverse complement strand
GATGTGGGACGTGCGGCAGCTACAGCATATATCCTATTCTTTATTATCTTGGTATTCTCTATACTACAGTTTGTACTGATGAGAGACAAGGAGGATTAAGACATGGCAGAAAAAATAGAAGTAGCAGGAATGAAAAAGAATAAAAGAACCGTAGGATTTCGAATTAAAAGTGCAATTATCTATATTTGCCTGACAATTCTCGCCACTGCGTGTTTGTTACCGTTCTTGTTAATGATCGTGAATGCGACCAGAGAAGGTCGAGATATTATGACATCCTTCACGTTTGTTCCGGGAGGATGGGATACTATTAAGGACAATTGGGATAAACTGCATAAGAATGTGGATATCTTCCTTGGTTTGCGAAATAGTGTGATTGTGGCAGTACCGGCAACGTTATTGTCTGCATATTTTTCGGCAATTACGGCGTATGCATTGGCAGTGTATAAATTTAAAGGAAATAAGACTATTTTTACGGTAACAGTGGTCTTTATGATGATTCCGGGACAGTTAAGTCTGATTGGATTTTTCCAGTTAGTACGTGCAATGGACATGTATGATACTTATTGGCCTTTGATCTTACCGGCAATTGCAGCACCGGGAGCGGTATTTTTCCTTAGACAGTATACCTTGTCGATCTTACCGAGAACATTATTAGAAGCAGCAAGAATTGATGGAGGAAATGAACTTTATATTTTCCATCGAATCGTATTGCCGCTGATTGCACCGGGTATTGCAACAATGTCCATCGGTGGATTTATTGCAAACTGGAACAATTACCTGATGCCACTCATTATGTTAAAGAGTCCGGAAAAATTCACTTTACCTTTGATGGTAACAACATTGAATGATGCTCTTGATGTGGCAAAAAATCAGGGCGCAATCTATATGTGTCTGGCAATTTCGGTATTGCCGATTATGATTGTATTCTGTTTCTGTTCGAAATACATTATCGGAAGTATTACAGCCGGTGGTGTTAAGGAATAGAGTACTTGCATACAGAATTGATATCAAATATAATAAGAGAGCCGGAGATTTCCGGCTTCTTGTTATGTTTGGGAAAAATGAAAAACATGAAAGGTTTCTTTTTAGGAGGACAGAATGGTACTGGATTTTTTGAGCCGAATATGGTTTCGTTTTTATTTGGGAATTTTGTGGGCGGTTTGTTGTATTCCGATTGTGACGTTTGGAGCGGCAACAACGGCTTATTGCGGAATGTTACTTCGAATGAAACGAGGCGAAGAAGGTTATTATACAAAAGGATTTTTTGAAATCATGAAACGGGAGTGGAAGCAGTCCACGAAAGTCTGGGGAGTCATGGGAGCCTTGATTTTAGTTTTATATACGGACTCTAAGTTTATTTCAACTCTTGTAAACGAATACGGTGGCTGGTATGAAGGACTGATTCCGGTTTATTACTTTTTATTGATTTTAGTATTTGGAGAATTACTTTATGTTTTCCCGTATATTGCAATGTTCGAAAACAGCACCAGGAATGTGTTAAAGAATTCGTTCCTGATTTCAACCAGACATTGGGGATTTACGGTGACAACAATGCTGATGGACGGATTATTGTTTTGGGTGATGTTCCGCTATGTGCCGGGAATTGTGGTGATTGTACCAATGATTCTGGGATGGATGAATATTTCCATGATTTATTTCGTTCTTCGAAAATATATTGTGCAAAACAGTTGACAGCAGTGGAAATACGTTGTATAGTATTAGAGGTTAAAAAAGAAAGTAGAGTATCCGCTCTCACCCAGACACTTAGGATAGTGATTCGAGGTTCATATTTTAACGTCTCAATAAATGAGGTTGTTTAGAATGTGTGGATAGTCTATGACTATCTTTTTTCTTTGTCGAAAAAAGGCAAGCTTAATGATTTTGGAGGTGTACTACTATTAGCGATTTAATGATTAACGGACAAATCAGAGATAAGGAAGTCCGAGTGATTGGAACAGAGGGACAACAGTTGGGAGTAATGTCTTCTAAGGAAGCTATGAGATTAGCTGAAGAAGCAGAACTTGATTTGATTAAGGTTGCGCCAAAAGCACAGCCACCTGTTTGCAAGATTATGGATTACGGTAAGTATCGATATGAAATGCAGAAAAAGGAAAAAGAAGCAAAGAAAAAACAACATGTTGTTGAAACTAAGGAAATCAGATTGTCACCAAACGTTGAGGCCAATGACCTGAAGACAAAAGCAAATAATGCCAGAAAGTTTATCACAAAGGGTGATAAGGTAAAGGTTACATTGCGATTCAGAGGTCGTGAAATGGCACACGTAAGTAGTAATGCACATGTTTTAGATGACTTTGCAGCGTTGCTGGAAGATATTGCAACCGTTGTAAAGGCACCAAAATTAGAAGGCAGAAACATGACAATGTTTTTAGAGAAAAAGCGTTAAGCTTTAATGCATATTTAAGGAGGAAAAGAACATGCCAAAAATTAAGACAAGCAGAGCAGCTGCAAAACGTTTCAAAAAGACAGGTACAGGAAAACTTAAAAGAAACAAAGCTTATAAGTCACATATCTTAACAAAGAAGACAGCTAAGAGAAAGAGAAATCTTAGAAAAGCTACAACAACTGATGCTTCAAACGTAAAGAATATGAAGAAGATTTTACCATACTTATAATCAATAGTTAGGAGGATATAGAAATGGCAAGAGTAAAAGGCGGAATGAACGCTAGAAAGAAACATAACAGAGTTTTAAAACTGGCTAAGGGTTATAGAGGTGCCAGATCAAAACAGTATAGAGTAGCAAAACAGTCTGTAATGAGAGCATTAACAAGTTCATATGCAGGTAGAAAGCAGAGAAAGAGACAGTTCAGACAGTTATGGATTGCTCGTATCAATGCTGCTGCAAGAATCAACGGACTTTCATACAGCAAGTTTATGTATGGATTAAAGTTAGCTGGTGTTGAAATGAACAGAAAGATGTTAGCTGAAATGGCAGTTAATGATGCTGAAGGATTTGCAAAATTAGTAGAAGTTGCAAAAGAAAAATTAGCATAATAAAGTACTGATTATGGAGAAAAAGAGAAGGTTTACCTAAGAGAAACCTTCTCTTTTTTTGTTTGACGGAAAATCAAGAGAGTTATATAATTAATCTAAGAAATTATGTTTGGAAAAGGACAAGGAGGAAGTGTAATGGAACAAATTTTTAAACGTATTTCAAATCAGGTGATTGTATTATCTGTTTTTGCAGTCGTCGTAGGGTTGGCTGTGGTGTTATGGCCGAAATTAACACTGTTTTCAGTTGCATTGCTATTTGGCGCGTATATGCTGGTTCGAGGCTTGGATTTAATGATTATTGCAATCGGAGCCAGAAAGTATGTTTTCCCGCTGAATATTGCGGTTCAAGGGGCAATTTCTATTATTTTCGGATTGTTAATCTTTTTTGACACCACACGGATGATTTCGTTGATTTCCATTATAATTGGATTTTGGATGGTTATTATCGGAGTGGATTATGCGAAATTTGCATTGTCAATGAAAACGTTGGAACAAGCTCCGTGGATGATGATTTTAATTTTAAGTGTAATTGATATTGCATTGGGAGTGTTAGTTGTATGCGTTCCGGAAGTTGGTACTGCATCAATTATTATTTCGGCAGGAATGATTCTGATCATTCATTCTCTGATTGAATTGGTTAGTATGGTATTTATTAAGCTGAAAGCAAAAGAAGTAGAGTCTTTAATTAAAGAATTATAGAAATAAAAAAAGTCCTCAAATCGAGGACTTTTTTAATGCAGTCGAAGGGACTTGAACCCTCACCCAGTTGCCCGGACATGAACCTGAATCATGCGCGTATGCCAATTCCGCCACGACTGCATTTTCCTTATAAAAGAAAAAATGCGGAAGATGGGACTTGAACCCACACGAGCGCAATGCTCACAAGATCCTTAGTCTTGCTCGTCTGCCAGTTCCGACACTTCCGCATACGTTTTCGAACGCAAGGAAAATATTATCATAAGATGCAAAGGATGTCAATATAAATTTTTGATTTTTGAGTTGTTTTTTTTAAAGGGAATTTATAGTATAATAAGAACATCTATGTGAAAAGGAGGCCGTTATGAATATTAGAGAACAAAATGAAATGTTGGAAATGCAAACATTAAGCCCGTATGCGTCTCTTAGTGCCAATTGTAAAGGTCGTGATCGTAAGGAAGAACCAAGCGATATGAGAACAGAATATCAGCGGGATCGTGATCGAATTATTCACAGTAAGGCCTTCCGGCGATTAAAACATAAGACACAGGTTTTTCTGGCACCTATGGGGGATCATTATCGAACCAGATTAACACATACACTAGAAGTGTCTCAGATTGCCAGAACTATTGCGAAATCCCTTCGTTTGAATGAAGATTTAACAGAAGCAATAGCTCTGGGACATGACCTGGGACATACGCCTTTTGGACACGCGGGAGAGCGGGCATTGAACAGTGTCTGCAAATATGGGTTCAAGCACTATGAACAAAGTATTCGTGTTGTGGAATTGCTGGAAAAAGATGGTCAGGGATTAAATTTAACGAGGGAAGTTCGGGATGGAATTGTTAATCACCGAACAAGTGGAACACCGTCAACCTTGGAAGGAAAGGTTGTTCGGTTGTCGGATAAGATTGCATATATTAATCATGATATTGATGATGCAATTCGAGGAAAGATTATCAGTGAGGCAGATATTCCGAAAGAGTTTACCGAGGTGTTGGGAAATACTACAAGAGACCGACTGGACTGCCTGATTCACGACGTAGTCAATAACAGTTTGGACCAGAGTGACATCTATATGTCCGAAGAAGGAGAGCAGGCGATGATGGGACTTCGTTCTTATATGTTTGAAAATGTTTACCGCAATCCGGTTGCAAAGGGGGAGGAAGTAAAGGTGGAAGAAATGCTGATTGAATTATATCAGTATTACTTGGAGCACACGGAACAGTTGCCGGCTGAATTTCAGGTTCTAATGAAAGAGCGGGGCGAGCAGGAAGAACGGGTGGTTTGCGATTATATTGCGGGAATGAGTGACCAGTATTCCGTAGCCCAATTTGAAAAAATCTTTGTTCCAAAATTTTGGAAGTTATAAATAGATTAGGAGAAAAGGATGTTTTATTCAGACGAGATTATTGAACAGGTTCGAACAGAAAATGATATTGTGGAAGTGATAGGAGATTATGTCAAACTTCAGAAAAAGGGAAGTTCTTACTTTGGACTTTGTCCGTTTCATAATGAAAAATCTCCTTCTTTTTCTGTTTCGCCTCACAAGCAAATGTTTTATTGCTTTGGATGCGGAGAAGGAGGCAATGTCATTTCCTTTTTAATGAAATATGAAAACTATACCTTTGTGGAAGCAATGCAGGTATTGGCAAAACGTGTGGGTATTGAACTTCCGAAACAGGAGTATTCCAAGGAAGCGAAGAAAGCCAATGATTTGAAAACAAAGATTATTGAAATCAATACAGAAGCAGCGAAGTATTACCATTATTTGTTGAAATCCGAACGGGGAAAGCTGGCACTACAGTACTTGCAAGGGCGGGCTTTGTCGGAGGAAACCATTGTCAGATTTGGATTGGGCTATTCTGATAAATACAGCAATAACCTGTATCAATACTTAAAATCAAAAGGATACCTGGATGCAGAGTTAAAGGAAACCGGTTTGTTCACTTATGATGAAAAACGTGGTGTGACAGATAAGTTTTGGAATCGTGTGATGTTTCCGATTATGGATGCAAATAATCGCGTAATTGCCTTTGGTGGAAGAGTAATGGGAGATGCAAAGCCCAAGTACTTAAATTCGCCCGAAACGAAGGTTTTTGACAAAAGCCGGAATCTTTATGGATTGAATGTGGCAAGAAGTTCCAGAAAGGATTTTATGCTTATCTGCGAAGGGTATATGGATGTTATTAGCTTGCACCAAGCAGGCTTTAATAATGCGGTAGCTGCATTAGGAACTGCATTCACATTTCGTCATGCATCTTTAATCAAACGATATGTGAAGGAAGTGGTCTTGACTTTTGATAGTGATGAGGCAGGTACCAAAGCAGCCCTTCGAGCCATTCCTTACTTAAAAGATGCAGGATTGGCAATCAAGGTGCTAAATATGAAGCCTTACAAAGACCCGGATGAATTTATTAAAAATATGGGGCGTGACGCCTATGAAGAGCGAATCGCTAATGCAACGAATTTCTTTATTTTCCAGGTAGGAGAAGAACAGAAGAAATACCATTTGGAGGATCCTCAGGAGAAGACGGAGTTTCACAATAAAGTAGCAGAAATGCTTTTGGATTTTGAAGATGAAATGGAGCGGGAAAATTATCTGGAAGCTGTTTGTGATGCCTATCAAATTCCGAAGGAAGGTCTGATGAAACTGACGCGGAAGAAAGCTTTATCGTATGTAGGAAAAGAGGAAAAAACGCATGAAGAAGTTCCACCGAAGGAACGGAAAATGAAAAAGGAAGATGCCAGTGTGCAGACCCAGAGAATTCTTCTTGCGTATTTGCTGGACCAAAGTCAGTGGTTTGAAAAAGTTGCACAGGTGCTGTCACCGGATGATTTCATTGATCCTTTTTATAAAAAAGTGGCTGAAATCTTTTGGGAACAGATGGCAGAAGGGAAGGCAAATCCGGCTCAGATTATGAATAATTTCGGAGAGGAAGAAGATCACAAGAAAGTGGCGGAATTGTTTGTGTCTCCGATTCGGGCAAATCTTACCCTGGCGGAATTAGAAAGAGCCATCAATGATGCCGTAATGAAAATAAAAAAAGCCAGTCTGGAATATCAGGCGGCCAATGTAGCGGATATTGGGCAGTTGCAGGATATTATCCGTCAACAAAATGAATTACAGAAAATATATATTCGATTAACATAGAAAGGTTTTACAGATACAATGATTTCAAAACGACTAAAAGCCGTAGCGGATATGGTGACCCCGGGAATGACTGCAGCCGACATTGGAACTGATCATGCTTATGTACCAATCTACCTGATTGCGCAGAAGATTTCTCCAAAGGTTTATGCCATGGATATTAATGAAGGACCCATTCGAATGGCCATTGCCAATGTGGAAAATGAAGGCTATGAAGATGTAATCACCGTAAAGCAGGCTGATGGCATGCAGGGACTTCTTCCAAACCAGGCCGAAAGTGTGGTAATTGCCGGAATGGGTGGGGAACTGATTGTTCAGATTCTGAAGGCATCCAAGGTGAATGATACAGTAAAAGAATTTATTCTTTCTCCGCATAAAAATCCGGAAGTACTTCGGAAATACCTGAATGAACAGGCATTGCGGATTGTCGAAGAACAGATGCTTGTGGATGCAGGAAAGTACTACGTGATTATGAAAGTGGTTCACGGAACAGAGGAGCCTTTTGATGATTTGGAACTCCAATACGGAAGAATTTTGATTGAGAGAAAAGATTCTATTTTGCGGGAGTACCTGACATTACGAAAAAAGAAGTTTTCAAAAATATATGAAGTGATGAAGGAACAAAATAGTGAGAATGTTTCGGAGATTGTTGAAAAACTTCAAAATATCGGAAAAGTGCTAGAAAAAATGTAGAACTTGTGATAACGTATACAGTTGAGTAAGGTGGATAATCGCAGCTGCTATTGGCGAAAGTACGCAGGTGAGGAAAGTCCGGGCTTCATAGGGCAGGATGCTGGCTAACGGCCAGTGGAGGTGACTCCCAGGAAAGTGCAACAGAAA
>JAILRZ010000103.1 GCA_024697845.1 Eubacterium sp. | reverse complement strand
CATATACACCATATCCATTTCTTACTACATCTCCGTATGCGGAATTGGATTTGAATATATACTATCGAATGTTTGCCTACACGGATGAACACTTATTGGCCAGTGATTTATATCCTTTTGTTCTGGATTCTTTAAGTTTTCCGGATACCTTGAGAAATGCAGCTAAAATTATAGAACCTTCCTGTTCCGTACGGGTGGGAGAAAACCACTATGAAATCAAAGTGACTTATAATGGAAAAACGAAAGTTTATGGAGGCGATGGAAACGGAGAAAGTAATCCAATCTATACTTCCGACACAAAGATAAACTTTTTGTTCAATCATTCCTCAGGAGACTTGGTGGGAAAAGTGACTTTGTCATCCATGAAAACAATGCTGGAAACTTATGGAAAAACTGCAGACAAGCATATTCTTCCATATCAATCGGCTATGGAAGGAAAGGAGTTTTGCAATCGAATCGGAAATGGAGCTTGGTTAAGGGTAGGAATGGAACCGTTTTATCGGACTAGCAAATTAGAAACTTGCTATACTTATGTATCCGGAGATTGCGTGACAAATTCATTCCTCTATTTGGAAGATGCCTGGGTAGATGGAAGGTATATCAATAAGTACAATCAGTTTGTTCAGGGAGAACGGTTTGCAAATCAACCGGATGCAACAATTGTTGTAAAGAATCAGAGCTACAAGACCATTCAGGGTTATGAGAAAAAGGGAGATTTGTATTTCTTTTATATGGGAGATGATGAATGGTATGCTCTCTATAATTATTTGGATGGAGATAGCAACCTGATTACAAAAGGATTGGTGATTCCATCTCAGTTTAAATTAACTCGAAACCAGGTTAAATCTATGAACGTGGATCAAAATACCAATGTGATACCAAAGAGTGGATATATTTATGATGGAACCGTTGCACCGGGGACAGCTTTTAAAAACTAGATTAAATGTAAAAAATACCGATTGCCTTAGGACAATCGGTATTTTTATTGTTATTCATTAATGATTTCATTGATAATTTCATCATATAATTCTTCCGTAACGTAATAGCTGGATGCGGTATATAATGTCACGTTAACTGCACAATCAAATTCGTGAATTAATGCAGATAATGGTTGTACAAATGCACTCCAGTCAGAATTGTATTCTGTCAGTAATCTTTTCCAATCTGTATAAATTCGGAGGGATTCCTTTTCGTACTTTCCAATGGAAGTTGCCAGGTTTGCCTTCAATTCATTGGTTAACTGAACATTTCCGTTATCACTGATTACCGGTGCCGGACTTCCACTCTTAATTGGAACTAAGAACTTTGTTTTCAACAAAGCACGGTGAAGATATTTTTTGTATAGAGTTAGATAAATATCTTTGTCATCTTTGGTAGATTTTTCAAGCTGTCCAACTAAAAGCATCCATTTTACTAATTCCGGATTCATAATAGGAACTTTATTTTCCGGAATCTTTGAGTAATCAGGCTTTGGAACCAACTGTTCAGCTTCCAACGAAACATTGTCGTACAAAACATGAATACCACTAACGCCGTTTAAGTAAAAATACATTCCCAGAATGTCTTCAACTTCATCTGCAGAATCATTTTTATCGAACTTGATAATATCATATACCGGACGCTTATATTTGGATTCATATTCTTTCAGATAGGCTTCTGTAAACAAAAGAATTTTTGGTTGAGTGCAATCGTATACATCATTATACTGATTGACTAATTTAGAAAACATATGTGGTTCTCCGGTATCATGGTTTGATACGATATAGAGTTCTTCAGCCTGTAATATTTTTTTGGCAAGTGCTGAATTAAACTGATTGAGAATTTTATCACTGGTTGCATTACCGGAAGAATGTTTTTCTTTATAGATACGAATTGTTTCAGCAAGGTCGGTAATGCTCATTCTATTGAATTCTTCTTCTCTTAATAAGAGTTTTTTCTTGAGGATATAATATTCCTCCAAAGCAAGAAGATAAGATTCTTTTTGTTCGGATTTCGTAATGTGATCTGTAAAAAGCAATGTTGCCGGTTTAATTTGAAGCTCACCCGGATTGCTGATTCTTACGGAAACGAGACAGTTACTCGCTTTATGAACCTGCTTTTGTTTGACTTCAATATCAATAACAGAAGCCATATAGGTTTTTCGATGATCGTCACCGAAATTAGAAATGTTAACGACCATTCCTCGTTTGATAGTACCGGTTACATATCCTTCAACGACCAATTCATCTGTGTCAAATGTTTTAGGAATTGCAGTTACGCCGAGAGAAAAGAAACCGGAAACAGATCCTGAGTCCGTAGATTGATTTTTGCGAAATACTTTGCCTAAAATGCCAGCCATTTTAATTCTCCTTCCATACAATTTATTTTATATTCATTTAAATATTTTACTTAAATCTACCCCAAAATATTATAACATAATTTTTTTTCCATAGGTTGAAAATAAAATAAGAACACTTTTTATAAAAATATTGACACCAGTACAAATTGAAAAAGCAGGCATCCAAGTGATATGCCCCGTCAAGAAGACAGGGGGCATATCATCCAAGATACCTGCTTTTTTCTTATAATTCTCTATGGTCAATCACTCGTTGAGTTTTCTTTTCGCTTCTCGGAAGCGTATTGATCGGAACGACAGTGACTTTAGGGGTCACACCAATTCGTGATTTAAACTGCTCACGAATAATCTTTCCGGTTTCTTCAAAGTCTACACGACCTTCTGCTTCCACAGTGAGGAGCATCACATCTTTATTAATTGATTCATCATGAGCAATGTTAATGCTGTATTCGCTTAACACACCATCAATGGTCTGCAATAAATCTTCAACCTGACTAGGGAACATATTCACACCGTGAACCTTAAACATATCATCGCTACGGCCACGAATAATGTCGATTCTTGGAAATTCACTTCCACAAGAGCATTTTTCAGGAATAATTCTGGAAATGTCATGGGTACGGAAACGGATAAGTGGAGCACCTTCTTTTACAAGAGTAGTGATAACAATTTCTCCTTCTTCCCCATCTTCAACAGGTTCCCCTGTTTTTGGATTAATAATCTCAATGTAAAGATAGTCATCCCAGTAATGAATACCGGATTCGTTCTGACAGTTCACACCGATACCCGGTCCATAGATTTCTGTTAATCCATAAATATCATAGAGCTCAATTCCTAATTCATTCTTAATGTATTCACGCTTTTTCTCGCTCCAACGTTCAGAACCGATAACGCCTTTTTTCAATTTAATCTGATCTTTCAAACCGCGGCGGTTGATTTCTTCCGCTAAAAGAAGTGCATAGGAAGAAGTGGCAGTGAGCACAGTGCTTTCCAAATCAAGCATCATCTGAATCTGCTTGTCTGTATTTCCCGGTCCCATAGGAATTGCCATAGCACCTAACTTTTCGCAACCTGCCTGAAATCCGATTCCGGCAGTCCAAAGACCATAACCCGGAGTGATGTGAATTCGATCAGTTTTTGTAATTCCCGCCATTTCATAACATCTGGCAAACATCGTAGCCCAGTCATCCACGTCCTTTGCTGTGTAAGGGATGATAACCGGTTTTCCTGTTGTTCCGGAAGAAGAATGAATTCGAACAACTTCTTCATCAGGAACTGCTTGAATTCCCAAAGGATAAGCATTTCTTAAATCATCCTTGCTGGAAAAAGGAATTTTTAAGAAATCTTCTTCCGTCTTGATTTCAGTGATACCTAAATCCCTAAATTTCTTTCCGTAGTAGCTGTCGGTCTGAATCAGACGTTTCACCTGAGCATCTACTAACTGCAACTGCTTTTCATTAAGTTTCATTTGTCTCTCCTATCTGCATTCCTGCTAAGAATGCCTGTTTATTTAATTCTATAAACTTCGGATTAATTCGTGTTTCAATTTCTGATAACACGCAATCCTTATTCAGTCCTAATCGTCCGGTTCCCACAGCAACGCCTAAAATAGCAACATTGAAAAACTTGGAAGAACCGAAAGGTTCGCAAAGTGCCTTGGCGTCAACTACAAGGCAAGTGCATTTCTTTTTCAAATAAGTAAACATTTCTGTTCCGTCATAACCGGTATCCTGTAAAGACTCTGTTACCGGTTTTACCGGTTCGTTGCTGACAAGAACAATGCCGTCTTCTTTCAAATAAGAAAGATTTCGCACGGCCTCTGCCGGTTCAAAGGCAAGAATCATATCTGCTTTACCTTTTGGAATTAAAGGGGCATAAGCAGTATCTCCAATACGAATGTGGCTGGTAACGGAACCGCCACGCTGTGCCATTCCAATGGTTTCTGCGGAATGAACGGTTTCGCCTTCACTCATAAATGCAGAGGCAATCAGTTTGGAAGCAAGGACGGTACCCTGACCGCCGACACCACAAACTAAAATATCTTTATTCATTGCAGGCACCTCCAATCGCTCCTACCGGACAAATGTGGCTGCATAGTCCACAACCGGTACATAAGTTTTTATCAATAGTAACCTGACCGTCTACTGTAATTAATGCAGGGCATCCGATTTCACGAATACATTTCTTGCAGTTAATACACTTCTCGTTTACGGCCATCTTCTTATCGGATTTCACAATAGCGATACAAGGAGATTTAAAGATAATCGCCTTCACGCCTTTTTCTGCGGCACATTCCTTTACCACGGCCACAGCTTTTTCGTGGTCTAATGGATCCACGGTTTCAATCTTCTTTACGCCCATACCTGAAAGCACTTCCTGAATGCTAACCTTGTCCACGACATCCCCCATCATGTTTCTTCCGGTTCCCGGATGTGGCTGATGTCCGGTCATAGCAGTAGTAGAGTTATCCAGTACGCAAAGAACCATATCCGCTTCGTTATATAACGCATTTACAACGCCGGTCATACCGGAAGCAAAGAAGGTGGAATCTCCCACAAATGCAAAGCTGGTTCCGGTTGGATGAGTCCAATGGAATCCCTGCGCCATGGTAATGCCGGCACCCATACAAAGACAGGTATCTACCATATCAAGAGGCATGGCATTTCCTAAAGTATAACAACCAATGTCGCCACAGAAGTAAGCTTCCTGTCCCTTCATCGCTTGTTTTACGGCATAAAAGGATGCACGGTGTGGACAACCGGCACAAAGAACCGGAGGTCTCATTGGAAGAGATGGCATATCACTTAAATCAATTCCGGTAAAGTTCTTATCTTTATTTAAAAATGTAGAAAGAACTTCCACAGCAGACTCGGAAGAGTTTTCTCCACTCTGAGCAACATTGCCGGTATGCTTTCCGAAAACCTTCACGTTTAAGTGATGTTTTCCAACTAACTTTAATAATTCTTCTTCAATAAATGGATGAAGTTCTTCAAAACAGAGAACATCATCAACACCTCCTAAAGCCTTTAATACAAAATCTTCCGGGAATGGGAACGGTGTAGAAATTTTTACCACTTTCACATCCGAAAAATCTTTTAGGTATTCCATTGCATAAGAATAACTAATGCCGGAAGCGAAGACGGCTTTCTTTCCGGTTCCTGATACCTGATTATATTGATAAGAAGAGAAGTCCTTTCCAATTTCTGGATTTCTCTGTTCAATCATTGCATGATTGGCAAAAGAAAGACGAGGAAAGATGACCCACTTTTTCGAATCCTTTACAAAACCTTCGAACTGCTTCACCTGAACTTTTTCATCGACTTCAATAGAAGCGTAAGCATGACACACTCTTGTGGTCGGTCTAAAAAGTACCGGTGTTTTATATTTTTCAGAATATTCAAAAGCATCCTGAATCATTTCATAAGCTTCTTCCGGAGAGGAAGGATCAAAAACAGGAATCTTACAAAAACTTGCAAAGAGTCTGGTATCTTGTTCCGTCTGAGAGGAAATCGGACCCGGATCATCTGCAGATACGATTACCATTCCGCCTTTCACTCCTACATATGCTAAAGACATCAGCGGATCGGAAGCCACATTCAGTCCTACCTGTTTCATTGTTACTAAAGTTCTTGCACCGGTGTACGCTGCAGAGGCAGCCACCTCCATTGCAGACTTTTCATTGATGGACCATTCTAAATGAATGTCCCCGTTATTATATTTCGCAAGAGTCTCAATAATCTCCGAAGATGGTGTACCCGGGTACCCCGCTACCACATTGACTCCTGCAGCCATGGCGCCAAGAGCAATGGCACCATTTCCCATGACATATTCTTTTTTCATGGCAAGCTCCTTTATCGATTTTGTTTTCGTTATTTTCACACATGTATAATTATAAATTTGTTGAGTGAGTAGGTCAATGTTTTTGGGGAGAGATTATGGAGGAATATGATGGGAATTTTTGCTGATGAGGTTTAGAAAAGATGTAATAAAGGTGCTCATATTTTAATTTAAGTCCTTCATTTTTCAGAATAATTGCACTGATTTTCTGTAATTCTTATAATAGAAATAGTGTGTAAGTGAGAGAAAAAATGGAGGTTTTTTAAAGTGAAGAAGTTACTATCAGTAATACTGGCACTTGCAATGGTAATTACCATGCTACCGGTAATGAGCGGGGGAGAAAAACAGGCACAGGCAGCCACAGAAGGAATCAGCAACAATGGACTTTATACCATTGTGAATGTTTACAATGGAAAGGCATTGACCCAGACAGATATGTCTTCATTCTGGGCAAATGCAGTGGTATGGAATACGAATGCCATGAGTGATTTGGCAAGATGGACATTGACAGAACGTGGAGAATATTATTCCATGACCAATTCCTATTCCGGAAAAAGCATGAAAATCTGTGGAATTACGACCGGAAGTAATTGTGATTTTAACGGATATGACAATTCCAATGATTACAAATGGAAATTGGTAAGGATTAATTCCGGAAATTATGCCGGATGTTATTATATTGTTTCATCCAGAAAAACCAGTGGCGGAGAAGAACTTTATGCTGAAGTGAAACAGGCAGACAATGATTCTTCTGATGGAGCACAGGTTGCCCTTAATACAAAGAACGGCGAAAATGCAAGACAAATCTGGAGAATCAATACAACAAGTCGTACCGATACTGTATTTACGGAAAGCATGGCAAACACAATGCTTTCTGCGTTTAGAGAAAAATACTTTAAGCATAATGACAACACCGGAAATAATAGTCTAGGTTGGGGATTTTGGAGTGTTGCAGAAGTGATGGAAGCAATGCTTGATGGATATGAATTGACAGGAAATCCTTCCTATCGAGAAATGTTCGAAGGAACCTGGAGAGACTTTATTGCAAGAAATAGTGAAAACTGGTCGGGCAATGCTTACAATGACGATATTACATGGGCAGCTTTAGCGGCCTGTCGAGCATATATGATGTTTGGCGATTCTAAATATTTGGAAATAGCCAGAAACAACTTTGATTTAATGTACAATAGAGCATCTACTTATACTATTAATGGGGTTCAGACAGGTGTTCTTCGCTGGTGCGAAGAATCTGACAAGAGAGGAACTTCTAATGGTTGTATCAACGGACCGGCAATTGTTTGTGCATGCCACCTTGCCATTGCCACCGGTGACAATGAATATTGGGAAAAAGCAAAGAAAATTTACGAAGCACAAAGAAATTCTAACCTTTATGTAGCAGAAGGAAATGACGCCGGTTATGTAAGAGATTGCATTAAGAGTGACGGTTCTGTGCAGAACGGTTGGTGTTCAACCTACAATCAGGGAACTTACCTTGGGGGCGCGGTAATGCTTTACAATCACTACGGTGATTCCAAGTATGCTACTGATGCGGACAACATTGTAAACTATACAATGAACCATTTGTGTTACAACCATATTTTAAAAGAAGAAAATACCAACTCTGGAGACCTTTCCGGATTCCGAGGCATTCTTGTTCGTTATATGAGAATGTATATTTTGGAACGTGACAAAAACGAATATTTAGACTTCTTTAAGAAGAATTCCATTATTGCTTGGATGAATAGAAACTCAGCGAATATCCAGCAGTGTTCATGGCAGAAGAAAACTTCTGAGAATGCAGATTGGGATGAATTTGCAGGATACAATGCGGTTTGTGTAGCCGCCAATATGCCAACCTATAAAGATAGCATTGACAGAAATGCATACAGTGTCATTGAAGCAGAAGATATGGATTACACCAGAGGATTAATTGCAGAAAACTCTTCAGGAACATCCGGTGGCAGAAGCCTGGGTGGTGTTATGAATGGATTTTATACCGGATATTATAATGTTGACTTCGGTAATGTGGGAGCTTCTTCTGTGAAGTTTAAATATTCCAGAATCAATGAATCCACTCCGGGAACCATTGAATTCCGTTTGGATTCCAAGGATGGTGAAGCGATTGCAACCGCTTCCATCGATAGCACCGGCGGATGGTCTAACTGGAAAGAACAGACTGTAAACACAACTCGTCGTGTTACAGGAAAGCACAAAGTTTACACGGTATTTAAGGCATCTACCACTTATGTTTGTAACTTTGATTACTTCCAGTTTAACGAATATACATTAGATGGATTTAGCACAATCAAGGCGGCTGCATATGATGACCACAGTGGCGTTGTAATCGATAAAGATGGAAATGGAAACCCTACAAATATTGGTGGTGTTATGAATGGAAACTGGATTATGTTCAAATCTGCGGATTTCGGAAACAGAAATGCAGTTTCAATCGAACTGAATTACGCCAGTGATTCCGGCTTTGCTCAGGGAAAAGTTGAAATCTATAAAGATGATATGAACGGAACACCGATTGCATCCATTGACTTACCAAATACCGGATCCAACTGGAGTTCCTATGGTACAAAGAAAGCAAACCTTTCAACACCAATTAGCGGAAAACACGATATTTATTTGAAGTTCGTGACTACCGGAAACAAGGCTTATGTTTGTAATTTGAAAGAATTTACATTTAGTACAGAAACCTATGTGGAGCCAACAACGGCTGAACCAACAACTGAAGAACCAACAACGGAACAGCCAACAGAGTACAATGGACCAAAGCCACAGATTGAAGGTTTCCAGATTAGTACCACTTATGAAGGAATTCGAGTGGTTGGAAAAGTTACAAATGTTTATGGTGGCAAGACAGCAAAGAAGTATGGATTTATTTTCGGATTGAGTGAAGTTAACGGATCCAGTACTGGAGTGAATGCAAATGATATGAAATTAGAAAGTGACAATAAATATGTAAAAGCATATCAAATTCAGTCTTTAGAAGATTTTTCAAATACTGTCGGTGATGGAACAAACAAGACTTTAATCTGCACCATGAAATTCGGTGCGAAAAGTAGTACTGCATATAATGCAAATTATAAGGTTCGCACCTATGTAGAACTTTCGGATGGAAGTGTTATTTACGGGAATACTTCAGATTATTCTATATACAAGATTGCAAATTATGTATATCAGAACAAATTGATGGGCCGACAGGCAGATCATGATTACCTGTATAATAATATTTTGAAAGTTGTAAATCCAAATTATGAAATGGTGAAATTCCCAATGGCAAATACATTGGCAAAATAGCATCTTAGAAAAGTGAGAATTCCCTCTTTATTGGATATTCTTTGTCTGGTAAAGAGGGATTTTTATGTGAAAATGAGGAGTGTACCCGGGAAACTCTACAATCGAGAAAAATCGGGGTACGCAGGGGAAAGATGAAAAGGGACAAGTGTACCCGGAAAATGCTGAAATCAGGAAAAATCGGGGTACGCAGAGGAAGGGGAAAAATAGCAAGTGTACCCGGGAAACTCTACAATCGAGAAAAATCGGGGTACATTGAGGGAAGATGAAAAGGGACATGTGTACCCGGGAAATGCTGAAATCAGGAAAAATCGGGGTACATTGAGGGAAAATGAAAAAGTCAAGTGTACCCGGGAAAAATGAAAATCAAGAAAAGTTAGGGTACACAGCGAAAAAATGAAAGGACTAGGTGTACCCGGGAAACAAAGAATTCTTTAAAAGTCAGGGGATACGTCAAAATGTTGAGCAAGAAAAGCGTACCTAACCCAGAGAAAATCTGGAAAACATAAGGTATATATTCCTAAAGCAACAGAAAAATCAAATTTTCATAAAAAAATTTAAAAAATCAAATACCTCGTAGTTAAGGACAATGAAACATTTTTCTTTTTTGTGTTATAATGGAAAAGATAAAAAATACACACCAAATAAAAAACAAACACTTTTTATTATTTTGAGGATAGTGCTAGAATAGGTTTAACGTTAAACTAACTTAAAAAGCTAGTTTGCATGGGCCGGAGAGAATAGTTAATTAATAGATGTGAAAATCTATAAAAATATTTATAAGGTAAGGAGAGAATGATGAGGAAAAAGCTTTGGAAAAAGAGCGTTGCGGCAGTGCTAATTGGAGCGTTGCTTACAGGTCAGTATGGGGACTTTGGGACGAAAAACACTGTTGAAGCAGGGGTGGCCGATGAATTTGCAATTCCTGGAACTGTAAATGTTCAAGCAAATCCAGAGGATCCAAATGCCAGATATGGTGCAAAGATGCCATATGTACGATATGATTCGGAAAACCCTTATGCAACAAATAAGGAAAAAGATAAGGTGACTTTAGGTGGTGGAGCCAATATTAAAAAGTCTGCAAATTGGGACCGAATGAACATTGCTTCTCAGGCTTCTAATCAAGCTTACGTAAGTCTTCCGTCAAACGGATCTTATGTAGAATGGGATCTTGTTAAGGTGGGGAAAAAACCGGGAGACACAAGTGACATTATTGGAGACGGTGTGACAATGCGTTTTACAATGCCGGATTCAGGTGACGGAATGGGAAAAAACGGCTCTTTGGATGTGTATGTAAATGGAAGAAAAGTTAAGACGGTTTCTTTGACCTCATATTTTATGTGGCAATATTTTTCCGGTGGAAATCCAAGTGACACCAATGATGGTGGGGCACCAGGATTTGCATTTGATGAAGTTCATTTTAAATTAGATCAGAAATTAAAAGAAGGAGATAAAATTCGTATCCAGAGTACCGGAGAAGGTGGAATGGAATACGGTGTGGACTTCTTGGAAATTGAAAATGTTCCGGACGCAATTGAGCAGCCTGGAAACTCTGTAAACGTCCTCGATTACGGAGCAGTTCCAAACGATGGACGTGATGATTATGATGCCATCTATCGTGCTACTGCATACGCAGATAGCCATGGAATGGATGTATATATTCCGGAAGGAACTTTTGAAATTAATCAGATTTGGAGACTGTACGGTTCTGATATGAAGGTAACAGGTGCAGGAATCTGGTATACAAATATTCAGTTCACCAATTCAAATCGTGGCTCTGGTGGTGTTTCTTGTGGATGGGGAACTAGTGGAACCAGTCAGGATGGATATTGCAAGAATATTGAATTTTGTAATATGTATTTAAATTCAAATCTTCGTTCTAGATATAATCAGGAGGCCGTATACAAAGGATTTATGGATGTAATGACCGAGGAATCTGTCGTGCATGACATCTGGGAAGAACATTTTGAAACAGGTTTCTGGTTTGGTGATTATAATGGAAAGATGGATTACTCTGATGGCGTGAAAGTAATCAATTCCAGAATCAGAAACAATCTTGCAGATGGTGTAAACTTCTGTCAGGGAACAAGCAATGCAACCGTATATAACTGTTCCATTCGAAACAATGGTGACGATGGTCTCGCAATGTGGAACGATGGAACGATGAATGCAAAAGATGAATCCAATAATGTTTTTGCTTTCAATACCATTGACTTTATTTGGAGAGCTGGTGCCATTGCAATTTATGGTGGAAATAATCATAAGATTTACAATAACTATATGAGAGACGTGTTTATGTCAGCGGGAATTCATTTAAATACAACTTTCCCGGGATATAAGTTTAACAATAACAATAAGGGAATTACATTCGATAATAATGTACTTGTTCGATGCGGTACTGCAGCTGACAGTTGGAATGAAGATCTTGGTGCAGTTGATATTAAGCAGGATACAAAGAATGTAACATTTAACAACACTTATATTTATGATTCCCCGGCAGAAGGAATCAGAGTATTCGGTAATGAGCCGGACAATATCGTATTTAACAATACAGTACTTTATGGTTCAGGTCTTTCCGGACAGATAATCAATTATTCCTGTATCAATCATAGTGGTGTTGCAATCAGACAGGGAAGTGATAAGACTACTTATAATAACATTCATATTGCAAACGTTGCTGAAGATTCCTACAAAGGAACCGGTCAGGAAAACAGAAGTTGGCCATACTTCACAGATGCTGGATCTGTTGGAAATTTAAGTAATGCTGATATTAAGGAAGAAGGATTTACGTATAGTGTTCCGGATTATCCGGATGCAAATCAGAATATAGGGCCGGATAATATTTGGGAAAACATTGTAGGTGCAAACTTCAAAGTAACAGAATTGAACTGGAGAAATCAGGATGGAGATTACAAATTAAAATCAGGAGATCAGGTTACTTTCAGAGTTAAAATTAAAAACACATCCGGAGTGGATGTACCAAGTGGACAAGTATTAACAACAAAAGTTATTGTAGATGAAGGAGCATCTTATAGTAACATTGAGTATAGAGACGGATTAAGACCGGGACAGACCGTTGAACTTACAATGACAACGAAATGTACACTTTCAAAAGTTGGAAAGCATACATTCAAGGCACAGGCAGATTTTAGAGATTATCTTCATGAAACAGATGAAGATGATAATTATAGAATTAAGAGGGTAAATGTTCAGGAAGGTCCAAGTGTTTATACCCCTGTAACCGGAGGTTATGATTTACAGGTATTAAAGATTAAGTATGATAAGGATCAGATTAACGCTGGAGACAAAGTACGTTTTAGTGCAGTCGTTGTTAATGCAGGAGACCGTGATATCCCTGCGGGTGAAAAGATTGGGTTACAGTTCCAGATTGATGGACAACCATATCCTGCACCAATTACATGGTGTGATACATTCAAGAACGGCTTAAAGAAAGGTGAAATTGCAACATTAACTGCCAACGGTGGAAATAGTGAAAGCGATGGAACTTGGGTTGCAGAAGCAGGCACTCATCGCGTCACAGCATGGATTGATGATACCAATGGATATCAGGAAGTAAATGAAAATAATAATGAATTTTCGGTAGACTTAGCAATTCCTTATAATGGAATTGAGTTCTGGGAAAAATCAGATTTACCGGATGATGTAATTGAACCAGAAACTACGACAGAAGAAGTGACGACTCAGGAGATTACAACACAAGAAGTAACAACAGCTGAAATTACAACAGCTCATGATGAAATTGTTGTAAGTGATGATGTAAAAGTGGAAGGATATCAGGTAAGTGCAACCCATGGCGGAGCAAGAACAATCGGATCAGTACCAAAGACAGTGAATGGAAAGCAGGTTGTAGGAAGAGGCATTGTTTATGCATTAACAAAGGTTGACGGACGGGATACCGGTGTACAGGATCAGGATATGCAGGTGAATTCCGACCATCACTATGTTAGAGCTTATAACCTAACAAATGAATCAACCCTTTCATTAAAGACAGCTGATCCAAACAGAACTTACTTTGCAGTAACAATGTTATTTGCAAACGGTGGTTCTAAGAAAGAATTTGAAGCAACATATAAAACAAGAACCTACGTACAGTTAGCTGACGGTTTTATTGTATACAGTAACATATCTGATTATTCAATTTACAGAATCAGTGATGTGCTTTATCAGAATCAGATGATGGGCAATAGAGCAGGACACGATTACCTTTATGAAAAAATTCTAAAGGTTGTGAATCCATCTTATGAAGAAGTTGACTACGATTGGAACAAAGAAGTTGTGAAATTCTAAAAAAGTTAATAATTTTTCTCACAATTATACTATATAGGGAACGTTTTTTACAAAGCTTCATTTAGAGGCTTTGTGAAAGGCGTTCTTTTTAGTTTGTAAAAATGTATGCTTGAAATATACATATATAATATGTAAAGACAAACCTTTATAAATGGTCTTATGCTTGGAGAGAGAAAGGAAGGATGAGAAGTTAAAAATAACAATTTGGGGAATTGAAAATCAATCCATAGTGGAAAAATATATGCCGATTCGTATTATTGGATATGATGGTGCTTCGTATCGTAGTCAGTTACAGAAGATGAATAAAAGAGCTGACAGGGAAATTGTTCCGGTAGTGACAATTGTTTTATATTTTGGAACAGAAAAAAGATGGACTGCTCCAAAAAATTTAAAAGCTTTAATGAATATACCGAAAGGATTGAGAAGTATGTGTGAAGTATATGACAGGGCAGAACAGAAAGGTCTTGCGGATGGATTCGCTAAGGGGATTAAGCAAGGCTTAGAAAAAGGTTTAGAGCAAGGCTTAGAGCAAACAATAGCCATTGTTAATGCTTTGAAAGGATACGCAACTTCGGAGGAGTTGTTGTTGAAGAATGGAAGTATTGAAATTGTGAAATAACTTGACAGAAAAATACTAAAGTCATAGAATTAATTTGTTAGAGACGGGAGCTTGTGTGACAGGCTGAGAGGAAGGTAAACCTTCGACCGATACCTGATTTGGATAATGCCAACGTAGGGAACTTTAAGTGCTTATTTATGATTGATTCAGAGGAGAGTTCCAAAATTGGAAACTCTCCTTTTTTGTTATCCACAACGAGCCAAATGAAAATCTGTGATTACACAGAGTGGATATCGAGTAGGATTTAGCCTACCTGATTGTGTCATTAATAATTACATATAATCTCGGAATAGAGGAAATGGTTTCGGGGATTTGAAATCAGGGTTCTCAAATATTTGTAAAATAGGAGGAGAATATGGTTACAATTAACGGAGAAAAAGTGAATGTAGCAGGCATGAAGGTTTCAGAATATTTGGAACAGAATGGCTATGATTTACAGAAAATTGCAGTGGAATTGAATGAGGATATTTTGCCGAAAAGCAAATATGCAGATACGGTTTTGAACGAGAATGATTTTCTGGAAGTTGTAAGTTTTGTAGGAGGTGGTTGAATGATCCCTACAAGAGATGAAATGGAAAAGGCCTTTGCAATGCGTCATGGAGAAGAATTGCAGAAAAAGTTTGCCGGAACAACGGTTGCTGTATGTGGGCTAGGTGGTTTAGGATCAAATATTTCTATTGCATTGGCGAGAGCAGGGGTGGGAAAACTAATTCTGATTGATTTCGATCAGGTAGATGTGACAAATTTGCATCGGCAACAGTATAAGGCTAGCCAGGTGGGAATGGATAAGACAGAAGCAATCCGAGAAAATTTAAAAGAAATTGCACCTTATCTGGAAGTGGAAGTCCACAATATAAAAGTGACAGAGGAAAATGCCAGAGAAATTTTGGAAAAGGCTGACATTGTTTGTGAAGCCTTTGACAAGGCAGAAGCAAAAGCAATGCTGGTGAACTTTGTATTGGAAAACATGTCGGAGAAATATATAGTTTCTGGTTCCGGAATGGCAGGTTTTGATAGTGCCAATCGAATTCAGACAAAACGAGTAGCAAAAAAATTTTATTTATGTGGAGATGGTGTTAGTGACGTGAATGAAGGGAGCGGACTATTTGCTGCTAGGGTTATGGTATGTGCAGCACATCAGGCACACACTATTTTACGAATTATCGCCGGAGAATATGAGGTATAGAGAGAAGGGAATACAATGAAAGAGGACAAGTTAGTTTTAGGTGGTCGAGAATTTAATTCTCGTTTTATTTTAGGTTCCGGAAAATATTCTATGCAGTTAATTGAGTCTGCAATTAAGGATGCAGGAACTGAGATGATTACATTGGCAGTAAGACGTGCCAATACGAAGGATGGAGAAAACATTTTGGATTTTATTCCGGACAATGTGACATTGCTTCCAAATACCAGCGGTGCAAGAAATGCCAAAGAGGCAGTACGTATCGCCAGACTGGCAAGGGAAATCGGATGCGGAGATTTTGTGAAAGTGGAAATTATGAGAGATTCCAAATATCTCTTGCCGGATAATCAGGAAACCATTAAAGCCACGGAAATTCTGGCACAGGAAGGATTTGTGGTGCTTCCGTATATGTATCCGGATTTGAATGTGGCAAGAGATTTGGTCAACGCGGGAGCCGCAGCGGTGATGCCTCTTGCTTCTCCAATTGGTTCCAATAAAGGACTTGCAACAAAGGAATTTATTCAGATTCTTATCGATGAAATTGAATTGCCGATTATTGTAGATGCAGGAATCGGAAAACCATCGCAGGCATGCGAAGCAATGGAGATGGGAGCGGCTGCAATCATGGCAAATACTGCATTGGCAACAGCGGGAGATTTGCCGTTGATGGCGCAGGCCTTCCGTCAGGCGATTGAAGCAGGAAGAAAAGCTTATTTGTCAGGTCTTGGGAGAGTGCTGACCCGTGGGGCTTCTGCATCAGACCCGCTGACAGGATTTTTGCATGATTAGAAGGTGAGAAAATGGAAAATCAGTTTTTTGTTGATTCAGATACATTATCAGAAGAAGCGTTGGAGAGAAAACATCGATTGGAGACAAATCCAGCCAGTCGAATTGATCACATGGAATATTTGCCGGGAATGGAAAAAATAGAATCAGATATTATGGAACAGGTAATGTCTCAAATGAAATCCTATGATTATTCTAAGTATACCGCAAAGGATGTGCTGGCAGCGTTGCAGCATGACCATTGTAGCGTGGAGGATTTTAAGGCGTTACTTTCTCCGGCAGCAGAACCGTTTTTGGAGCAAATGGCAGAACGTGCAAGACTGGAAACCGGCAAACATTTTGGAAATACGGTGTATTTGTTTACTCCATTATATATAGCAAATTATTGCGAGAATTATTGCGTTTATTGCGGGTTTAATTGTTATAACAAAATCAAGAGAATGAAATTGTCCGTGGAGCAGATTGAATCGGAGATGAAGGTAATTGCCGATAGTGGAATGGAAGAAATACTTTTACTTACCGGTGAGAGTAGGAGCCAGAGTGATGTGAAATATATTGGAGAAGCATGTAAGCTTGCAAGAAAATATTTTCGTTTAGTGGGGTTGGAAATTTATCCGGTGAATACAGAGGAATACAAATATCTTCATGAATGTGGAGCGGATTATGTGACAGTTTTTCAGGAGACCTATGACAGCGACAAATATGAGACGTTGCATTTGGCAGGACACAAAAGAATTTGGCCATATCGTTTCGAGGCTCAGGAACGTGCTTTGATGGCAGGTATGCGCGGTGTGGCGTTTTCTGCATTGTTAGGGCTTTCGGATTTTAGAAAGGATGCATTGGCTACCGGACTTCATGCTCATTATCTGCAGAGAAAATACCCGGCAGCGGAAATGTCTCTGTCTTGTCCAAGACTACGTCCAATTATTAACAATGAAAAAATTAATCCGTTGGATGTTCATGAAAAACAATTGTGTCAGATTATTTGTGCATATCGTATTTTCATGCCATATGTGGGAATTACCGTTTCATCCAGGGAAAGTGCAACCTTCCGAAACGGAATTGTGAAAATTGCGGCTACGAAAGTGTCCGCGGGTGTTTCTACGGGAATCGGTGACCATGAAAGCAAATACAGCGGAAAGGAGTCAGACGGTGAGCAGGGGGATGAGCAGTTTGAAATCAATGACGGAAGAAGTCTTGATAAAATGTACAGTGATATTTCTGAAGAAGGACTGCAGCCGGTTCTGAATGATTATCTGTATGTCTAAGGTTATATGTGTAACGAATCGGAATTTGTGCTTGGAAGACTTTTTAGAACGAATTGAAAAGATTGCTTCTGCAGGTGTGGAGGCAATTGTGCTTCGGGAAAAGGATTTGTCTGAGAAGGAGTATGAAATTTTAGCAGGACAGGTTTTGGATATTTGCAAAAAACATCAAGTGCAATGTATTCTTCACAGCTATGTACGTGTCGCAAAAAAAATGGAAACCAATGCGATTCATCTTCCAATGCATCGGTTAAGGGAACTGTCTGTGGAAGATTTTCAGAGCTTTGAAGTGATAGGTGCTTCCTGCCATAGTGTGGAAGAAGCAATAGAAGCAGAACAGTTAGGATGCAATTATATTGTTGCAGGGCATATTTTTGAGACAGATTGTAAAAAGGGGTTAGAGCCCCGAGGTAAGAGGTTTCTAAGGAATATTTGCGACAGCGTGGAGATTCCGGTATTTGGCATTGGCGGAATTTCACCGGATAAATATGAGACAATTCAAACAGCAGGTGCAGCAGGGGCTTGTGTTATGAGTAGTCTGATGACTTGTGAGAATCCGAAAGATTATATAAAACAATTTGGAGAATAATGATGATATTTAATAAGGAAATGCTTCGACTCTATGCGGTAACGGATCGAAACTGGGTTGGAAAAAAAACATTTTATGAACAGATGCAGGAAGCCTTAGAGGGTGGAGCGACTATGGTTCAACTTCGGGAAAAACATATGGAACATCAGGAGTTTGTAAAGGAAGCGAAGGAAATATTGGAATTGTGTCATTGCTATGATGTTCCGCTGCTTATAGATGATGATGTGGAAGTGGCATTAGAAAGTGGCGCGGATGGTGTGCATGTAGGAATTGAAGATACTCCAGTGGAAGAAATCAGGGAAAAAGTCCCGAAGGATTTTATCATTGGTGCTACCGCAAAAACGGTGGGACAGGCAAAGAACGCTGAGAAAGCCGGTGCGGACTATCTTGGAGTTGGCGCTGTTTTTCCTTCACCTACAAAGACGAATGCCATTCGCATTACCAAGGAGCAACTGAAGGAAATTACCAGTTCTGTCTCCATTCCGGCCGTGGCTATTGGAGGCATTACGGAAGAAAATATAGATGGAATTCGTGGAAGTGGAGTATCCGGAGTGGCTGTTATATCAGCAATTTTCGGAGCTTCTGATATTAGGAAAGCAACGGAACGGTTAAAAGAAAAAGTAGAGGACTTATAGGAATGAAGATGAAGACGGCTTTATCCATTGCGGGAAGTGATTCCAGTGGTGGAGCAGGAATTCAGGCAGACCTGAAGACAATGACAATGAATGGGGTATTTGGCATGAGTGCCATTACTGCTCTGACGGCACAAAATACAACAGGAGTCACAGCAATTCAGGAAGTGACGCCGGATTTTCTAGAAAAGGAAATTGAGGCAGTGTTTGATGATATCAGACCTGATGCCGTAAAAATTGGAATGGTATCTGATTCGAAACTGATTCGTGTCATTGGGAAAAAATTGCAGGATTATAAGGCTGAAAATATTGTGGTAGACCCGGTAATGGTGGCTACAAGCAATGCACAGCTGATAAAAACAGAAGCGGTAGAGACTTTGGTAGAAGAATTGTTCCCAATCGCAACCCTTGTGACTCCTAATATTTCAGAGGCAATGGTTCTCTCAGGAATGGAAATAAAAACACAGGAAGATATGGTAAAGGCAGCAAAATATATTCATAAAAAATATGGATGTGCAGTGCTATTGAAAGGTGGACATAGTATCAATGATGCCAATGACCTGCTTTACAACAATGGACAGGAACATTGGTTTCAGGGAAAGCGAATTGATAATCCGAACACCCATGGAACAGGTTGTACCTTGTCCAGTGCCATTGCATCCAATTTGGCAAAAGGAATGTCCCTTGAGGATGCCATTGGACAAGCGAAAGAATATATCTCCATGATTTTAGCGGCAATGCTTGATTTAGGAAAAGGCAGCGGACCGATGAATCACGGAGCAGATTATAAAGGAAAATATGCAAATTAAGGAAAAGGAAGGTAAATCAATGAGAACTTATAAAACACAGATGGAAGCAGCAAAGAAAGGGATTATTACACCGGAAATGGAAGTGGTGGCAAAGAAGGAATATATGGACGCTGAAGTTCTTCGTGAGAAAGTTGCAAAGGGTGTGATTGCAATCCCATGTAACGTAAACCATAAATCCATTTCACCGGAAGGAATCGGCGAAGGGCTTCGTACAAAAATTAATGTAAACCTGGGAATTTCAGGAGACTGCAAGGACTACAGCGAAGAATGGAAGAAAGTGGATGTTGCCCTGAAGTTTGGCGCGGAAGCAATCATGGATTTAAGTAACTATGGAAAGACCAATACCTTCCGTACAGAATTAATTGAAAAATCTCCCGCAATGATTGGTACTGTTCCAATGTATGATGCTATTGGTTACCTGGAAAAAGATTTATTGGATATCACGGCGGAAGATTTTCTGAAAGTTGTTCGTGCCCATGCAGAAGAAGGGGTGGACTTTATGACAATCCATGCAGGAATTAACCGTAGAGCTGTAGAAGCTTTCCGTAGAGATCCACGTAAGATGAATATTGTATCTCGTGGTGGTTCTTTATTGTTTGCATGGATGATGATGACAGGAAATGAAAATCCGTTCTATGAACATTATGATGAAGTATTGGAAATTCTGAGAGAATATGATGTTACTATCAGTCTTGGTGATGCTTTACGTCCTGGTTGTATTGATGATAGTACTGATGGTGGTCAGATTTCAGAGTTGATTGAATTAGGTGCTTTAACAGAGCGTGCCTGGGAAAAGGATGTTCAAGTAATGGTTGAAGGACCGGGACATATGGCAATGAATGAAATTGAAGCTAATATGAAATTGCAGAAAAGAATTTGTCACAATGCTCCGTTCTATGTATTGGGACCATTGGTAACAGACATTGCACCGGGATATGATCACATTACATCAGCAATTGGGGGAGCCATTGCTGCAGCCAGTGGTGCGGATTTCCTTTGCTATGTAACTCCGGCAGAACATCTTCGCCTTCCGGATTTCAATGATGTTAAAGAAGGTATCATTGCCAGTCGAATCGCCGCACATGCTGCTGATATTGCAAAAGGAGTTCCTCATGCCAGAGAACAAGACAATCGTATGGCAGAAGCTCGTCATAAAGTAGATTGGGAAGAAATGTTTGATATTGCTATCGACGGTGAAAAGGCAAGAGAATATTTTGAAAGTACCCCACCGGCTGATAGACATACTTGCTCTATGTGTGGCAAGATGTGTGCAGTCAGAACGACTAATATGATTTTGGAAGGAAAGAAAGTGGAGTTCTGTACAGAACTGTAGGAGGTGTAAAATGTTATTTGTAGAATATCCAAAATGCAGTACCTGCAAAAAAGCAAAAAAATGGTTGGAGGAACAGGGATTTGAATTTAAAGATCGTGATATCGTCAAAGACAATCCTACGAAAGAAGAATTAAAGGAATGGTATGAGAAAAGTGGTCTGCCACTGAAAAAGTTCTTCAATACCAGTGGAATGCTTTATAAGGAAATGAAACTGAAGGATAAACTTCCGGAAATGTCGGAAGACGAACAACTGGAGCTTTTGTCAACCAACGGTATGTTGGTGAAGAGACCAGTTCTTATTTCGGGAGATAAAATCTTCACGGGATTCCGTGAAGCAGAGTGGAGCACACTGCTGTAGTTGGAAAAAAATGTTAGGTGTACCCCGGATTTCAGCTAAATTTGAAAAAGGGGGTACACTTTTTTTAAAACGAAAAAAAACTTGTACCCCGAAAATTCACAAAATTTGAATAATCGGGGTACAATCTTAATATTTCGGTCTCTTCATTACGTCCACTAGAATGGCGAAAAAAGAAAATTCCTATAATTCGTTAAAACCTTCACGCTCTGCATAATGTGTATGCAATAACTCGTGTGCCTTGTGAGAGTTTGGCTCTCCAAGAAACTTTTCATAAAGTTCTTTAATCTGAGGGTTGTTATGAGACTGGCGAATAACCTGTCTCTCATCTTCAGAATAAAGGGCTTTCGCTCTCTTTTCCTTATAAGTATCTAAAATGTTGTCGTCCTCGTTTGGAAGGAAACAACTTCTGACATATGGCTGCCCACCACCGTTGATACAACCGCCCGGACAACCCATGATTTCGATAAAGTGATATTTGGACTTTCCTGCGCGGATATCATCTAATAAAACTTTTGCGGCTTTCATACCGGAAGCAATGGCAACATTAACAGTCATAAAATCTTTAATGTCAATGGTTGCTTCACGAATTCCACCTTCATGTCCACGTACTTCCTTGAAAATAATTTCCTGCTTTTCCTGACCGGTAAGAACATAATGAACAGTACGAAGTGCTGCTTCCATAACACCACCGGTTACACCGAAGATTACGGCAGCACCGGAGTAATCACCCATGATGTCCTGATCCCATTCTTCATCCGGAAGACGGTTAAAGAGGATACCGCTTCGGCGAATCATACGAGCAAGCTCACGGGTTGTGATAACTGCATCAACATCACGGATGCCGTTTACTTCCAGCTGTGCTCTGTCTTTTTCATCTTTCTTGGCTACACAAGGCATGACGGAAACCACAAAAATGTCTTTCGGATCAATACCGTTTTGTTCTGCCCAGTAGGACTTGATAATAGCCCCCTGCATCTGATGAGGGGATTTGCAGGAAGATAAGTGTGGCAATAAATCACCATAATTGTATTCTGCGTAATTTACCCATCCCGGAGAGCAGGATGTAATCATAGGAAGCACACCACCGTTCTTTACACGGTTTAATAATTCAGTACCTTCTTCCATAATGGTCAAATCAGCACCAAAGTTTACGTCATAAACTCTGTCAAAACCTAAACGACGAAGGGCTGCAATCATTTTTCCTGTCACAGGAGTTCCGATTGGATAACCGAATTCTTCGCCCAATGCTGCACGGACTGCAGGAGCAACCTGTACAATAACCTTCTTGCCTGAGCGGAATGCTTCGTCAACCTTATCAATTTCAGAATGCTCCATTAAGGCACCGGTTGGACAAATATTGACACACTGCCCACACTGGATACAAGGAGAATCCTTAAAACTTCGATTTTCTGCAGGAGCAACAAAAGTGTTAAATCCGCGGTTTTCATAACCGAGAATTCCAAGTCCCTGCACGTTTTTGCAACGTTCAATACATCTTCCGCAAAGGATACACTTGGAAGTATCCCTTACAAGACCAGGAGCCAACCGGTCAATATGAACCTCAGTGAGACAACCACCAAAAGCATCATCTCTTGCACCGGTCAGGCTTGCTACGTGAAGCAATTCACACTGGCCGTTCTTGTCACACTGCTGACAGTTTTTATTGTGATTGGAAAGTAATAATTCCACACTCCGACGTCTTGCATCAACTGCTTTTGGAGAAGAAATGCGAACTTCCATTCCTTCCACAACCGGATAAACACAGCTGGCAACTAATCCACGGGCACCTGTTGTTTCAACAAGACAAACACGACAGGAACCGGAATTACATTCTCCGTGATTGAAAGCACAAAGGGAAGGGATTTCATAACCGCAAGCCTTAGCTGCTTCCAAAATAGTCATTCCTTCATCTACCTGGTAAGGAATGCCTTCAATTTTAATATTAACCTTCTTAGTCATCTTTCTTCCTCCCTTATTTCTTTTCAACGGCTTTTAACCGACATGCAGCGATACAAGAACCACACTTCAAGCATTTTTCCGCATCAATGTGGAAGGAAGCCAGTTTGTGACCTTCAGGGATATAGTCTGTACGTTCAATACATCCTGCAGGACATGCCTTGGCGCAAAGACCACAACCAATACATTTTTCTTTGTCGATGGTGTATTCCATCAGACTCTTACAAATATGTGCAGGACATTTCTTTTCATTGATGTGTGCCAGATATTCATCTTTGAAATGTGCCAAAGTAGAATTAACCGGATTTGCTGCGGTTTGTCCTAAAGCACAAAGAGAATTATTTTTTACTGTCTGACTTAATTCTTCCAAGTCATCTAAATCTTTTAATGTTCCCTGACCTTCGGTAATACGAGTAAGAATTTCCAACATACGCTTTGTACCAATACGGCAAGGAGAACATTTTCCACAGGACTCATCGCAGATAAATTCCATGTAGAATTTGGCAACGTCCACCATACAGGTGTCTTCGTCCATAACAATGGCACCGCCGGATCCCATCATAGAGCCTTTTGCAACCAGGTTGTCAAAGTCAATTGGTTCATCTAAAAATTCTTCAGTTAAACATCCGCCGGATGGACCACCGGTCTGGATTGCTTTAAATTTCTTTCCGTTTGGAATACCGCCACCGATATCAAAAATTAATTCACGTAAGGTGGTTCCCATTGGGACTTCTACAAGACCTACATTGTTTACATTACCACCTAATGCGAACACCTTGGTTCCTTTGGAATGTTCTGTTCCAACGGCTGAGAATGCCTCAGCACCTTCTCGAAGAATATATGGAATACAAGCCAGAGTTTCTACGTTGTTAATGATGGTTGGCTTTTCCCACAATCCCTTAACAGCAGGGAACGGTGGACGAGGACGTGGCATACCACGTTTTCCTTCAATGGAATTAAGCAATGCAGTTTCTTCACCACAAACAAAGGCTCCGGCACCAAGACGGAGGTGACAGTGGAAATTAAATCCTGTTCCAAGAATATTATCTCCCAAAAGACCGGCCTCTTCTGCCTGCTGAATAGCTATTTTTAATCGATTGACAGCAATCGGATATTCGGCACGAACGTAGAAATAACCGTTTTGGGCTCCAATGGCATATCCGGCAATCATCATGCCTTCAATTACGGCCAAAGGATTTCCTTCTAAGATGCTTCGATCCATAAATGCTCCCGGATCTCCTTCATCACCGTTACATACAACATATTTTTCGTCCTCTTCCATGTTGTAAGCAAATAACCATTTTCTGGCGGATGGGAAACCTGCACCACCACGACCACGAATGCCGGAAGCAAGCACTTCATTAATAACCTGTTCCTGGCTCATAGAAAGAGCCCGACGAAGTCCCTGGAATGCCCCCATACCAAGCGCTTCATTGATGTCTTCCGGATTGATAACGCCACAACCGTGAAGTGCGATTCTTTTCTGCTTTTTATAGAAATTAATATCTTCCTGACGAGAAACTTTTTCGCCGGTAGAAGGTTCAACATAAAGAAGTCGTTCTACCACAGTACCGTTTATAATATCGGATTCTACAATTTCTTCAACATCATCAACGGAAACGAGACGATATAATGTATTTTCAGGATAAATTTTAACGAAAGGACCCTGCGAACAGAAACCAAAACAACCGGATTGGTTGACGGAAATCTGATCAGATAATCCTTTTTCAGACAGAAGAGTCTGGAATTTTTCCTGGATTTCTTTGGAATTATTGGAAAGACAGCCGGTACCGCCGCAAAGAATGATGTGACGTTTACCGTCCTTTCCGGATAATTTGTTTTCTAAATTCTGGGTACAGGATGAGATCTGCTCGTTTAGATTTTCTGTAGATTGAATCATGCTGATGCCTCCTCCTTTTTGTAGCTTTCAATGACCGCTGGAACCTGTGCAGGATCCATTTTCGGATAAACCTTTCCGTTGATGGTTACAGCCGGTGCGATTCCGCAGGCACCAATACAACGAAGGGCATCTAATGTAAATAATCCGTCCTCGGTTGTTTCACCGGGACCGATGTTCAGTATTTCGGAAAATTTATCAATGACACGCTGTGCACCTTTAACGTAGCAAGCGGTACCAAGACAACAACCAATCACGTATTTTCCTTTTGGTGTTAAAGAGAAGAAAGAGTAAAATGTAACTACTCCATAAATTTCCGCAACGGAAATACCTGTTTTTTTAGAAACAATTTCCTGGACTTCTAAAGGAATATATCCATATTCGTTTTGGATATCACTAAGAATCATCATCAGAGGAGTTTTTTCATTTGTATAGCGATTACAAATCTCCTCAATTTTTGCCACAGCAGTGGCGGTTATTTTTCCCATAAGGAAACCTCCTGTGAATAATATCAAAAGTATGAATTTATGCATGTTAATAAAACTGCGCATAAAACGAACAATACTATAATATCAAAAATTCTTTCATCACTCAATGTATAGAATTTATAAAAAATAAGTTTTAATGGTAAAATGTTTTACATTCACACAGAGTTGTTAAAATCAGCAGCGCACGAATCCTTGAATGCCAATGTTATATCATAAATATCAAATTTACATCACAATTCAAAAATATAATTTATAAATAATGCAACAAGCAAAAGGTGAACGGTAAAAAACACAATAACAGGAGAACGAAAAGAAATAGGGAGGAGGTTGTTATGAAAGAATATAGGAAACCGGAAATTGAAATTATCGAAATTGATTTAAAAGATGTAATCACAACAAGTAATGAGGAACAAATCGATACATATCATGGTGGGGTTCATGAATTTGTAGATACGGAGATTGATTGGTTTTAAAATGAAAAAGAAAATGCTTAGAATTGGAATTACCTCCGTATGCTTTTTTATTTGTATTATAGCTGGTTTTTCGGTAATTCGAAATAGAAATTTGACAAAGAACTTTGAAACGGTTACTGAGAAAAAAAGCAGTGAGAAAGTTTCAAAGAAAGAGGAATCAAGCTTTTTTTCAACGGATATTTCTGAGGGAAGTACAACGGTACAAAAAAAATCGGAAAAGGAAGAAAAAAATAATCGAATCGAGAAAAAAGAGTCAGAGGATGATTTGAAAACAACAAAAGTAGAAGAAAAAGAATCAGAGGATGATTTAAAAACAGTAGAAGAAAAAGAGAAAGAAATTCGAGGAGAGGAGACGCTCCCGATTGACTGGTTTGAAGAATAATCAGACGGAAATTTTAAATAAGGAAGGAGTAGGAAATGCAAAGAAAAATGAAACGGATTTTTAGTGTGATACTCGCAATAGTCTTGATATTACAGGGCGGAGGTTATCAGAAAACAATGAAAGCGGAAGAAATCTATACTCAGATATTTGAAGTATCTTCCGTTGAGGAATTAAATGTTGCTGTATCTTCGATTAATGGCGCAGAGGCTGGTTCTTTTTTAATTGATTTAAAGGCTGACTTAACAACAAATGATGTCGGCATGAATTTTTTAAAAAACACAACAACCATTCAGGGAAATGGACATTATATTCAAGTGTCTACGGCAGGAGGAACTGTAGTTGCTTCAGGGACTGCAACCGTATATGTAGGTTTGGAAGATGAAAGTAATGAACTTGTTTTCAGAGGGACCGAAACGGGAGATACACCAGGGGTCTTTTATGTCCTAGAAGGTGGAACCGTCGTAATGAACCCAGGGGTAACCATTCAGAACCATAAGGGTAATAACTATTATGGAGGTGCTGTTACTGTTGAGGGTGGACAGTTTACTATGAATGGTGGAACCATTACGAACTGTGGAATCGAAGGTGGTTCTGTTTGTTATGGTGGAGGCGTTGCTGTTTATGCAGGTGGTGTTTTTACCATGAATGGTGGAAGCATCGACCACTGTTATGCGAAGTCAGATTACATTGATGATGTAGATCCTAACCGTTGTTTTACTGCACAGGGAGGTGCGGTTTTTGTAACCGGCGGTTCTGAGTTCATTATGAATGGTGGA